>NZ_BAAHYI010000004.1:0-223461 GCF_054657635.1 Halanaerobaculum tunisiense
ATTAAATCTAAAAAGTGAATACTTATAGGATTTAAGACGAAGTTAATAGGAAAGCCGTGTACGGGATAACCGTACGCATGGTTTGCAGAGGCGGAGTTTGGGAATTTAATATAGATAAATGTTAATCTAAATTAAAGCACCAGCTTCGACCCTACAGATGAAATTCCTTATATTATTTTATTAAGGTGGGATAAAATGGAGAAAAGAAATTATTTAAATATAAAAGAGAGACTTTATGTTTTAATATTATATATAGTATTTCTATATTTTTTAAGTGGTTTTTTTATAGGGGGATGGTTACCTGGAGGTGGCGGAAAAGATTTGTGGTTAATAAGTAGTACAGGCTATTTGGCATTCAGATTATTTTCTGCACCTTTCTTTTCTAAACCTAGTGATTCATTAGCTACTTCTCTTTCAGTTATATTATTATTATGGTCTTTAGATTTATCTAGTGTTAATAGTTTTTCTCTTCAAATTAATATTTTTAGATGGTTTTCTATTGGAGTTAATTTAATAATCTTAATTTCCTCTTCAATTGCAATAATAATGAAGAAAAGACATAATGAAAGATCATCACTTAATAAAACTTGTTATTTATTAAGCACTAATTTGGGAAAAGGTGAATTGATATTTACTTCACCAGTATTAATAAGTATTTTAGGTTTTCATCAAAATAAATTAATAGATATATTGATTTTAGGATTTATTTGGATTTTATTAGTTGTTATTAAACCAGTTGAATTATTTTTCAAAATAAAAAATAAAGTGAGAGAAATAAAAAGTGACTCTACAGAAATAGTTGGTAAGATTCAACGGATAGATAGCCCTAATATTATAAGAGCTTCAATAGATTCTATAGATAATTGGAATGTAGAAGATGTAAATATAGCTATGTTAACAGATGCCAAAAATGTTTATGTGATACCATTATTTACTCAAATCATTGATCAAGATATTATAGGTACTGGATTATGTTTAGAAATGGAAACTGAGTTGGATAACAAATTAAATAAATTTTGTGTATATAATTCTAATAGGGAATTTAATAGATCAAAATTAATTAGAGATAATATGAATATTGAAATTGAAGCAGAACTTATTGGGTTTATAGTAGAAAATTCAAATATATCACATATTAAATTTGAAATATCATGTAATAAAAATCTTAAAGAAGGTCTTATAGTATTTTGCAAACAAGATGGTGAAAATATTTATTATCAAATATTAGATGTTTATACAACTGAAGAAAAGTTTTCAAGCAATCCACGTGGAACTCATATAATTACTGCTACACAATTGGGGGAAATTGATTCAGAAAAAGGATTTATTAAATATCCCTGGGTTCCTAATATGAATACACCTGTGTTTTTAACCTCAGAAGATATAAAAGACTCTAAAGAAAATGAAGAAGAACTTATATTAGGTAAGTTACCTAATTCAAATATTGATGTAGTAGCAGATTTTGATTATTTGTTAGAATATCATACAGCGATTTTAGGAGTAACTGGAACAGGAAAAACAGAGATGGCATTTGATATTATTAAGTATGGGTTAGAAAATGGTAAAAAAATATTTTGTGTTGATTTTACTGGAGATTATAAAGCTAGACTAGAAGAATATAATCCTGTAGAATTAAGTTTAGGAGAAGAAGATAGTAAAAAAATTGAAGAATTGATTTTTAAGATTGAAACAGGTAAATATGGGGCGGAAGATGAAAAAAAGAAATTTAAAGAATTTATAGATACTATTACTCCTGAAATAAAGAAAAAAGTCAAAAATTTTTTAGAAGATGATGGAGCAGGATTAGGTATATTTGAATTGCCTAATATAGCAACAAGTAGAGCAATGCTTCGGGCTACTGAATTATATTTATCAGAAATTTTCAGTTGGGCGAGAAGGAATAGAAAGGCACGAGAAATCTTAGTAGTTCTAGAAGAAGCTCATACTGTTATTCCAGAAACTAATGTATTTGGTTATGATAAAGCTGATACTAATTTAATTATTAATAAAATATCTCAAATTGCACTTCAAGGAAGAAAATATGGTGTAGGGTTATTAATTATTTCTCAAAGAACTGCTCTTGTAAGCAAAACAATTCTTTCACAATGTAATACATATTTAACTTTTTCTTTAGTAGATCAAACTAGTTTAAAATATTTATCTAGTGTTTATAGCTCAGAGCATATTGATTTAATTCCTAATCTTCAATTTTTACACACATTAGTATATGGAAAAGGAATAAAAAGTGAAAGATCTATTGTAGTTGAAATTCCTTTTGATGAGCAAAAGCAAAAAGAAACTGAAAAATTAAATGATAATATTGATAATAAAGATGATAGTCAGGTAAACTTTAATGAAGAAGTTGCAGCAACTGAAGAAGAACTTGATGTGCCATTTTAAACTAATTACACGGAACTTCATCTAACAGCAACTTAGCGACATCTAGTTACAGAGGAAGGGCAGGATTACGCGTTGATTTATGAAATTCAGGAGGATAGGTAAAATAGAGAAGCAACAATGAGACGTCGCGAAGCTGCGGGACGTTATACGCCGTTCTCTTTGGTGATAGGAGGTGAACTAATGGTTGATTTTAAAAGTGGTCAGTGGTTGTCTGGATTTATAAGTGGAACTATAGCTACTATTATTGGTTTTATTTTTACAATGATATGGGATATTTATAAATTCAGAAGGGATCAAAAAAGCAGAGAAGAAAATATAGTATCAGCATTTAAAAGAGAATTAAATGATAATTTAGAGTTTTTGCAACATAATAAGATTCTGTTATCTAAAGAACTAGAAGTTATAGAAAATGATAAATCTATTGTTGCCCCCCTTATTATATTACAAAATGACTTTTGGGAATTAATGAAAATAAATTTACCAAAAATTTTAGCGAAAGAAGACATGTTAGTAAAAGTGAAAAGGGTAGTTAGAGGTATTATTCAATTGAATGAACAAATAAAAAGCAGAGAAGATTATAGGATAAATAACCAAGGATATACAAATTATAATTCACGCATGAAAAAATATGATGAAACTATGATAGTAATTACTGAGCAATTATATAATGATATAGAAGAATTACTAAAAGATATTAATAAAGCTAATGAAAGTTACATAAAAAAGATATTTTATAAAACTAAGAGTAAATTAATTAATCTATGCTTATTAATTAAAAGAAAGTTGAAATTGTAGTTTTTATTAAAGTATTATTAGTAGAATATTAAAGGAGGAATTTTTGTGAATGAAAAAAGAAAAATTGGGGAAGCTTGTTTTTTTTATTCGAAAATGGTAGAAAATAATAATCACAATGAATTTACTTTTTACTTAAGTGCTTTTCTTTCTTCAGCTAGATCTGTTTTACAATATGCCCTGGAGGAAGCTCAAGGAAAATCAGGTGGTCAAGCTTGGTATGATAATCATATTTCATCAAGTAAGATTTTATCTCATTTTAAAGATAAAAGAGATGTAAACATTCATGAAGAACCTGTTAATCCAAATAGAAATATTTCTATAGAAGAATCAGTTTCTCTATCAATGTCTGAATCTATAAAAATTGCTCTTTATGAAGAGGGAGAAGAAGTTGAAGAAAAAGAATATGAATATGAAAATAAGCCAACTAATGAAGAAAATCCAGAAACTACTGTAGAAAGCCATTATTCATTTGAAGATTGGGAAGGAAGTGAAAGTGTTATTGAACTTTGTAAAAAATACATTATTGAATTGCAAAAGATTGTAGATGAAGGTATAAATCAGGGTTTTATCAGTGGTTAACCTAAAAATGAAATTTGAGTAATATTAGTTAGAATATTGACAAGTTTGGGAGCTAGAAGAGAACGGCGTATAACAGCACCTTAGCGACATCCCAGTAGAGAGGATAAATGGAAAGTGGGCTGAGTTATGTGAGGTTGCAGTTTTAATTAGGGGTTCGGAGCGTTAGCTGGGACGTCGCGAAGCCGCGGGACGTTGTATGTCCAGCGAAGCTGGGCATATCCAACGGGTGCAAGTCCCGGCAAGGTAAAAGTCAAAGCCTTGTAGCAGAATAGCAATGCGGTGAGAGATCTAAGCATTGGAGTCTATTGACAAAGATATCGTTAGGATATCGAGCAAGTATTCAGACCATAACACTAGTGAACGCATAGTAGCTTCGGAAGGGGTAAAATTTGGTGGTCGAACCTTTAACGTCTAGGTGAAGACAGGATATATAAATGAAATTGACTGAAACATTTATAGACACCAACGGAGTATTAGCGGTGGTATGGATACAAGGATATGTCTGGAACTGGAGAAACCCTACTTCTTCCTGTGAGAAATCACTTGAGCAAAGAAGATTCTATAACTAAGATCTAGGAAATGAATTGGAAAAGAAGAGGGGGGCGGACGGGTTTGTAGTAGCCAAGATTATGAAGTAAATATAACTTTATATAGCAAAGGAACCCTACTATTTAATGATTTCTCCAACAATATAGGAGGTAAGGGTGAAATGATAAAAGCATCCATTAGTTTACAAGACTTGAGAAGGAGAATATATCTTAAATTTAAAAAGTGAATACTTATAGGATTTAAGACGAAGTTAATAGGAAAGCCGTGTACGGGATAACCGTACGCACGGTTTGAAGAGGCGGAGTTTGGGAATTTAATATAGATAAATGTTAATCTAAATTAAAGCACCAGCTTCGACCCTACATCTGAAAGTGCGATCAGCCTTTGAAACAATAGGGATAAGCTATATTCTAGGCTGCTTAAGACGAGAGTCTTTTGAGTCATTCATTCTATTTGGAATGACTCTATCTTCCGATGCATTTCTGGTAATGGATTTGTGCTAAGCGGAGGAGAAAATGTGGATAGCTCGCTAACTCCAAGTTGAGTGCCTGCTAGAGTAAATATGCCGTAAAGATCAACACATGTGAACTACTGAAAGCTTCGTCAAACGTGAGCAGTGAAATGGGAAACCCCAATAGGTTCCTGGAGACAGGTAGGCCAGAATGTTTGGTACAACACCTAGAGGGCATGGGAGATTGGAAAAAGCGAAAGCTGTTTTGTAGTGAGGCAGATAAGAGTTCGAAATTTGCTCTGCTCTGAAAGGAGGCTGACTTCCAAGTGGTAGTTTGAGATAGGAAAGAGCAAGAACTTTGTGAATGAGGCAAGCCAAATAATTCTTCGGAGTGGGCGACCTCAGACTATGAAGTTAACAGACTCATGCTCTGAAATATTAGGTAACTGCTCTTTAGTTACCGCCAATCCAAAGGTTGGTTGAAACTGCTTGAGCTGTGTGATGGGAAACTATCATGCGCAGTTCTGATGTGGGGGAAAGGGGGCGTAAGCCTCTTACCTACCAGACTATCTGCTGGTAGTATATATTGAAAATATAAGTATAATTAAAAAAAGATAAAAATAGAAAATTAATTATAATATTTTACAGCCCGTGAAGAAAAAAGCAATTAAGATTTTCTATATTTAGGAGATATATAAGACCATCCTTTTATTTTTCCATAGCGAATAATGTCATCGTAAAGTTCTACTTCCTCATTATAGAGTTGGAAAAACAAGTCACGAATATTATCGTTTCTTATAGTTTCTACTACAGCTCGAATATGTGTATCTATAGCATCTTGACTCCCTTTCAAAATAATTCTATATATAAATTTATCTTCCATCATTTCAGAATCTATTTTTGCTTGCTGAGAGGCAGGAGGTTTTTCCGGGAGAGGGAGTTCAAATTCTGATGCTTTTTCTTCAAGTTTTTTAATCTGTTTTTGTAGTTTTGAAGTTCCTCTTTGTAGTATTATTTTTAAGTCTTGATCATGAACAAAGTCTAAAAATATGCGAGTAAGTTGTAACTGGTCATATCTTAAGTTAAGAAGTTCCCAGAGGTGTCCTGCTTCGGCTGAAGATAATTCTTCTTTAGAGACTGGTTTATGGGTTTTAAAAGCGGGAGCTACTTCGGTCCATCCTTTTAATTTACCGTATTTATAAAGATTTTGGAAATCTTTCAGATGACTTCCTACAAAGGTGATAAAGTGTTTTCTTAATCCATCATTAACTCTACTTCTGCTTATAGTACCACTTAGCAAATACAGTTCAGATATTAAGTCAGAATAAATTCTTTTAAAAATAATTTTATCAGTTATAGCATCAATATGAGTAGAAGTTTTTATTTGTTCTGGTGGTTTGGAAGGAACTTTTACTTTAAGTTTTTCAGCCGTTTTTTCAAGAATATTTATTTGTTCTTGAAAATTTTCAATGTGGTCATCAAGTAGTAAATCAAAATCACGATCATGAACGAAATTTCTATAGAACTTATAGGTCTCTATGCTTATATATCTACTTCTTAGAGAATTCCATAGATTATGTGCTTCAATTGTAGATGCTTCATCTTCAACAGTAATGTTCTTTTTAAATAATCGTTTAGGATGTAATAGATTAGAGAGTTTCATTTTTTATGTGCCTCCTATTAAAATTTTATTTTTGCTTATTTTTACCTTATTATTTGAGATAAAGTTAAATTTTAAAAAGGAAAGTTTATGTAATTTGGTTAAATCCATAAATGAAGTACTTTAATGGAAGGTTTTGAGGAAAGTCAAGCAGCAGATACGATCGTCTAACAGAGCTTAGCGACATCTAGGGTAAGAGGTTAGGCGAGGTTAGGAATTACATATGTAAGTTTTAGAGAATGGACAAGTTATAAGAGGATTGTGCTAGACGTCGTGAATTCCAGGGACGTTGTATGTCCAGCGAAGCTGGGCATATCCAACGGGTGCAAGTTCCGGTAAGGTAAAAGTCAAAGCCTTGTAGCAGAATAGCAATGCAGTGAGAGATCTAAGCATTGAAGTCTATTGACAAAGATATCGTTAGGATATCGAGCAAGTATTCAGACCATAACACCAGTGAACGCACAGTAGCTTCGAAAGGGGTAAAATTTGGTGGTCGAACCTGTAACGTCTAGGTGAAGACAGGATATATAAATGAAATTGACTGAAACATTTATGGAAACCAATGGAGTATTAGCGATGGTATGGATACAAGGATATGTCTGGAACTGGAGAAGCCCTACTTCTTCCTGTGAGAAATCACTTGAGCAAAGAAGATTCTATAACTAAGACCTAGGAGGAGGTAAGAGTGAAATGATAAAAGTATCCATTAATTTACAAGACTTGAGAAGGAGAATATATCTTAAATTTAAAAAGGGAATACTTATAGGATTTAAGACGAAATTAATAGGAAAGCAGTGTATGGGATAACCGTACGCACGGAACGAGGGAGATAATTAATATGTTAAAATATACTGATGAAAGCATTACTGGTTTGCCAAGTGTTAATTCAGAAGCTATAGAAGAATATCAGGAGAATATAGAGTTACTAATTGAAACAGTAAATGATAAGTTAAGTCAAAGAAACAATATAGATGAATTGATTGGTCATAATCCCTTAACTAAAATGTATGATAATCATGAAAATCATGCTCATTTTATGGTTAATGCCTTTAAAATTGATGATTATAATTTTTTTTCGAGAAATATAATTTGGGTATATAATACTTATAGAAACCATGGTTTCTCTTTTGACTATTTTCCAGTAGAATTAAAGGCTTGGATTGAGGCAATAAATGAATATATAAGTTCAGGGAATGCTGATTCTATAATTGAAGTATATAATTGGATGTTAAAGAATCACAATAAATTTATTAAAGCTTCTAAAGAATTTCAAAAAGGAGAGATAGATGATCCTAAAAAATTTAAAGAAGAATATAAAAAAATTGTAAAATATCTGTTAGATGGAGATTATAAAAGTTGTTTAATGTCTGCTAAAGCAAAAATAAATTCTGAAAAAGACTTAAAAATGTTTTTCCAAGAAGTTATTTTTCCTGCAATGTATAAAGTAGGTTTTTTGTGGCAGGAAGCAAATATTACAGTAGCAGAGGAACATTTAGCATCTTCAATTAGCACTAGAATTTTATCTTCTTTATATTCAGAGTTTATTTCTTTGGAAAATGATAAAGGAAATGCAGTAATTACTCCAATTTCAAATGAATATCATGAAATTGGCTCTCGAATTGTAGCTGATTCTTTAGAAATGGATGGTTGGAATGTTGAACATTTAGGGTCTGATACTCCTTCAGAAGATTTAATTGATTATATTAAAAATAAAAAACCATTTTTGATTGGATTATCAGTGGCAATGCCATTTAATGTAGATAAAGTGGAAGATACAATTAAACAGATCAGATTAACTTCTGAGATAGAAGATATTAAAATCTTAGTAGGTGGGAAAGTCTTTAATGAACACCCCGATTTATGGAAAAATACCGGAGCAGATGCTTGGGCAAAAAATGAGGAGGAAGTAGTTAAAATTGCTCAAAAATGGTGGGAGGAGGAAAATTTATGTTTGAAAGAATTGACCATATAGCATTTGAAGTAAGTGATGCCGCAAAATCTGTTCAGTTTTATGAAGAATATTTTGGTTTTGAAAAATATCATGAGAATGATGTGCTTGTTCCAACGATAGAAAAGATAGTTTACCTCAAATTAGGAGATACTATTTTGGAGTTAGTCCATAAGTTAGATGGAGCAGCAACCCAAGGGTTTCATTTTTGTCTGGAAAGTGATAATTTCGACGAAGATTATAATCGTTTAAAAGAAGCTGGGATTCCAATAGATACTGAGCCCCATCCTACTGCAGCCAGAGAAGCTAATGAAAAAGGATGGCGTAGAGTAGTATTTGTTGGCCCTGATGATGAATTAATAGAGTTTAGAGGATAAAATAAAATCAATTTTGTGATATAAATTACAGAAGTATTAAAACTTATAGTATATACTTTAATCAGTTAGTGAAAATAAGAAAGATAAAATACAAGGAGGCAAAATTTATGTCTATGTTTTGTTATCAATGTCAAGAGGCAGCAAAAGGTGAAGGGTGTACTGTTAAGGGTGTGTGTGGTAAAGAAGAAGAAACAGCTAATTTACAAGACTTATTAATTTATTTGCTGAAAGGGATTTCTATTTATAGTACTAAAGCTAAGGAGTTAGGAGCGGATACTCCTACAGCAGATAAATTTATAATGAGATCATTATTTATGACAATTACTAATGCTAATTTTGATGATGATGCTTTTGTAGTGCAAATTAAAGAGGCGCTTAATATTAGAGATGAAGTTAAAGCCAAAGCTGAACAAGCTGGAGCGACTTTTAGTTCTAATATACACGAAGCAGCAACTTGGACTGGCAAGACTGAATATGAATTTTTAACTAAAGCAGAACAAGTAGGAGTTTTAGATACAGAAAATGAAGATGTAAGATCACTGCGAGAATTGATTACTTACGGTCTGAAAGGAATGGCAGCATATGCTGAACATGCTTATAATTTAGGTTATGAAAAGCAAGAAATTTATGATTTTATTCAAGAGGCGTTAGTTGCTACCACTGATGATAGTTTAAGTGTTGATGAATTAGTGAGCTTGACTTTGGAGACAGGAGAGTATGGCGTTCAAGCTATGGCTCAGTTAGATCAAGCTAATACTGAAACTTATGGTAATCCTGAAATTACTGAAGTAGAGTTAGGAACACGAGATAATCCAGCTATTTTAATTAGTGGTCATGATTTAAAAGATATGGAAGAATTACTAAAACAAACTGAAGGTACAGGAGTAGATGTTTATACTCATAGTGAAATGTTACCAGCTAATTATTATCCAGCTTTTAAAGAATATGATCATTTTGTTGGGAATTACGGAAATGCTTGGTGGCAGCAGGAAGAAGAATTCGAGAAATTCAACGGTCCAATCTTATTTACAACTAATTGTATAGTGCCGCCTAAAGATGATGCAGGCTATAAAGATAAAATCTTTACTACTGGAGCAGCTGGGTTAGAAGGAGCAGAGCATATTAAAGCAGATGCAGATAAAGAACAAGGATTAGCTTCACGTTTAAAAAGTTTAGTAGGTAATTTAATTCCAGTTAAAAGAGATGAAGATGGAAAGAAAGATTTCAGTGACATCATTGAATTAGCTAAACAATGTGATGCTCCAGAACAGATTGAATCGGGAACTCTTGTTGGTGGATTTGCTCACAATCAGGTGATGGAATTAGCTGATGATGTAGTAGAAGCAGTAAAATCTGGTGCTATTAAAGAGTTCTTTGTGATGGCTGGGTGTGATGGACGAATGAATAGTCGTGAATACTACACTGATTTTGCTGAAGAATTACCAGAGGATACAGTAGTTTTAACTGCCGGATGCGCTAAGTACAGATATAATAAATTAGACTTAGGAGATATTGGCGGAATTCCAAGAGTTTTAGATGCTGGGCAGTGTAATGATTCTTATTCATTGGTAGTCATAGCACAAAAATTACAAGAAGTATTTGAATTAGATGATATTAATGAACTACCGATTTCTTATAATCTTGCTTGGTATGAACAGAAGGCAGTAATTGTATTATTAGCTTTACTACATTTAGGTGTTAAAGATATTAAATTAGGACCAACATTACCAGCGTTCTTATCAGAGAATGTAGCTAATGTATTAGTCGAAGAATTTGGCATTAGCGGTATCAATGAAGTAGAATCTGATATAGATGAGTTCCTAAGTGCTTAGTAGAAATTTGAAAGTATAAAAAACATATAGAGGTTGCCAGTTCAAAACGACAGCCTCTATATATTAATTTAATTATAACTTAGGCACTAAAATAGAAACAACATGCATTTCAGTGTTTGTTTGTACTGTATGATTTTTACTAGCTGGGCCAACAAATGTATCTCCCACTGTGAAATCATGTTTTTGTTCTTCTAAAATGCCAGTACCAGAACTTTGGACACAGTAGAATATTTCGTCCTTATTCTTATGTTGATGCAAAGGAACTTCTTTTTCAGAGGTGAGTCGGTCAACATTTGTTTCTAGATTGTGTTCTAAATTTGTAGATAAATAATAATTTTAGTTTAATAGTATTGTATTATAGAATTATTAGAATTAAAGTGACTTATATCACAGATAATATATTTAATATATTATTAAGTAGAGATAATATGAAATAGCTAATGCTAAGCAATATTTTTTTGCCATTTATTGAATGATTCTTCATTCAATAAATATTAGGGATGAAAGGAGAGATAAAATGAATAAAAAAGAATTATTACGAGAAAAAGCAGTTGATGTTTTTGCTCAAGAAGGCTATCATGATACTAAAGTAAAGATGATCGCTGAAAGAGCTGGAGTAGCAGTAGGAACAGTTTATAATTATTTTAGTAATAAACGAGAAATATTAAACTATATTTTTGCTGTAGAACTTGATAATAAATTGGAGTTTTTAAGTAAAGTAAAGCAGAAAGAAATTTCATTAAAAGATAAATTAATTATGTTTCTCAATCATCAATTTGAACATTTAGAGGAAAATCCGAATTTAGCAACAGTTTTAGTCCAAGAAATTAGAATGCCGCGCAAACACTCTTTAGAAGCTGTTGAAAATTTTCTTAAGCAGTTACCGGAGATATTTGTAGAAATGATTGATGAAGCTAAAGAAAGAAGAGAAATTAGAGAAGTTAATTCTGACTTGATTGCTAATGCAATTTTTCAAACCATTCGCAGTATAGCAATGATGGTAGTGCAAAATGATGAGTATAATTTTTCAGAAGCTAAACGCGAATTAATTAATTTCTTTTGGTTAGGTATAGCTAAATAACAAACAACAATAATAATAAAGAATATAAATTAAAAAAAGGGGAGGATTTTAATGGAAATTATTAAAATGGATCAAATTGAAGGTAGCAAGAACAAACGAGGAGTAATTGCTAAGGGGTTATTAAAGAATGATGATGCCCAGATTATGAATTTAGTGTTAGAACCAGGAGATGAAGTAGGAGAACACTCTGTACCAGTTAATGTATTCTTCTATATTGTAGAAGGAACAGGAACACTACAGATTGGTGATGAATCTAAAGTAGTAGAAGCAAAAGATATTATTCCTTGTCCACCAAATACTACAATGTCTCTACAAGCTGATCAAGGCGAAAAATTTGTTGTACTTAATGTCAAGACACCTAGTTTATAATTGAATTAGGTGTGAGTCATGAGCTGTGTGCTGTGAGATATAAAAAAGCTTCCCTAAACTTTAAACCCTAGGGAAGCTTTTTATTATTTGAGCAATTGTATTTCGGAATAAGAGGGACTAATTTTCAAAAATGTTTTAGCTCACAGCTTAATACTTTCCACCTGATTTTTGATTTGCTGAAGATAAGCACTGTCTTCAGAGAAAAACTGATAATTGGACTTCACAATTGCTAAAGCACCTTCAATACTGCTTTCCAAATTCAATTGAGCAACTTGATAATCTGCTACTACAGTGTCTTTAACTTTATCTGCAATATTGTTGGCAATCTTTAATGCCTGAGCTGAGTTGTGGGCAATAGAGAGTGGAATTACAATTAATTTTTTTAATTCTTCTGATTTATTAAAGTTATGGTCGTGATTAATCTGGTAGGCTTCTTTATCTTGATCAATTTGTTTTAATAGATTAGTCTTTATCTCAGTAAGTTCTGAACTGTAGTTGTTTAGAGTATTGTTACTGACTGAAATAACTAATTGTAGTAGGCTAACTCCTAATAATCCAGTAGCAGCAGCGGTGGAACCACCGGCAGGAACTGGATTTTCTTTATCAGCAATTAAAGTGCTTAATTCAGATATTGATTCGTCTTTTAAAATAATTACCAACTCCCGTAAATGATAGGATTATTAATTCTAAGTTTATCATATAATAGATTAATTTTTTAAACTGTGAGTTATATCACAGAGTTTTTAATAAGGAAGGGTTATAATTAATCTGAATGATGATTCATTCAGATTAATGTGTAAAATAATTTTAATACAGGAGGGGCAAAATGGGAAAATCAAAGTCTAGAATTACATTATTTATTCTTATATTGTTAGTGGCAGGGATTAGTACTACTACTTGGGGAGCGAAAGTAGAAACGGAAAATTTAACCCAAGAAGATTTAGTGGAGTTGGTTTTGAATAATAACTCTCAAATTAAAGCTTTAGAAAACAAATTACTGGAGGCTGAAGCTAAATATCAAGAGGTCAAAGCACAAAAGTTACCTAGCCTAGATTTTAATTATGGTTATACTAAAAAAAGTGATCGAGATCTTTATCACAGTAATTTAGCAGCCCAGTATCCACTCTATACAAGTGGACGAATTAAAGGGCAGTTACTTAATCAAGAGCGAGAAATTGAAAAGATGGAATTAGAATTAGAAGCTAAGCGCAAAGAGATAATTTTAGCTGTGAGAGAAAGCTATTATAATCTGTTGAAAGCTAAAAAGTTAAAGACTTTGGCTGCTGAATCTTTAACTCGGGCTCAGACAAACTTAGAAATTGCGCAAAGTTTATATCAATCAGGTGCTACTCTAGAAACGGATGTTTTAGAAAGCCAAGTTAGAGTAGCTGAGGTTGAAGAAAGATTAATTGAACTAAAAAATAGGGTCGATATAGTACGAGCAAAATTAAAGAAGGTAGTGGGGGTAGAACAAGAAAAAGAATTAGCAGTTAAAGGGCAGTTAAAGCTGAATGATTATAAGTCTAGTTTAGCAGAAAATATAAAACAGGCTTTAAATAATAGAGCTGACTTAAAGAAGTTTCAATTAAATTTAAAGCAGGCTAAGACAAGTATAGAGCTTGCTCAAAGTGAAGTTGGCCCGCAGGTCAATCTAAAAGCTAATTATAATTTGCGTGATGGTCAAGCATTGCCTGAACAAGACAGTTGGGATGTAGGAGTTGTTATGTCGCTACCGCTTTATGATGGAGGAGCTAGCGCAGCTAAAGAAGAGCAGGCTAATGAAAAATTAGAACAATTGCATCAACAATATTGGCAACTGCAGGAAGGAATTAAATTAGAAGTTAAAGAAGCTTATTTGCAGCAGCAGGCCGCGCAAGAAAAAATTCAAGTTGCTGAAAAAAGCATTGCTCGTGCAGAACGAAATTTGGAGATTAAGCGTCAAAAGTATAAAGAAGGAGCTTTGCTTAATAGCCAAGTTATTGATGCTGAAGTAGCAGTCACTGAGACTAAAACTAATTATTTAGAAGCTGTGTATGATTATCAGATAGCAGTAGCAAAATTATTTAAAGCAATTGGTCTACAAAAGGAGGTCCAAAATGAGAAATTATAAATCAAATTTAATTATTTTAACTTTACTTATAGTTGTAACAATTACGGGATGTAGTCAAGGAGATACTAGTAGTCAAAATGAAGCACAGGAGGCAGAGAGCTTAGGTATTCCTGTTGCTACTAGAACATTAACGAGACAAGATTTTAACAAGCAACTACCTGTGACAGGGACATTAGAAGGAACAGTAGAAATTAATATTCCTGTAGAAATAGCTGCCAAGGTGGATCAATTATTGGTAGAAGAAGGAACGCAGGTGAAAAAAGGAACAGTAATTGCTAGGTTAGAAGATGAACAGTTAGAAGCTAATTTGAAACAAGCAGAAGCTAATTTAGAAATTGCTAAAGCAGAATGGAAAAAAACAGAAGCAGGAGCACGTCCTGAAGAAATAGATAAAGTAGAAGCTCAATTGAAGCAGGCAGAAGCAAATTATGAACAAGCACAAACTGAGTATAAACGAAATCAGCAGTTATATCAAGATGGAGCAATTACGGAGCAGAAGTTTGATACTGTCAAAAGGAATTTAGCAGTAGCAGAAAGTAATGTAACCATCGCTCAAGAAAATTTAGATTTGATCAACCAAGGTGCGAGAGAGGAAGATAGAAAGATCGTTAAGGAGAAATACAATCGTGCTGTGGCTCAAGTTGAAGCAATTAAAGAGCAGTTAGCAGATACGGTAATTACTGCGCCTAGAGCAGGAGTGATTTCTAATTTGTTTTTGGAAGAGGGAGAATTAGCTAATCCTAATCAACCGTTGGCTTATTTAATTCAACAGCAGCCGCTCATCTTAGAAGCAGATGTTAGTAGTAAAGACTTAAATAAGTTATCTATAGGTCAAAAGGTAAGCTTGGCTGTTAATAGTTATCCTCAACAGAAGTTTAGAGGAGAATCAAGCAGAATTGCTGATAGAGTAGACCACCAGAGTAGAACAGTTACGCTAGAGATTGCTGTTGATAATAGTGAGCAGCAATTAAAATCTGGTATGTTTGCAGAAGGGAATTTGATTTTAGAAGAATTTGATAATGCTTTAATTATTGATCAGGATTTATTAAGGGGAGAAAATAATAATCTAGTTTATCTAGTTCAAACTGAGCAAGTAGAAAAACGAGAAGTTGAAGTTGAAAAGATTGACGAAGATCATTATCTAGTACAATCAGGTTTGGATGCAGGAGATGAAGTAATCACTTCTAATTTTTCTCGGATTAGTACGGGAGATAGAGTTTATGTTGAAGAGCAGGGGAGTGAGCAATAATGAATTTACCTAAGTTTGCTGTTAAGAATAAATTTACGATCATTGCTATTACGTTAATAATTATATTATTAGGTGTCCTTGCTTTTAATACGCTGCAGACAAAATTATATCCAGATGTAAATCCTACAGTAGTCACTGTACTGACAGAGTATCCCGGTGTAGCTGCTGATGATGTGAATGATTTAGTGAACCAAGAGTTAGAAGATGAGTTAGCTACAGTCGAGGATGTACAACAGATTTCTACTAAAGCTCAACAGGGGCGGTCAGTAGTTACAGTTGAATTTGATTATGATAAAGACATAGATGTAGCAGCAATTGATATTCAGAATGTGATTAGTCGTATAAAATATAAGCTGCCTTCTGACATCAAAGAACCGCAGGTATTAAAAATTGATTCTTCTGATAAGCCGATTTTAACGATCGCTGCTACAGGAGAACAATCATTAGTTGAACTGCGGGAAACGATTGAAAATGATATTGAACCGCGCTTTCAAGTTTTAAAAGGTGTGTCCTCAGTAAGTACGTTTGGAGGACTGCAGAGAAAAGTTATGATTGAAGTAGATAGGAATCAGTTAAAAGCGCATAAGATTCCTTTAAATGTGGTGAGTAATAAGATAGGAGCGGAAAATTTAACTCGCCCTGCAGGAACAGTGACTACGGGAGATCATGAATATTTGCTGCGGACAATGGGGGAATATAAAACTATTCCTGCTTTAGAAGAACTAATAATTAAAGAAACTAAAGGTAAAAAAGTGAGATTATCCGATGTAGCTACTATAGTGGATGGCTATAAAGAACAGAATAGTCAGTTTAGGGTTAATGGTGAAGAAGCAGTAGCGATTAATATTAAAAAAAGTGAAGATGCTAATACAGTCGAGGTGGTAGAACGAGCTAGAGCAGAATTAGAACAGTTGAACCAAGACTACCAGCAGTTAAACTTTGAGGTAGTAGATGATCAATCAGACTTAGTTAATATTGTAGTAAATAGTATGATTGACAGCTTAAAGAGTGGAATTTTATTAACTATTTTAATTTTATTTTTGTATTTAGTTAACTTACGCAGTACTTTGATTGTAGCCTTATCAATTCCGCTGACATTTTTAGTTACTTTAGGATTGTTAAAAGTCGTGGGATTAAGTTTAAATATGGTTACGATGTCAGGTTTGATTTTAGCTATTGGAATGTTAGTAGATGATGCAATAGTGGTCGTGGAGAGTATAGTGCGTAAGATGAAGGATGGATTTAATCCGGCGCAGGCAGCAATTAAAGGAACGAAGGAAGTTATGCTGGCAAATTTAGCAGGAACTACGACTTCTGTTATTGTGTTATTACCGCTGATTTTTGTAGGTGGATTTGTACAGCAGATGTTTAAGCCGCTGGCTTTAACTTTGATGTTTTCGTGGCTTGCTTCTGTAACATTATCTTTAACTTTAATTCCTTTTTTAGCGTCAATTATTTTGCAAGATGACGAAGGATTAAATAAACTTGAACAAATAATTTCATTCTTCAACCGCGGTGTTAATTTCGTAAGAGAAAAATATGTAGGATTCTTAGAATTAATAATTGACAAGTGGTATATTGTACTGCCAGTAATTCTGCTTATTTTTGTTGGTACGATGCGTTTAGCGCCGCAAATTGGAATGGAGCAGTTACCGAAGATGGATTCAGCTCAACTGCGAATTGCAGTGGAATCAGAACCAGGATCTTCGCTGCAGAAAACAGGCAAGATAGTCGATGAAATCGAAGAAATTTTGGCTCAGGAAGAAGAAATAACAGTTTTTTCTAGCCAATTAGGAGTGGAAACAGGCAGTTTAGCTAGTCCTAAAACAGGAGCTAGTGGAGTTCAGCAGGCAAACTTATCTGTACAGTTGACTGACCGTCATGATCGAGAGGAAACTATTTGGGATATTCAACAGCGGATTAGAAGGAAGATTAGCCGCATTAGTGGCATTAGAACTGCAATTGTGACTGAAGTTGGAGCAACGGTGCTGTCTACAACAGAAGCCCCAGTAGCTATTGAAATTACTGGAGATAAACTGAATACTTTAGATCAATTAGCTACGACAGTGACTGAAGAAATAAAAACTGTACCGAACTTGGTTGATGTGGCTGCTACTTGGACTTTAGATAATCCTGAATACCATTTTGCAGTGAATCATAATCAAGTAGCAGATTTAGGATTAACTACTAAAGAAGTAAGTCAGCAGCTTTTAATTGCGTACGAAGGATTGGAAGTTTCTAAATTCAAACTGCCTTATAAAGATGATTTAGATGTGAAGGTCAAATATCGCAAGCAAGACCAGAATCAGTTATCTGATATAGAGGAAACGATGATTCAAAATGATATAGGAGTAGTAGTACCGCTGAAATCATTAGGTACAATTGAAAAACGGCATAATCCAAATTTGATTACTCGCGAAGGGTTTAAGAATAAAATAACTGTTATTGGTTATAACAGAGGACGATCTTTAAGTAAAGTAGTCGCTGATGTACAGTCAAAACTAGATGAAATTAAAACGCCGCAGAGTTATGAGATGAAGATTACAGGAACACAGGAAAATCTTAAAGAATCTGTAGGGCGGATGAGAATTAGTTTTATTCTGGCGATTATTTTGGTCTATATTCTGTTAATTGGACAGTTTAAGTCATTTAGTTCACCTTTTATTATTATGTTAGCTATTCCTTTAGAATTAATTGGAGTAGTTGGTGCCCTGTGGTTGCGTGGAATGTCATTATCTCTACCAGCGATTATGGGAACAATTTTATTAACCGGAATTGTAGTTAACAATTCTATTCTGTTAATTGACCGGATTAATGCTAACTCAAAATCAGGAATGAAAACTAAAGAAGCAATTATTGAATCAGCTGAAACTAGATTCAGACCAATTTTAATGACAGTAACTTCTACTATTTTCGGAATGTTACCGTTAGCTTTAGCCTTAGCTACTGGTTCAGAAAGATTTGCTCCGTTAGCTACTAGTGTGATTGGAGGTTTAATTGTATCAGCCTTCTTGACTTTAATTTTAGTACCAGTGACTTATAATTTGACTACTAAAATTAATTTCAGCAGTAATGATGAGTAAAAGATTACTCCACCTGAATATGTATATTTAGGTGGAGTTTTCAACTTATCGTTTATGATTAATTTAACCGAGAGTATTAATTGAAAGAAGGTGGTTTAATGAATACTATATTCTTAATATTAGGAGCAGTAGTAGCATTGTTGTGGTCTTTTAAAAATGATAAAGGAAAAACAATCCAAGGAATAAAGATGGCTAAAGGAATGTTTTTACAGACTGCTGGAGATATAACAGGGGTTTTGTCTTTAGTTGGACTACTATTAGCTATAATACCTAATAGTTTAATCCAATCTTTATTAGGAGGCAGTAATGCTTTTTCGAGTGCAGTTTATGGAGCATTAATTGGGACTGTTACTATTTTACCGGCTTTTATTGCTTTTCCTTTAGCAGAGTCATTATTGAGTAGTGGAGCAAATTTAATAGCAATAGCAGCATTAATTACTACTTTGACAATGGTAGGTTTTGCAACTTATCCAATTGAAGTTGATTATTTTGGAAAGAAATTTGCAATTGTGCGAAATAGTTTAAGTTTCTTATTTGCTTTATTAATTGCTGGAGGAATGGTGATTGTTTTATGACTTTAAAGAAAGCAGTTAAAGAAAATAAAGTAATAGTCGTCTCATTTTTAGCGTATCTAGGAACTTTTCTATATAATAAAAATATTTTCAACAAAGCATTAGGAAATACAATCACTTATTTAAAAGAAATGTTAGAAGTAATGCCGGCTGTAATGATAATCTCAGCTTTAATTAGTGTGTGGGTACCGCAGAGGGTTATTTTAGATAATTTTGGTAAGGATTCGGGATTAAAAGGAAGGTTGATTTCTATTTTGATAGGCTCTTTGTCAGCCGGGCCAATTTATGCAGCGTTTCCCATCACCCAATCCTTAATGTTAAAAGGGGCTAGTGTTACAAATGTAGTAATCATTATTAGTGCTTGGGCAGTAGTTAAAGTGCCGATGCTTATTGTTGAGACTAAGTTTTTAGGATTACCGTTTGCAGCAACACGATATTTATTAACAGTACCAGCAATTATAGTGATGAGCATAATTATTGAAAAAATAATTTCACGATCAGAAATATTATCAGCAGTAGATATAGACCGCCAAGAAAAGGAATTAATAATCGAAGTAGAAAAGGTTTTGCCGGGGTTGAATTGTGGGTCTTGTGATTATACAAGTTGTAGTAAATATGCAGAGGCTATTGTAGAAGGAGAAGCAGACAAAACAAGGAGTGTACCGGCTGATGATGATATAGCTCAAGAAATTGAAATGATTTTAAAAGCTTATTAAGTAATAGTTTATTAAAAAATACTATGTATCACTTTTCTTTAATATAAAATTTAGAATAAAAAAAGCAAAGGCTAAACCGTAGACAAAATAAGCTATAATGGTGACTATAATAGCTGAAGGTTCTTGCGGAATCTTTCTTTGTACTGATTGACCTAAGAGAGTACCAAATAATACAACTCAATTTGAGTCTTAATTTTTTAATTTGATTTGTATCTTTAAAATTTTTAGATCCCACTTGTTTCATCCTGATAATCTGAAGTTTAGATATTTCTCGGTTAAAATATCCATTCTTAGATTTAAGAGGTTTGCCATTTATAATATGGCTCTCAGAATAGTCTTTATAGGTTATAGTTGCAAGATTATCTAGCCCTAAATCTATGGACATAATGTTATTACCTTCAGGGTTAGTTTGTTCTTGAACTTTATACACCATAAGGAAAACCCAATCATTAGAAAGATTATCTTTTTTGATTTTTACTTGTTGCAATTTATTTCTGACGGTATGACCTTTGGGCTTAAGTGCATTTTTAGAATATATAAAGCTTTGAATTTATATGTTAGTTGCATAATGGAACTTCCTTTCAGTTTATATTATGTTCTTAAATTTATATATTTATGAGAAAAAGTTATATTGGAGGTTTTGGGATAGAAGTTACAGTAATATCGGCTATAGCACCAATTAAATAAGCAATTGGCTGAAATAGGTCATCTTTTTCTAGAAACCTAGTAGCAGTAATTTGCCAAAAAGTGACTGTGGTTAAGTTAAAATGAAACATTGTGTAATTAGCAATTAATTTAACAACATCAGCTAGCAAAGCAAGAATACTCTCAGCTATAATTTTATCTTTATACAAGATAAATCTCTTCTTCCCAAGAAACTTTAATTTATGATTAACATACCTAAAATTCCTTTAAAAAAACATTAAAAGTATATTTGTTTGAATGTAGATTTGTTTTTTAAGTTAGATTAATCTCGAGTAATTTAAGTGTGGGATAATTATAAATTAATAATTAAAAAGCATATGTGATACTCATGGAAGAAATTGATATAATAAAAGCAAAGACAGATTTGTTAATCATTGGCGGTGGAGTTGCTGGTTTGCAGGAATCAGGGGTAGGGAAGAGAAGCCTGATAGAGCTGTTTTAATTGTAGATAAAGCCAATATTAGACGTAGTGGCTGTCTAGGACTATTTCATTTAGATGTTAGTCACTTAGACCAAGCAGGAAATTAAAATTTGAAGAAGATTTTTTTAATAATAAATTACTGACTATTAATAATTAAATTTGAATCTGTAAAGTAAATATGAAAAAATAGCTATGGAAATCATAGTTTTTGAACCATTCTTAAATTTTAAGAAGCTAACAACCATGTTTTTCGCTGACTGTTAGAGTAGTTAATACCAGCTACTTGAGCTGGTGTATGGTCATTAAGCTCAGAGTGTCTTCTAACGTAGTTATAAAAGAACATCAAGGTTGTAATTAGTTGGTTGGCAGAGGAGAAAGAATTAAATCCTCTCCTCTTTTTAACCCAGTCTTTAAAGGTGCCAAAGAATGATTCAATGAGATTATTTGAAATATCTCTAGTAGAAGATTGATTTAGATAGTATAGATATAAAGCAAGCAGGATAGTATGCATTGGATATCTCATTTCTTTAAAGCTGGTTTTGCCTTTTACATTTTCGCAAGAAGGATTTTTAATGTTTGTAGGCTTTGGGATTTCGAAAGAATGGTTACATTCTTTATCACAGCATCTAAGCTGATTATAGTGTTTATAGCTATGATGTAAAAATGTAGCTTTACCACACTTTGGACATGATGGATACTTCGATCTTTGGGTTTTCTGTTTTTAATAGTTTCAGGAGCAAATTGTCGTTTACATTCTTTGCATTGATACTTTTGATGACCGTGTTTATCTTTACCATACTTGTACAGATCAGTTGAATAACAACGTGGACATTGTGTTTTATTTTGAGGCATGAAACTCTCTCCTTTCTGGATGTTATAGTGAATGGTCAAAAACTATTATATTCCATGGGAGGGGAGAGTTTCAATTTTCATATAACTTAACAGAACGAAAAATGGTGGGAGGGGCTTAAAAATGAAAGAAAATATGTTTGCTAAATATCCATATCCTATTAACCTATTCTTAAATCAATTGAGTGAAAACATTATAGTTTATTTTGATAAAGATTATTATATCTTAGATTATAATGAAGAATTTTTGAATTTGTTTGATTTTAATAAAGGAAAATTAAAGAAAAAGAAAATAAGTAATCTTTTAACAGAAAAAAGTTTTAATAAATTAAAAGTTAACTTTGGTAAAGATAAATCATATAAAAGAAAGAATCTAGAATTTTTAAGTTCTTTAGTAAACAATAAGATTCATAATACCTATAATTGTTATTTATTTAAATTAGAAGATTCTTTTTGTTTAATTGGAAAACAAGAAACATATAAAAAAACAGAAATAATTAATGAAATTTCTAAATTAAATAATCAACTTGCAAATAAGTCAAGAAAATTAACTAAAAAGAATAAAAAACTAAATAAAGCTAATAAAAGAATAGAAAATTTGCTTCGAACAGATGAGCTAACCGAATTGAGCAATAGAAGACATTTTATGGAATATTTTAAAAAGATGATAGCTAGATCTAAAAGGTATTCAACATCACTTTCTTTAATAATGTGTGATTTGGATAAATTTAAAGAAATTAATGATAATTATGGGCATGACATAGGAGATAAGGTATTAAAAGCGGTAGGGGAATTATTAAAAGAAGAAACTAGAGAAGAAGATATGGCTGCTCGAGTAGGAGGAGAAGAATTTAGTATTTTGTTAACTGATACTTCACTTCAAAACGGTAAAGTATATGCTGAAAGAATTAGAAAGAAGGTTTCACAGCTTGATATTGAAGAAGTAGATAGAAAGATTACTCTTAGTTTAGGTATTACAAAATTAAAAGAATCAGATGATAAAGAAAGCTTTTTTAAAAGAGCAGATGAGGCACTTTATAAAGCTAAAAATAGTGGAAGAAATAAAGTATCTTGGCTTTCTAAATAATAACACAAAATGACTTGATTATTTTTTATAGTTAAAATTTTTTCAGTCCTGAATCCGCCCCATAAACTTATCTTCAGCAACTATGTATCTAACGTGTTTTCCATTTCCAATCTTATTATTTTCATCTTCAACGATAACATCAAACTTGAGTTGAGAATCATTGACCTCAGTTAATTTTACAGAACAGGTTACTGTTTCTCCGACTGGAGTGGGATGCAAATGATTAATATTTAATTTGGCCCCGACAGTAGTTTGCTTATCCTCCAATTTTGCTTCAATAGCTTTCACAGCTGTATTTTCTATGAATGCAATCATAGCCGGAGTACCATAGACAGGTAAATCCCCCGATCCTATTTGATCTGCAGTATCTTCTTTTTCTACCATGGTTTCTTGTTGATATCTAAGACCTTCTTTGAGCATTATTATTCCTCCTCAGTTTTTCTTAGTCTGTCCTTAAAATATCATAGTTAATTACTTTTTTAAAGTAAATTATTAAGGTTATCTAAGGCAAAACTCTTGTTTTACATGTGAAGGTTTATATGGTAATATTAATAATAAATATTATTTTTAAGGAGTGGTATTAAATGAAGCATAATTGTAAAAAAATATTTGCTTCATTGATATGGAATCGATCACCAGAATTTAATAAAGGAATTAGATTGTATAATAACTAAAAATATAAAGGAGAGTTTATTATGTCTGATAAAAAGAATATTCTTACTGGTGATCGCCCAACTGGCAAATTACATTTAGGTCATTATGTTGGTTCTTTACAAAATCGAGTTAAATTGCAAAATGAGTATAATCAATTTATAATTATTGCAGATACACAAGCTTTAACTGATAATGCAGACAATCCTACAAAAGTGCGTGATAATATTTTAGAGGTTGCTTTAGATTATCTTGCGGTAGGAATTGATCCGGAAGTTAGTACTATTTTTATTCAATCTTTAGTACCAGAGATTGCTGAACTTACTATGTATTATTTAAATTTAGTAACAGTAAATCGATTAAAAAGAAATCCTACGATTAAAAATGAAATAAATCAAAAAGATTTTGGAGATAGTATTCCAGCAGGTTTTTTAACTTATCCGGTTAATCAAGTAGCAGATATAACTGCTTTTAAAGCCGAGCTTGTGCCAGTAGGTGAAGATCAGTTGCCAATGCTAGAACAAACTGCAGAAGTAGTAAGAAGGTTTAATAGAATTTACGAATCTGTTTTAGTAGAGCCTGAAGCCTTAGTTCCTGAATTTTCAAGATTGCCAGGAACAGATGGTAAAAATAAGATGAGTAAATCTTTAGGGAATGCTATTTCATTAGCTGATTCGCCAGATGTGATAGAAGAAAAAGTGATGGGAATGTTTACTGATCCTAATCATATTAGAGTTGAAGATCCAGGTTGTGTAGAAGGAAATCCAGTTTTTGATTACCTTGATATATTTGATCCAGAGCCAGAAGAAGTAAAAGAACTCAAAGATCATTATCGTAGAGGTGGATTGGGAGATGTTAAAGTAAAAAAACGACTTAATCGAGTATTACAAGATTTCTTGAAACCAATTAGAAAACGTAGAGAAGAGTATTCTAAAGATCCTGGAGAAGTAATGAATATTTTAAATAAAGGTACGGAAAAAGCTAGAGAAAAAGCTTCTAAGACACTTGATGAAGTTCGTGAAGCAATGCGAATAGATTATTTTTAGGATTTAAACTAAACTCCCTTACTAAAATTTTAGTAAGGGAGTTTATTATTCAACAAGGCAAATAACCTAATGAAAAGGTAATTTTTTAAGAATTCGATCGTATATTGACGATTAACGATTAATTTGATATTCTAAATTCAGGAGGGATAAGAAATGGTTGATTCTAAGAATGAAATTAAAGAAGAAATAGTAAAGAATTATTCTCAAGTAGCTAAAGGGGAACAGACAGGTTGTTGTAGTAGTGGCTGTTGTAGCGGGGATACTGCTAATTTAGATATAATTAAGGTTGGTGAAAAGTTAGGCTATTCCCAAGAAGATTTAGAATCAGATTTTATTACAGCTAATCAAGGACTTGGCTGTGGAAATCCTAAATCTATAGCAAATTTAAACGAGGGAGAAAGAGTACTTGATTTAGGGTGTGGAGCTGGTTTTGATGTATTTCTTGCTGCCCAAGAAGTTGGGGCCAAGGGCCAAGTTATTGGAGTAGATATGACTCCTGAAATGATTACTAAAGCTAGAAGAAATGCTCAGAAGAATGAGGTTACAAATGTTGATTTTCGATTAGGAGAAATTGAACATCTTCCAGTAGCAGATAATTCAGTTGATGTTGTAATTTCTAATTGTGTAATCAATTTATCAGTTGATAAAGAAGCTGTATTTGATGAAATTTGTAGGGTGCTAAAGCCAGGCGGCAAACTTGCTATTTCAGATATACTAAGAAAAGGTGAATTTCCTGAAGAAGTAAAAAATAATCTAGAGAATTATAGTAGTTGTATTGCTGGAGCTGTAGAGCCTAAAAAGTTAAGAGCAATATTAGAGAAAACTGAGTTAGAAAATATTGAAATCAAGAAGAAAGAAAATAGTGAGGAAGTTGTTAAGGATTGGTCGTCGGAAATTAATACTGAGAGTTTTATTTTTTCTGCTTATATTACTGCTCAAAAGCGACAGTGAATAATAAAGGAGAGATATAATGGCACAACCGGATAATCAAAATGATATTTGGCAAGAAGATTTGGCCCAGTTATCTAAAGCATTAGGTCATCCGTATCGGGTTAAAATAATTCAAATTTTAGCTAATTTACCGGCTGATAATCGTTGTATAGTAAGTAGTATTGTTGATCAATTACCAATTTCTCAATCTACAGTTTCGCAACATTTAAAAATACTTAAGGAATCTGGTTGGATAAAAGGGAGAATAGATGGACCTAGAGTCTGTTATTGTTTGCAGGAAGGAATTTTTGAACGCTATAGAAAATTAATCAATAAGGTTGAAAAGAGAAAAAGTCTGAAATGAGGTTAAATTTATAAATAAATATATTTAACCCCCAACTTTAAAGTTGGGGGTTAAAAGTATAGAGGGAAATCAATGGGCGATAATAGAGAATTTAAATTTTGATTAACAGCCAGTGCCCAATAGTAACAAGATCAAAATTAAGAAAACAATAAAAACTAAATCATCATCTTTGCAGTAATCTCCCACAATAGGTCCCTCTTTTCTAAGGATTATTGGTACATAATATTCATTTATGTAAAAAAATGTTAATGAAAATATTGGATAGTTCAATAAATATTCTAAAAGGAAAGGGATATATTTATTGAAGAAGAGTAAAATGAAGAGTTAATAGACTCTAGGGAGTTTTTTTAAACTAATCTAGATAAGTTGTGGAAGATTTTTAGAGATGATTTAATTATTTGTCGATTGCATATTTTTCCTCTAGTTTTAATTGTCTATTTGTTCAAATTTTTTTAGAAGTAATGCTAATATTATACCCCATAAAAAGGCACAAGTTGTATTTACTAAGCTGGTTTGAAATGAAATTTTACTAAGAAAAGATACATTGTATAGTTTTATAAGAGCCCGAAAAATAAATGTAAGTAAGAAGGCGTATAATCCTCCTTTGATCAAAACGCCTTGTGAAGTTATTTGGGGTATTAAATAGCTGAAAATAATACCTAAAGAACCTGTCCATAAAATATGAATAATTAAAGCGTAGATTGCTGCTAAAAAAGTAGTTGGTCTACTGCCTAACATAATAATACTAGCCCAATCTAGAAACCGAACTTCAGTTAAATTAAAAATATAGAAAAAGATTAAATTTATAGCATTCATAATTACTGCACTAATAGTTCCAGCAATTAGACCTTTAAATGTTCTATCCATTTAGATTCCTCCAATATTCCTCCACTTAGTAACACATTTAAAGTGTGGCCGGTATCAATACGGCTTCTACTCAGAAGACTTATTTTAATTGTTAAGATTATATCATTACCACTTATCAAACTTATTATACGACAATCAAATTACATTTATAAATGTAGTTTGTGGAAATTCATCCCCGCCAATATATTTTAAATAGTATTTATATTTAAATGATTTAGTTTGAAAGTTGACAAATTAATTTATATTGTTATAATTTAATTAAGTGATCACTTAATTAAATGGAGGTGAGATAAATGTGTGATTGTAAATGTAAACATCCTGAGAAATTAAAAGGTAAGCCAGGCGAATGTTCTACTGAGCAAATAGAAGAATGTCATGGTGACGAGCAGGGTCATTCGTGTACTAAAAAGGAATAACTAGAAAGTATGGTTTGCTACTTTTCTAGTAGCAAACCATATAATATTTGATTAAGGAGGAATTATTTTGCAACCAGCAATAGAAGTAAAGAATTTAACTAAAAGGTATAAAGAATTAACTGCTGTTGATCAGATAAATTTTACAGTCAAACAAGGAGAAATCTTTGGTTTTTTAGGTCCTAATGGAGCAGGAAAAACTACTACAGTAAGGATGTTAACTGGTGTTTTTCCTGCTGATGAAGGAGAAATTTATTTAGCTGGTTATAATTTAGAAGATAAGCCCTTACAGGCTAAAGAAAAAATTGGAGTAGTTCCTGAATTGGCTAATGCTTATCTTAATCTTTCTGCTTTAGAAAATATCCTATTTATGGCTGAATTATATGGATTTTCGCGCAAGGAAGTAAGAGATAAAGCAGAAGAGTTGTTGACGTTATTTAAATTAAAGGATAGAAAACATGACCAAGTTAAAAGTTTTTCTAAAGGGATGCAACAGAGAGTAATTATTTGTATGGCCTTAGTGAATGATCCAGATATTATTTTCTTAGATGAACCAACTAGTGGATTAGATGTCCAGAGTAAACAATTGATTAAACAGATTATTAATGATTTAAATAAACAAGGAAAAACAATATTTATTAATACTCATAATATCAATGAAGCTAATAAGATGTGTGATAGAGTTGCTATTATTAACCAAGGGGAAATTGCTGCTATTGATACTCCCGAAAATTTAAAAGCAACGATTAAAAGTACTCAATCATTAGAAATAAGTTTTACTGATGATTTTTCTTTTGAGTTTACTAAATTAGATCTAGTTAATAAAGTAGAAAAAAAGGGGGATAAATATCGATTATACACTACAGATCCTGGTGAGTTAGTACCTAGGCTTAATGACCTAATTGATAATAAGGAAACTAAAATTCAGTTAATTAATACGTTAGGGCCTAGTTTAGAAGATGTATTTATTCAGTTAACAGGAGGGATGAAAGATGACTAAGAGATTGGTTAAACTAAGATTAAGACAAATTTGGGCAATTGTTAAAAAGAATATGAATATTTATTATCTAGAGCCTCCAGTACTTATTTTTGGGGTTTTATTTCCTGTTTTTTTATTTTTAGCTTTTACTCAAGGGCGTAATATGGAGGTTAATAATTTGTTACCTGGTTTATTAGGTATTATTTTCTTTTTTACTGGCTCTTCTGTTGGCCCGTACATAACTCCGTGGGAGACAAGAACTAAAACTTTAGAACGGGTACTGAGCACGCCAATTTCGGTAACAATATTAATTTTAGGTGATATAACAAGTGGATTGATTTTTGGAATTAGTTTTTCGGCTCTAATACTATTAGGAGGAGTTCTGTTTTTTCAGATTACTATCAGTAACTTATTTTTATTAATTGGAGCTATTATTTTAGCTGCATTTTGTTTTGCTTCTTTAGGGACTCTTTTTTCTGCTATACCTACTGATAAACCATCTAATGTGATGATGATTTCTAATTTAGTTCGTCTTCCTTTGATTTTTATTAGTGGAGTTTTTATGCCACTAAATGAACTTCCTTACTGGGGTAGACTATTAGCTCCTTTATCTCCTGTTACCTATGTTACTGATGTAATGCGGTATTTATTAAATCAGGATCATTATTTTACAGTTAGCCATAATTTTTTAATGTTATTTTTGTTTGCTCTATTGTTATTTAGTTTAAGTATTTATTTTCATAAGCGGACTTTATTAGAAAGAATCTAAGGGTAAGGGGATAAAAATGTTATTAATTAAGTTATTCTTTACTTTTATGAAGATTGGAGTCTTTACTTTTGGTAGTGGATATGCAATGTTGGCTTTAGCAGAAAAAGAAGTGGTCGAGGTTCATCAGTGGTTAAGTGCAGAAGAGTTTGCTGATGCTGTTTCTTTATCTGAAATGACGCCCGGACCAATTATGATTAACTTAGCTACTTTTGTTGGTACTAAATTAAAAGGGACTTCCGGAGCTATAATAGCTAGTCTAGGTTTGATTATTCCTCCTATTATTGCTTTAATAATTATTACTAGATTATACATAGATTATAAAGATAATCAACTGATAGATAAAGTCTTTAAAGGGTTAAGACCTGCTGTAATTGGATTGATTATTACTGTGATTATCAAGTTAGGTAAATCTACTTTTGGGGGAGTAAAAAGTGTTTTGGTGACTATCATAACCGTGATTAGTATATTAGTAGGATTACATCCTATTTTAGCAGTGGTTGGAGCAGGAGCTTTAGGAATGATAATTTTTTAAGGAGGTTTTAAAATGATTAATAAAATTAAAGATAAGTTAGCTGATTTAGTTGCTGAAAATGATTTAAGAGAGGAAGAAATTAAGATTACAGCTAGGCCGTTATCCACTAAGGAGGCTATAGGAGAGACTAGTAGAGAAGATTTTCCGTTACAGACAGGAGAAGAAGTATTGATCCAAGCTGAATTTAAAGGTTGCTTAGGGCAAGCTTTTACTGATAGTCCTAAGAATTTCAAGGGGAGACTAGCTGATATTTTGGACCTTAACTTAAGTGATAATTTTAATCGAGCTTTATTAGTTGCTACTTTAAATGCAATTACTAAGTATTTAGGGATTGCCGAAGATACTATTCACTGTAAGGATGATGAACCGGAAGATTGTGGAGCGGAGATAGCAACTCAAGTAGTAGCTGAGTATGGAACAGATATCAATGTAGGAATTATTGGTTTTCAACCAGCAATTATTGAAAATATTGTCGGTGAGTTTAAGCCAGCCCAGATAAGAGTTACTGATTTGAATCCTGATAATATTAATACTACTCTAGCGGGAGTTAAAATCTGGGATGGAACAGAAAGAACAGAAGAGTTAATTAAAGCTAGTGATCTTGTATTAGCTACTGGTTCAACAGTAGTTAATGATTCCTTAGAGGAAATTATAGAGCTAACCGAGAAGTATAATACAGAACTAATCTTATTTGGAACTACTATTGCTGGAACTGCTGCTGGATTAGGATTAGATAGATTATGTCCTTATAGTTGTTAATACTAATAATGGGAGGAATGAAAGTGGAAGAATTAGTTGTTAATCTAAAGGCAATAGCTGATACAACTCGCTTAAAGTTATTAGCTTTATTATTAAAGCAAGATTATTGTGTTACAGCACTAGCTAAAGAATTAGATATTTCTGAGTCAGCAGTTTCGCAACATCTAAAAAAACTCCGGGAAGCAGGTTTAGTAGTAGGAATTAAAAAAGGCTACTGGGTTCATTATTCTGCTAAGGAGGAAAAGATAAATCAGTTAGCTAGTAAATTAGAAGATCTATCTTCTCTCGTTGATTGTTCTAAAGATCAAACTGGTTGTTGTAAAGGATAATCGGGAAGGTCATTTTAGGCGTTATCTATGGAATATATTTTTTATTCCGGTAAATTTAGGGCCAATCCAAATCCAATCTGGTCTAGCCTGGAATGTAACTGATGTTAGTATTCCTGCTCTTGATTTAGAGGAAGTTAGTATTCGTCCGGCAGGAGTAATTTCAGCTGAAGTAGGAATGCAGTTAACAGAAAATATCGTGTTCACTGCGATGTCAAGATATGAAAATATAGTAAGTGATTTTGAAGATACAACTGCGGGGCAGATGGATATTTCTGGAGAAACTATTTCTGCTTTTTCAGGATTGCAAGTTCAATTTTAAAAAATGTGCTTTATAAAGTTTAAACTTCTTCCTGGGCCAACTGTGGCTCAGGAGTTTTATTTTCAACTATTATGTTATAAGCAGGAGATTAAAGATATTAATCATAAAATTGGAGTTTTTTATTAAACTACTAGCATATAAAGGAGGATAAAGATGGCTTTATTAGAGTTAGAAGCAGTAGAGAAGATTTATCAGCAAGGTCAGATTGAAGTTCCTGCTTTACAGGGGGTTGATTTAAGTGTTGACCAAGGAGAGTTCACTTCAGTTGCCGGACCATCTGGTTCAGGAAAGACAACTTTGTTAAATATGATTGGGTGTTTAGATACTCCTACTGCTGGAAGGATATTTTTTGCTGGCGAAGAAATTGAGGATTTATCTAAAGAAGAATTAGCTTTATTAAGAAGGAATAATTTAGGCTTTATTTTTCAGGATTATAATTTGATTCCGGTCTTAACTGCCTTTGAGAATGTAGAACTTGCTCTTAAATTACTTGCTGATTTAACTAAAGAGGAGATTGAAGAGAAGGTGCTGAGCATTCTTGGGGCAGTTGGCTTAGAAGATTATGCTAATCGGAAGCCTAATGAGTTATCGGGAGGCCAAAAACAGCGAGTTTCTATTGCTAGAGCGTTAGTTAAAGAACCTAAGTTAGTCCTAGCCGATGAACCAACAGCTAATCTTGATTCTGAGACTAGTAAGGAAGTATTGCGAGTAATGATGGAGATGAATGATAGATTGGCTACTACTTTTATATTTTCGACCCATGATCCGTTGGTAATGGAGTATGCTAAGCGATTGATAACCTTACAGGATGGGCAGATTATAGAGGATCAAGAGACTGGTAATTAAAGGAGGTGGAAGGTTTGTTATTAGTTAAGATGGCACTTAGGAATTTAACTCGTCATTCTCGCCGAGTGATAGCTATTGCCTTGATTTTGGCTTTAGGAATTATTATCTACTTGACTGTTGATTCCTTGATGTTAGGATTAACTGAGATGTCCTTTAATAGTTTGATTGATCTAGAGACTGGTCATCTGCAGCTAGTAAATCAAGATTATTGGTCGGAGAAAGAAGAGTTGCCTGTAGATAATTTAATTAACTATGATAAGGAATTAGGAAGGACGATTGCTGCTACTTCTGGAGTTGATTCTTTAGCTAGTCAACTAAAGTTTTCCGCTAAGTTGAATAATGGAGTTGATGAACTATCAGTTACTGGTTATGGCATACTTCCTGATCAAGCTAGGAGAGTCTTTGCTACTCCAGATTATATAGTTGAGGGGAGTTACTTAACAGGTACTGGCTATCAGGCTGTTTTAGGTAAAGAGTTAGCTGAGTTAATGGAGTTGGAAGTAGGCGATTATTTAACTTTACTAGTCAAGACTAGAGAAGGAAGCTTTAATACTATTGAAGCCAAGATTAAAGGGTTAGTTAGTACCCAAAATCCAGATGTTAATGGTAATTTTGTTTATCTGCCTTTAAATATTGCCCAACAGGCTTTAGGAGCTAAGGGTAAAGTTAGTCAAGTGGTAATCAGATTAAAGGATATTAATCAACTTCCAGCTGTCCAACAAGAATTACAAGCAGAGCTGAGTACGAAAAATGATAACTTAAGAGTCTATTCCTGGCGGAAGTTGGCCCAGTCAGTGATTGCTATGAGTCAAGCTCAGAATATAGAAACAGCTATTATGATGGGGCTAATTTTAATGATTGCTGCAATTGGAATTGTTAATACAGTTATTTTATCTGCTTTAGAAAGAACAAAAGAGATTGGGATGTTGAAAGCACTAGGATTTAAAAAGAAAGAAATTATACTGACTTTTATGATCGAGGCAGCAGGAATAGGTATTATTGGAGGTCTAATTGGTTTATTATTGAGTAGTGGTGGTGTTTATTATTTAGTTGAGTATGGTCTAGATTTATCAGCTTTAATCGCCAATCATAACTTTGGAATGCCTATCTGGGGCCAACTATATGGTGTCTGGGCTCCAACACATTTTATTTTCATCTTTCTTGCCGGTGTTTTCCTATCTACTTTAGCCAGCATACCACCAGCTTATTGGGCAGCTAGCAAAGATCCTATAGAGGCCATTTATAGTCGTTAAGGAGGTGCTAAAATGAGTTATCTATGGGGGTTAGCAAGCAAAAATTTATTTCGCAATCGATTACGGACTACTATTTCTATTATTGCTATTGCTTTTGCAGTAATGATAGTAGTTGTTCTGAGAGGTTTAATTGGAGGAATGGTTGATTCTATGTTTCAATTGCATATTCAATATAATACTGGTCATGTGAAAGTAATTAATCAAGACTATGAACAAAAAGAAAGGTTACTTTCTTTAAATCATCCAGTTAATGGTTTTAATGAATCAGGGATAGATGATATGCAGGCTAAATTACAGCAAGTTAAAGGAGTTACTGAAACAATCCCTCGGCTTAAGTTTGGGGCAGCTGTGAGTATTGAGGATGAGCTAGTAACAATGATGGGTTGGGGAGTTAATCCGCAAAAAGAGGTTGAGTTTACAGAAGTTGCTGATTATATAACAGAAGGGCGGATGATAAAATCAGGAGCTAAAGAAATATTAGTAGGAACTCAGTTACTAGATAAACTAAATGCTAACGTGGGGGATAAAATCACTATAGTGTATACTACTTCCTGGGGTTCTTTTAAAGGAAGCACTCTACAGGTTGTAGGTGTTATAGAAAGTGGTTTTAAATTACTTGATGAACAAAGTTTCTACTTATCACTAGAGCAAGCCCAGAGGATGTTGGCCCTGCCTGATCAGGCTACTGAAATTTTATTAGAGACACGCAACTACCGAGAGTTAGATCGAATTCTGCCTCGCATAAAGCAAGTTATGACTGCGAATGATCAACAAGAGATCTATAAGCTAATTCCTTGGAATAGTGGTAATAGTATTATTCAGTATCTCCAAATAGCTGAAAATATTTATAATTTAGTCTATGTAGTTGTGATTTTATTGGCTTGTGTAATTGTGGTTAGTACCATGGTAATGATTGTGCAGGAAAGAATAAAAGAGATTGGGATGATGAGTGCTTTAGGTTTCAAAAGTCGGGAGATACTCTATCTTTTTATTATAGAGGGAACGTTATTAGGAATAGTTGGTAGTTTTTTAGGAGTAGTATCAGGAGGGATCATTACAAAGATATTATCTAGAGTAGGAATTGATTATTCAGCGGCTATGGCGGATGTGGAAGCTGAGATAATCATGAGACCAGTTATTTATCCTGAGTTTAATCTGACTAATTTAGTATTTGCCTTTCTGTTAGGGACACTAATAGTAGCAGTTACTTCTATCATTCCGGCTCGCCGGGCTGCTAAGTTAAATCCAACTGGAGCATTGCGTAGTAATTAATAATTAAGAAGTTAAAGTGGCAGTTAGGAATTGTGGTAGTAGTTTTGGTTTTAGTTTCCGGGTCAACTTTAGATATTACTCCTTTAAATGGTTTGGTTTGTTAGCTAAAAAAGCCCCAGCAAATTTGCTGGGGCTTTATAGTTTATTGTAACCTTTGTTCAGGGTTATCTACTATATCAGATTGCTGATCTAGTAAATGATTCATCCCTCTAACTAGTGTATCATCTTCTAAAACGCTATATAGATGATACCCAAAATCTTCTCTAGCTACAAGAACCTCTTTTAATACTTCAGTAGTACCATAGTCATCTAATTCATGGGCTCTTTTAATTGTTTTCCGTAACATATTTTGTAATTTTAATTCATGTTCTAGATCATTACGAATAAAATCTCTCATTGTATAACGTCCTTCTACTTCATGTTTGAGATAAGAGAGTTTGTGTTGAGTAGTAGGATGAGCAGTAGGAACACAACCTAATCTAGCTACTCGTTCTCCAATCATATCTATGTGTTCTTGGGTTTTATCGCGATGTTCTTCAAGTAGATGATGCAGGCTTAAAAAGGATTCTGCTCCTTCAGTTAACCAATGATGTTTATTATACTGATGAAGAGCAACAGTTAAAGCAGATTGGTGATCATCTAACATTTGGCCCATTTCTAATCTAGCTTCATTAGTCAGTTCAATTCCTGCTCCTTCTTTTTTGGTAGTTCTAGGTTCTTGGCGTAGTATCATGTTATGATCAGTTGTGTGTCCCGGCATTGAGGAATCAAATCCGGATTTATCTAAGTTAAAAGTCCCCGAAAAGTTATTCATATTTTCATTAATCTGTTGCATATCCTCTTTGATTGGTTCTATTTTTTGCATTTAAATTCCTCCTTCAAAGTAGTTACATTTAAATAGTTTTCTAAAAAGGTTTGGAAATATGCAAGAAAATTTCTTTTATTTTTTATATTTATTTATATTAGTGGTAATTTTTGTTTCAATAAAGGGCTTTTATTTAGTATGTTTAATTAATAGAGTAGTGGGGTAAAGTAATGTAATAAATGGTTAGAGGGGGGATTGTAGTGAAGTTTGCTAGATCTAGTGGTCTACTTTTACATCCTATTTCTCTACCAAGTGATCACGGAATAGGTGATTTAGGTAGTGAAGCTTATCGATTTGTAGATTTTTTAGCAGCAGCAGAACAGAATTTATGGCAGATTTGTCCTTTAGGGCCAACTGGCTATGGGGATTCACCTTATCAGTTATTATCTGCTTTTGCTGGTAATCCTTATTTAATTAGTTTAGATAAGTTACAACAAAGAGGTTTACTAGCTACTGTTGATTTAGAACAAGAAGGGGAGTTTGCCAAGGATAGAATAGAATATGGGAAAATAATAGAATTTAAGATACCTTTATTAAAGCAGGCCTTTTATGAATTTAAAAAATCAGCTACTGGGCAACAAAAACAGAAGTGGGCTACATTTTGCCACCAACATAAAGGTTGGTTGGAGGATTATGCTTTATTTAAGGCTGTAAAGTCTTACTTCAATGGTCAACCTTGGAGTGATTGGGATCCTGAGATTAAGTTTAGACAACCAGAAGCTTTAGCTAAGTATCGGGCTGAGTTACAAGAGGAGATTGAATTTAGGAAATTTCTGCAGTATATCTTCTTTGAACAATGGACTGCCCTCAAGGAGTATGCTAATCAGAAAGGAATTCAGATCATTGGTGACTTACCTCTCTTTGTAGCTCTTGATAGTGCTGATGTCTGGGCCAATCCAGAATTTTTCTGTCTGACAGAGAAAAAAGAGCCTACCAAAGTAGCAGGAGTTCCGCCTGATTATTTTAGTGAGGAAGGACAATTATGGGGCAATCCTCTTTATGATTGGGATAAGTTACAGGAGGATAACTATAGTTGGTGGGTGGCTAGATTAAAGACTAAACTGGAGTTAATGGATATTATGCGTCTTGACCACTTTAAAGGTTTTGTTAATTATTGGGCTGTACCCAGCGAGGCAGATACTGCCCGACAAGGCCACTGGGAATCAGGACCAAGGGAGGATTTTTTTCAGACAGTAGAAGAAGAGTTAGGAGAGCTGCCCTTTATCAGTGAAGATTTAGGAAAAATTGGCCTGGAAACAAAACAGTTAAGAGATTCCTTAGGATTGCCTGGAATGAAGATATTACAGTTTGCTTTTCATGGAGGAGAAGATCATGACTATTTACCCCATAATTATTCTAAAAAAGCTGTTGTTTATACCGGGACTCATGATAATAACACTACTGCTGGTTGGTACCACGAAGAGGCTAGTAAAGAAGAAAAAAAGATGCTTCATAAATATACTACGGATTTTGTAACAGATTCTGATTATGAGCAACCAACTTGGCAGCTACTTCAGTTAGCTTGGGCTTCTCCAGCTCAAGTAGCTATAGCTCCTCTCCAGGATATATTATCCTTAGGTAGTTATGCTCGATTAAATACTCCCGGAGCAGCTACCGGTAACTGGCAGTGGAGATATCAAGCAGACCAGTTAACTAGTAATTTAGCAACTGCTTTACAGGATTTAACTTGTCGTTATAATAGATGAATTTAGTATTTCACTTTATGTTTGTGGAAGATATCGCAAGTGCCATCTTGCCAGTTGATACATAAATCACAGGCCTCTTGGTCCAATGATTCTGGATTGTTAAGCCAAGAAATGCCAAATCCTTGGGCAATAGCAATTGGTTCGTATTCGGAACAGTGCTGGGCTACTTGCTGTAGCAATTTTTCTTGTAGCATATTTAGGCTCCTTTCTAAGTTAAGGATTATGATTATTATTTGTGAAATCCAGTTTTTAATGCATTGTAATTACTAGTGTTATTTTTTAATTTGTTCCTTCATTATAGAGTATGTTATAATGAAAGGCAATACTAACTATAGTAAGGAATTATTAATTGACTATTTTACTAAATAAGAAAGCGGTTAAGTTTAGACATAGAAAGGAGGTGTTAATAAGAGTGGATTATAAGTTTAAAGGTTTGGTAGTTGTTTTGATAGTGTTGACTGTTTTGATTGGTAGTTTTAGTCTCCCAGTTAAAGCAGATCAGGTTGTATATAAAATACCGATTAAAGGAACTATTGATCCCGGGTTAGTTAATTTAGTCCAGCAGGGAATTACAGCAGCTCAAAAGGCTCAAGCAGAAGCAATAATATTTGAAATTGATACTTATGGTGGTTTAGTTGATTCTGCAATTAAGATTAGAGATCAGATATTAGCCGCTAACCTTCCAACAACTACTTATGTCTCTGGTAGAGCCTGGTCAGCAGGTGCTTTAATTGCTTTAGCAGGAGAAGAATTAGTGATGACTCCTGGTAGTAGTATTGGTGCTGCTGAGACAAGACCCCAGGAGGAAAAATATATTTCAGCTCTGCGCAAGGAATTTCAGGCTACTGCTGAGAGAAGAGATAGAAATCCTGAATTAGCAGCAGCAATGGTTGATAAGCAATTGGAGATTCCAGATGTCAGCCCAGCCGGTAAATTATTAACCTTGACTGCTCACGAAGCTGTAGAAAAGGAACTAGCTGATTATGAGGTAGCCGATTTTAATCAGTTATTAGCCCAGCAGAACCTAGACCAGGCGCAAGTAAGAGAAGAAGAGTTGACTAGGACCCAGAAATTAGCTAGAAAGGTTACTAATCCTGCTGTAAGTACTCTGTTATTAACTGTAGGATTTATTGCTTTAGCTGTTGAGGCTTTGGTGCCTGGTTGGGGAGTGGGCGGTACAGTGGGCTTATTGAGCTTAGGTCTCTTTTTTAGTAGTTATTTAATTAATGGAGCAGCAAGTTGGGGATTATTGATTTTATTTATAGTAGGAGTTATTCTAGTTTTATTAGAGGTTTTAGTAGTTCCTGGTTTAGGAATTACTGGCTTGGGGGGAACAGTGGCTATTGTGAGTAGTTTATATTTTGTCTTTCCCTCAGCTGAGACTGCTTTAACTGTTTTAGCAGCTACTGCAGTTTTATCGGTGGTAGGAATCTGGTTGGTGGTTCAGAAGCTAGGAACTAGTGTTTTCTGGCAGAAGATATCATTAAGAGAAGATCAGACTACTGAAGCTGGTTATGTATCTCATAAAGACCAGGCCGAAGAGTTAGTAGGGCAGACAGGACGAGTGATCAATACTTTACGTCCAGCGGGAACTATCAAGGTAGCAGAGGAGAGACTACATGTAGTTAGTGAAGGAGATTTTATTTCCTCTGGTGCAGTAGTGGAGATCATTGAAGTAACTGGGAATCGAATAGTAGTTAGACAAAAATCAAAGGAGGATTAATATGACACCTATATCATTATTGATTATTGGTGGAGTCTTTTTATTTTTCTTATTGTTTTTTCATTTTATTCCATTAGGACTCTGGATTTCTGCTTTAGCAGCTGGAGTTAGGATTAGTTTCTTTAATTTAATTGGAATGAGATTAAGGAGGGTAGTGCCTTCAGCAATTATTGGCCCTATGATTAAGACCCATAAGGCAGGTTTGAAGTTAGCTAGTGATAAATTAGAAGCACATTATTTAGCTGGTGGTAATGTTGATAATGTAGTTGATGCCTTAGTGGCTGCTGAAAGAGCTGAGATTGATTTAACTTTTGAGCGGGCTGCTGCTATTGATTTAGCTGGTAGAGATGTTTTAGAAGCAGTCCAGATGAGTGTTAATCCTAAGGTGATCCAGACTCCAGAAGTAGCTGCTGTAGCTATGGATGGAATTCAGGTTAAGGCTACCGCTAGGGTAACAGTCCGAGCTAATATCGAGCAGTTAGTAGGAGGAGCTGGGGAAGAAACTATCTTAGCTAGAGTAGGAGAAGGAATTGTAACCACTGTTGGTTCTGCTGAACAGCATACTAAAGTATTAGAGAATCCTGATTCAATTTCCGAGACTGTATTGGAGAAAGGACTTGATTCAGGAACTGCTTTTGAGATTTTATCAATCGATATTGCTGATGTAAATGTAGGAGATAATATTGGGGCTGAATTACAGGCTGACCAAGCTGAAGCTGATAAAGAAATTGCTCAGGCTGAAGCTGAAGAAAGAAGAGCTATGGCTGTAGCTGAAGAGCAAGAGATGAAGGCTAAAGTACAAGAAAATCAAGCTAAAGTAGTAGAAGCTGAAGCAGAAGTTCCTAGAGCAATGGCAGAAGCTTTAAAATCTGGTAATATGGGAGTTATGGATTATATCAATATGAAGAATATCAAAGCTGATACTGATATGCGGGATAAGATCTCTCAATTTGGAGCTGATGATGCTCAGGAAAGAGATAATTTAGCTGAGCAAGAAGAGCCGGAATAGGAGTTGGTAACTATGGATAGTTTATTTGATTTAGTTCCCTTTTTGTTTATTTTTATAATAGGATTGGTTAAGTTTTTAAAAAAAGCAGCTGAGTCGTTAGAATTAGAAGATGACTACCAAGTAAACCAAGAATCAGAAGTTAGTAGGCAACAATCTACAAAAGAATTAGATCAGATCAGAAAAGAAACTGCCAAGCAAACTAAGTCAAAACAGGAAACTAAACGAAAACAGCGAAGTAAGTCGCAAAAACAAAGCCAGAAGACAAAGAGGACTCATCCGTTAGCCAATTTAGGTAAAGAGGAGTTAGTCCAAGGAATTATTATGAAAGAAATAGTAGATAAACCACGGGCCAAACGGCCGCCTAAACAGTATAGAGATGATTAATAGAAAGTAGAAGGGGTTTAGAAACCCCTTCTACTTGTTTAGGTTATGATTTTAGCTTATAAAGTCATCCAATTCCAAACTTTACCTTCTTCTTCGGCTAACCAATTAACATTATCAGTTAAATAGTAGAGAACATTCTGTAGTGATTCATAATGTTTCATTTCTTCTTCCATGACTGCTTCTAAGAATTCTTTTTCTTGCGGATCATCTGTTTGTTGAGCTAATTTTTCGTAGTGTTTATAGATTTTGTTTTCTAACTCCATAGCGTGTTCATAGACTTCAGTATCCACTTCTGCCCAATCTTCTTTTTCCTGATCGGAAAAGTCAGCAAATACATCTTTAACGTCTTGTTCAATATCATCTGCCGGATTCTGCTGAGCAGTAGAAATATTTTTTCCCTCGGCGATTTGTTTGAAAGTCTTAATGTGATCTAATTCTTGGTCAGCTAAGCTTTTAAGTACTTGGCGTGATAGAGGATTCTGGGTCTCCTTATAGTGTTTTGTATAGTAATTATGTCCTTTTTCTTCTAGTTCAATAGCTAAATTAAGTGCTTCAGAATCAATACTCATTATCTTATCTCCCACCTTTCTATTAATAATTATTAATAGTTTTACACATAGTTATACTATATAAAATTATATTTTTAAATCATAAGGTTTATTTTTCTGAAAATGTTGACAAAGTAGCTAGATAATTGTATACTATTAATAGTAATAGTTATTGGTATTGATAAGGAGGGGATAGGAATGGTAGAGAATGAAATTACAGCTGAAAATTTGAGATCAGCTTTTGGTGGCGAAAGTCAAGCATATCAAAGATATAAAGTATGGGGGGATAAAGCTGAACAAGATGGCTATCCTAATGTAGCTTTATTATTTAGAGCAATTGCCTATGCTGAGGAAGTTCATGCTGGTAATCATTTTAAAGCTCATGGTAATCTAGAAGGTGATTTTTTAGTAGCTTCAGGAGCAGGTTTTGGTCTAGGACCAACTGCTGAAAATTTAAAAGGAGCTATTGCTGGAGAGAATTTTGAGATTGAACAGATGTATCCTACATATCACCTTGTAGCTAGTGACCAGGATGAGAGTGATGCTGTAAGATCTTTTTATTATGCTTTAGAAGCAGAGAAAATTCACTCTAAATTATATAGTGCAGCTAAAGAAGCTGTAGAAGCAGGCGAAGATTATGATTTAGAATATGTAAGTGTTTGTGAAGAGTGTGGTCACACAGTAAAAGATAATGCTCCAGATCAATGTCCTATTTGTGGTGCTGGTAAAGAAGATTTTAAAGAATTCAAATAATTTAAGGAGGACTAAATATGTCTTATTATGATTTACAGAGTGCTGAGAATCCAGAAACGACTTTAGAAAAGAAACATGTACCAGTGATTGATGCTCCTGATACAGTTAAGCAAGGTGAACCTTTTGAAGTAACGCTTAAGATGGGTGAGGTTGATCATCCTGCTGAAGATGGTCATTATATTCAGTATGTAGAATTATTTGCTAATTATTATCAGTTAGCTAGAACTAACTTTACTCCGGAAGTCAGACCAGAGGTGACAGTAACGATTACGTTAGAAGAATCTTGTACTTTAAGAGCTTATGAATTTTGTAATCAGCATGGACAATGGGAAGCAGCTAAAGAGATTACAGTAGAATAATTGTTATAATTAAGCAGAGGGATAAATCCTCTGCTTTTTTATTTTATAGTTTACTAGGCAAGAGTTTTCTCACTTCCTGAATTTTTTCAAACTCATCTAAAGCTCACTGCTTAAAAATAAGGCTAATCTAATTTAATGTTTTGCAAATTAGGTAATCCAAGCCTTATTTTTACTCTAGCTCGCTAAGATTCGTTACTAAAAAATTCAAATATCGTTGTGAAACTTTTACCTAGTAATTGAGAAAAATTGTTTTAAATTCGATTTATTTAGAACAATCAGTGCCCCGAATAAAATGAGGAAATACTCCTGGGGTGCGGCCTACGATTAAAATAAGCGAGTAATGTATAAACTAATACTTTTTAATATCTCTAGTAACTTTTTAACCGTAGAGAGCATTGATTGTTCTATTCTTGAAATCTTTTGGTAACTTTTGTAGTTTAACAGAAGTTACTCGGAAAAAAAGCTACTTTGTAGCTTTTCTGAAATAGCTGTTGAATTTTTATTGCTAACTTTTTATTAAAAAGTGAAGCATTATATTCTATTAATTTAATTAGTAATGATTTGCCAGCTAAAAAATAATAAATTCAGTATAAAAAATCTCTTATTGTTCATTCTATGTAATGGAGGTGGTTCCCCAATGGGACGTATCATGTCCGATGAAACCAAGTATGAACTAGCCGAGGAACTAGGTTTTGACCATAAGGTGAAAAATGGTGATTGGGGGGATATAACCACTAGAGAAGCTGGGTCATTGGTAAGACAAGCAATCAAGAAGGCAGAAGAGAATATGGCTCAGCAAGAAGAGTAGGGGCTTTGGCTCCTGCTCTTTTAGTTTATTATTATCCGAGCCCTCTAACATATTTTAGCGTCAGTTAAAATATATATGATATAGAGAAAGAAGGAGGGGTTAAGATGAAGTTATGTGATGAGTGTATTACTAAATTAGGGAATAACTTATCTCAGCAAGCTCAACAGGTATTAGGTCAGTTAGCTATAATTTTAGAGGATAAAGGACTGACTGGAATGGGCTTTGAACAGGCGACAGAAATGAATCGAGCAGCTGTGAAAGATATTATTGCTGAGTTAGAGGATAATCTGTTACTGGATCATACTATTCAAGACCGCAGAAAAGTATTTTATTTAACTGATTCTGGGCAACGGTTTTTAGAGTTACAACAAGAACCTACTGATTCAGAACCAGAGCAAGAAGAAGAGACAGCAGCTAAAGAAGAAGAGGAAGCTGCTACTTCAGAAGCTGAAGTGAATAACCAAGGAGAACAAGAGGATCCATCGCAGAATAATACACAAGAGCCTTCAACGGAAGAAGAAAATAGAGAAGAAGAGAATAGTAAGGAGATTGAAATTTCAGAGGAAGAGTTAGATAATGGGGTTGAACAGCAAGAAGAAGGACAGCAGGAGCAGGAGAAAGAGCAAGATTCTGAGCCATTAGTCTGGGATTTTGATCTGTAGTATTGCCCGGGGTTGGCCCGGGTTATTTTTTTAATTTTAAATTTACAACTTATTAGGACAAGCAGTTGTATAAATAGTAATAGACTAGAAAAAAATAATAAATATAATTATAATTCAGGGAGGGGGATAATGTTTTTACCTGATAAATTGACTGAATTATCTATTGGGATGGTTAATAAAGAATTAGAAGAAGTCAAGGAATCTGATCCAGAAGAATACGAAGAAACTATTAAAATGTTATTATTGATGACTGAGATTGCTACTCATTTTTTACAGGAGAGTCAAGAGTTTAGAGAAGCTTTTGCTAAAATTCACACTGAATTTCTTAAACGACCAGAAAGAAAGCAGGTTATAGAGGAAGCAATAACTGCTTATGCAGATTTCAAGGAGGAAACTAAGTAATTAGTTGTTAATTACATAAATTTCCTGACACATTTTTATCCCTCAGTTATATTATATAGTGATATTTAAAAAGGAGGGATACAGATGGGAGATTACCAAGGTGATAGCACATTATTGATCTTGTTGGTATTGTTTTTATTACTTATGAGTGGTGATATGGGTGGTATTAAGTATTAATTTGTAATAGAAAGGAGGATCGGCAGTTTAATTGCTGATCCTCCTTTTATTTTTTTTGATCTTTCTGCACTATTTTCTTTTTTTGGAATATAATGCTTAACAAGAAAGGAGGGATTAAATGAATAATTTTACCCGACGGGCTACTGTAGAAATCAATAGAGAGTTAGCTAGAATGGGAAAAGAATGGAACCAACAACTAGCTGGAGATGATATTAATCATTTATTAAAACAATTGTATTTAGCTATCGAATCAGCTCTGAGGGATGCAGCCTATTATAGAGCTTTAGCAGCTATAGCCCCAGATAGATTGGCTGAGAATCTATTTGAAGAATTTGCTAAGGATGAGCGAGGGCATGCCTATCAATTTCGGCAGGCTTATGAACGATTAACTGGGGAAACTTATACTGCTGAACAAAACTATGATATTGATATTCCTGAGGATGAATACGAAAGTGCAATAGCTAAAAGTATTTGGGAAGATACTGCTCAATATAAAGATTATAAAAGCTATTACTTGATGACGAATAATCATTATTTGCGTGATATCTTCTTTAATGCTTTGCATGATAAAATGTATCATGCAGTTCGTGAATTATATCTATTACAAATGATGGATATGGGCTTGAGTATGATGGAACTCTAAAACTCACACCCTGATTCAGATAGTTTAATAAGAAACCAGCCGTGAGGCTGGTTTTGCTTTATTTAAAATGGTGAAAAGAAATAACTTTAAGTTGTTTGATTAAGTAGATTAGCAAGGATAGACAAGTAAAGAAACCTAAAAATAAGATTAATCCTAGTGATATCTGAGAGAGATAATTCCAGTATCCAATAGTAAAGCCACTAAGTTGACTATTAACTACTGGTTTAGTTAATTGAGAAGAAATATTAGTTAAAGGATCAAATAATAAGTAAGTTATTAAACCAGCTAATAGAGCATGGAGGATTCGAGCAAAGAAGTATGGTTTAAGTTTAATATCGGTTCCTTTGACCATAGCAACTACTTGAGCGTGAACTGATAGTCCACTCCAGGCAATAATAGCACTAGTAATAATTAGTTGTTGGGCTAGCGGAGCAGCTGCTTGACTAGCTAGATGAGATCCATTAGTAATTTCAAAGATACCACTAACAATTGGTGAAATAAGAGCTTGCTCAAAACCAAGCGGTTTTAAGATTAAATTAAATAGTCCAGCAATCAATTTGTTAAAGCCAATTAGATAAAGAACTTTAGTAACTACAGAAAAGAAGATAATAAATCCACCAATTAAAAGTAGAGTGTTAACTGATTCTTTAATTGAATCACCAATTAGTTGACCTACAGGTCTGCCATCTTCTTCTCGAGCATTATATAATTCATTAAAAGCATAAACTATAATATTTTGATTACGAGAAGTATTATTTGTTGCACTAGCATTAGGTTTATAAAACCGGAGTACAAATCCTACTATTAAACAGGAGGCATAATGAGCTAAAGCAAGTGTGACTCCTAACTCTGGTTCGGAGAACATTCCTACTGCTACTGCTCCGATCATAAAGAGTGGATCAGCAGTATTAGCAAAGGAAACTAATCTTTCCCCTTCTGCTTGGGTACATAAACCTTCCCGCCGCAGTTGTCCGGTGATTTTAGCTCCAATAGGATAACCAGAGGCAAGGCCAATAGCTACAGCAAAAGCTCCTACGCCAGGAATCCTAAATAACGGCCGCATTAATGGTTCTAGCAAAGCCCCCATAAAGTGAACTACTCCTAAGCCCATTAAAATTTCTGCTATAATAAAAAAAGGTAATAAAGCAGGAAAAACTATCTCCCACCAGGTTTGTAAACCATCTAAGGCTGATTTAAAAGCTGGTTCAGAAAAAACAATTAATGCTATAGTAAATAAGATTGCAAGCAAGGCTTTGAGATTTATTAACTTTTTATTCATTAATGTCCCTCCTCTGTTAAGTAATGCTTAATAAATAATATTTAATTTTATAGGAAAATATTACTTTATTAATTATTAGGTAGCTAAAATTATAGAAGACAATTTATAATTTTATTCTAATAGATAATATATCATGCATAACCTATAGCTTATATGACTTATAAATAATTATTATTTTACATAGCAGTAATTAAATAGTAAAATCGAACTAGAAAGAGAACAAATTACAAACCAAAATAATTTTAGTTTTTAAGGAGGGAGAATATGAGTTACTCCGTAGCAAAGGAAAAGATGGATGATATCTTAACAGAACTACAAAGAGAGTACAAAGTATATGCTCCAGTACTCTTTGCAGGGCAAGGTCGGTATTCTGATACTGATGTGGTCCGCTATGCGGAGATTGATTCAATTGAAGATGTAGTTTTTACTGAAAAGTCTGATGTTTCACCTAAAGAAATAATTCATCCAATTACCCAAAGATTATTGCACTTTACAGAGTATGAGTATAAAGAAACTGAGGTGTATGATAAGGATATTTTAGTTTTTGCTCGCCCATGTGATATTAATGGGATTGAAAGATTAGATACTATTTTCTTGGAGAATGGGGAGGTTGAAGATAAGTATTATAAGCGCCTGAGAGAGAAAGTAAAGTTTGTAATGATGGAATGTAGAGAAGATTGGGATAGCTGTTTTTGTGTTTCGATGGATGCTAATCAAACAGATAATTATAGTTTAGCTATTAGATCTAATAAAGATCAGTTGGCAGTTGAAGTTAAAGATGATGAGTTTGAAGAATTATTTTCTCCCCAAGAAGAAATTGAATTTACTCCTCAATTTCCTACCTCTAATCAAACTACAGTAGATATTCCAGATATTAATCAAGAAATCTTACCAGAAGTTCATAATTTAGATATGTGGGCTGAATATGATGAACGATGTGAAAGTTGTGGTGCTTGTACTTCAGCTTGCATAACTTGTAGTTGTTTTACTACTTCAGATGTTAGTTATACTGAAAATGGAAAAGCTGGAGAAAGAAGAAGAGTCTGGGCTAGTTGTTTACATGAAGACTTTACAGAGATGGCTGGTGGTCATAGTTTGAGAGATACTCCGGGCCAAAGAATGAGATTTAGGGTCTTGCATAAGATTTATGATTATCAAGCTAGATTTGGTGACGGACATATGTGTGTTGGTTGTGGCCGTTGTACTGACAGATGTAATGAACTTATTTCTTTCTCAACAATGATTAACTGGCTAAGTGCTAAAGTAGATAAACTTAATAATGAGGCTTAAGGGGGTTAAATGAAATGTGTGATGAGTGTAAATGTATAGCTGAAAATGAGTTAAAACCTAAACCTTGTCCAATATTAGATATTGAGCAGGAAACTAATATGGAGTATAAATTTAGAGTTGCAACAGATATGACAGCTCAGCCTGGTCAGTTTTTTCAAATTTCGTTACCTAAAGTTGGAGAAGCTCCTATTTCTGTCAGTGGAATTGGAGATGATTGGCTAGAGTTTACTATTAGAAAGGTTGGTAAAGTTACTGGGGAAGTTTTTGGCTTGCAGACTGATGATAATTTATTTATTCGGGGACCATATGGAAATTCATTTCCGGTAGATGAGTTTGCAGATCAAGATTTAGTTATAATAGCTGGCGGAACTGGTGTGTGTGCTGTTAAGAGTTTACTACAGCATGCTTATGATAATTATGAACAATTGAATTCGGTCCACTTCTTAACTGGATTTAAAAATACAGAATGTATTTTATATAGTGCTGATTTAGAGAAATATGAGGAAAAATTTGATAATACAATTTATTCTTTAGATGAAGAAGAGGCTGCAGGATTTGAAACTGGTTTTGTAACTGAGTATATTGAGCAGGTGCCATTTGCTAGTTTAGATGATTATCAGGTAGTTATTGTTGGCCCGCAAGTGATGATGGATGCTGCTGCTGCAGAATGTTTAGAACAGGGAGTTTCTGAGGAGAAAATTTGGTTATCCCTGGAAAGAAATATGTCCTGTGGTGTAGGTAAATGTGGTCATTGTAAGATAGGGGATACTTATGTTTGTGTGGATGGTCCAGTATTTAACTATACTACAGCAAAAGATTTAATAGATTAGGAGGGGGAAGTTATGAAGCAAGATATTAATGTAGGAGAGTTAACATCTAATTGTTTTCGCCAATCTAAAGTAGATGGAGAATGTATGTTACAACTACGAGTTCCTGGGGCTGTGGTTGATGCTCAATATTTATCTGATGTACAGCATATAGCTCAAACTTGGGGTAATGGAGATTTTCATATTGGAACCCGACAGACTTTTTCTATTCCTGGAATTAAGTATGAAAATATAGATGAAGTTAATGAATACTTAAAAAATTATATTGAGGGGGTAGAAGTAGAGACCTGTGGTGTAGATATGGAAGTTGATGACAGTGGTTTCCCGAATCTAGGTGCTCGTAATATTATGGCTTGTATAGGAAATCGCCACTGTGTTAAAGCGAATGTAGATACGACTGAGCTAGCTAGAAAATTGGAACGCAAGATTTATCCGAGTCCCTACCATATTAAAATTGGTGTAGCTGGTTGTCCTAACGATTGTGCTAAGGGTCACTTTAATGATTTTGGGATTATTGGTCTTGTTAAAGCAGAATATAATTACGATCGTTGTATCGGCTGTGGAAAGTGTGTTGAAGCTTGTGAAGATCATGCAACAGCAGTTTTAGAGAAGGAACAAGGAAAAATTGTTAAAGATGAATGTTGTTGTGTTGGTTGTGGTGAATGTGTTGTTGCTTGCCCAACTGGTGCTTGGGAGAGAAACCCAAAAGATTTTTATCGAGTAACAATTGGTGGTCGAGCTGGTAAGCAGTATCCTCGAATGGGTAAAATGTTCTTAGACTGGGTGACAGAAGATGTGGTACTTGGTATTATTGATAATTGGGAAGATTTCTCAGCTGAAGTACTTAATTATAAACCAATTTATCTGCATGGCGGACATTTAATTGATATGGCTGGCTTTTATCAGTTTAAAGAAAAGATTTTAGATGGAGTTGAGTTAAATCCAGAAGCTGAAGTAGCTGACCATATTTATTGGGACGAAACTGAGTATAGAGCTAATATTCATGTTACAGCTGAAGGTGAGAGTGAGTAAATATTTAGAGAGGGCTGGGAACTGTGAAGTTTGAGGAAATAGGTGTTAGTACAGATTGGATAGCAGTAATTTTAGCCTTGTCTTTAGGTTTATTAGTTAAGTTAGGTTTGATAGCAAATATATCTTGGTAAAAGGAGGGCTAATATGTCAACTGAAAAAGAAACAGACGAGTCAATAATTGAAGTGGAAAATAAGTCAATTTTAGGGACGATTTTTGAAAAGATTCCAGGGATTGATACCTATGATTATGGTTAAAGTTAGGAATTGTTGTATTAGGGGCTAGACTTGTGTTACAGAATGTATTAAAAATAGGTGGTATAGAAATAGTACTAGTTGTTTTAGAGATAGCGTTTTCTTTAGTTTTAATTGAATTTTTAGCTAACCAGTTTGGAGTTAGTGATAAATTAGGAAGTTTACTGGCTATGGGGACAGGTATTTGTGGTGTTTCAGTTATTATTGGTGCTACAGGGGCTGTTGATGCAGATGAAGAAGAATCTGGCTTAGCAATTGCAACAATTTTGATTTTTAGTGCAGTGACAGTCTTTTTGTATCCTATTATTGGAGAAATAGTCCAGATGTCTGATCAGATTTTTGGATTTTGGTCAGGTTTAGCTGTTGATAATACTGCTGAAACTTTAGCAACTGGTTTTGCTTATTCTGATCAAGCTGGTCAATATGCTACTGTAATTAAGTTATCTAGAAATGCTTTAATGGGAGTTATTGTGTTACTATACTTAATTTATTATGCTAGAAAGGGAATGGCTAGTGAAGTTGATAATAAAGCAAAGTTTGTTTGGAAAAAGTTCCCTAAACTTTTAATAGGCTTTTTATTGGAACTATTAAAAATATCTATAAATAGATTTTTATGTTATCTTTTGCTGGAGTAGGGTTTAGAACTGACTTTGTTAAGATGAGAAAAATAGGATTGAAATCATTCTTTGTTGGATTTGGAGGAGAAGTTTTAGTCAGTATTGCTACAATAGTGACTTTGTATGCTATTTATTAAATAAACTTCTCCCCCTGTTTAGAGATATAGGCACAGGTTATCAGGGCTGATAATCTGTGCCTAATTTAATTGTAATCATAAAAATTTGCTATTATAAATTATTTTTTAATTAATATGTTTGGATAAATCAGCCAAATGACTTGACAAAGAAAATATGAATTGGTACAATATTACTAATCAGTAATAATCTAAATTACAATAAATATTATAATATAATTTAAAAATTATAAAATTTTAAATTTTTTAAAAATTCATTAACTTTTTAGGATTACATATAAGGCTATATATTTTTATAAGTGCTTTTCATCCCTAAACACCTAAAAATATTAAAAAACTCAAGGAGGGGTCTGATGGAACAACAATATTATGATTATATGTTGCCAACTGTGAATTTTATGGGGCCAGGCTGTGTAGAAGTAGTTGGAGAAAGATGTGATATTTTAGGAGCAGAAAAAGTTTTAATAGTCACTGATAGTTTCTTGAAAAGTATGGAAGATGGACCAGTAGACCAAGTGCTTGGTTATCTTGAAGAAGCAGGAGTAGGATATGCTATTTATGACGGTGTAGAGGCTAATCCTAAAGATAGAAATGTTTATGAAGGATTAGAAATTTATGAAGAAAGAGACTGTGACATGATCGTTACAGTAGGTGGAGGTAGTTCTCATGATTGTGGTAAGGGAATTGGAGTAGCTGCTACTCATGATGGAGATCTTTATGAAGATTATGCTGGGATCGAATTATTAGAAAATGAAACTCCTCCAATGGTATGTGTTAATACTACTGCTGGAACTGCTAGTGAGGTTACTCGTCATGCAGTGATTACTGATACTTCTCAAGATCCGCATGTTAAGTTTGTTATGGTAAGCTGGAGAAATACGCCAGATGTTTCTATTAACGATCCAGAGTTAATGGTAGCTAAACCACCTGCATTAACTGCAGCTACTGGTATGGATGCATTAACTCATGCTTTAGAAACATATGTTTCTACAGGAGCTAATCCTCTAACTGATGCTGCTGCTTTAGAATCAATGAAACTTGTAGCTGATAACTTACGTAACGCTGTATATAATGGGGAAGATATTGAAGCACGTGAGAATATGGCTAATGCATCAGTATTAGCAGGATATGCTTTTAATAATGGAGGATTAGGTTATGTTCATGCTATGGCTCATCAATTAGGTGGTTTTTATGATATGCCTCACGGAATAGCAAATGCTATCTTACTTCCATATGTTGAGAAGTTTAATCTTGGTGCTAAGTTAGAACGTTTTGCAGATATAGCTGAGATCTTTGGAGTACAAACTGAGGATCTGTCTACTAGAGAAGCTGCAGAAGCAGCTCTAGAGGCTATTAAGCAACTTTCTGAAGACATTGGTATTCCAACTAGCCTAAGCGATTCAGAATTTGATGTCAAGGAAGAAGATTTTAAAGCAATGGCCAAATACGCTTTAGAAGATGGTAATGCAGGAACTAACCCAAGAAAAGGAGATGCAGAGGCTGTAGCTGGTCTCTTTGAAGATGCTTATTAAAATAGGATGATATGTAGCAAATATTATTTTTAAGATTTAAATAGAATATAGCTCTCAGTTTAAACTGAGAGCTATATTCTATTATACATTTATGTTTGTTTTTACTTCCGAGTATTTCTTTCTAAGGAAAATTTCTATGGGGAAATACCAATGGGTTTTTAAAGAAATTTAAAAGCCTCCCGTGATTGGAAAGGAGCATTAAATAAAATCAAGGGGGTATTAGTGATGGATAGAAAGATTTATAGAGTTAATATGACTAAAGGCACAGTTACTACTGAAGATGTAAAAGAAGAATATGTGGTTTCAGGAGGTCGAGCAATTACTTCACAGATCATTGCTGATGAGGTTGATCCAAATTGTCATGCATTAGGACCTAACAATAAATTAGTAATGGCTCCTGGAATATTAACTGGTACATTGGCTCCATGTTCTGGTCGGATTTCAGTTGGTACTAAAAGTCCTCTTACTGGTGGTATTAAGGAATCCAATTCTGGTGGAACAGCTTCTCAAAAGCTGGCTAAATTAGGGATTAAGGCACTTATTCTTGAAGGTCAACCTCAAGATGATAAGCTATATCAATTAAAGATAAATAAAAGTGGGATTAAAATTGAAGATGCATCTGATTTAGCAGGTAAAGGGAATTATGAAATAGATGAGTTAATGCAAGATAAATTTGGAGATGATGCTTGTGTAGTTTCTATTGGACCTGGTGGAGAAAACAAATTAAAGGTTGCTTCTATTGCAATAACAGATCCTGATGGTCATCCTACTCGTCATTGTGGACGTGGCGGCACTGGAGCAGTAATGGGATCTAAAGGAATTAAAACAATTATTATTGATGATGAAGGTGCTACGGGAGTTTCTATAGAAGATGAAGAAAGATTTAAAGAAGCATCTAAGAGGTTTGCTGAAATCATTTTAGATCATCCAACTTGTGGTGAAGGATTACCTGCACTTGGAACAGCTTCTTTAGTTAACGTTATAAATGAAGCGGGTGCTTTTCCAACTAGAAACTTTACAGAGGGTCGTTTTGAAGATGTAGACAAGATTAGTGGTGAAACATTAGCCGAAATAATTGAAGAACGTGGTGGTAAAACAACTCACAACTGTCATTCTAGTTGTATTATAAGATGTTCTAATGTATATCATGATGAGGAAGGTAATTATAAGACTGGTGGCTTTGAGTACGAAACAATTTGGGCTTTTGGGGCTAATTGTGAAATTAATGATTATGATGCTATAGCTGAAATGGATCGGTTGTGTGATGATATTGGGATTGATACTATCGATATAGGTTGTGCTATTGGTGTTGCTATGGAAGCAGGTGTCATTGAGTTTGGTGATACTGAAGGTGCGATTGATCTTGTAGAACAAATAAGAGAAGGTACTGGTCTTGGTAGAATTATTGGTAATGGTGCAGCATTTACTGGTGAAGCTTTTGGTGTTACTCGTGTGCCAACAGTTAAGAAACAGTCTATGCCTGCTTATGATCCACGTGCTATCAAGGGGATAGGTGTTACTTATGCAACAACTACTATGGGAGCAGACCATACAGCTGGTTATTCTGTAACAAATAATGCTCTTGGTATTGGGGGAGATATCGATCCACTTGGTCATGAGGGCCAAATTGATACATCTCGTGAACTTCAAATAGCTACTACTGCAGTAGATAGTACTGGATTATGTACTTTCGTATCATTTGCATATTTAGATGAGCCTGAAGCATTAGATAAGATAATGGAAATGATTAGTGCTCAGTATGGTGAAGAGCTTGATTCAGATGATTATATGGAATTAGGAAAAAATATTCTTAAAGTTGAAAGAGAGTTCAATAAGGAAGCTGGACTTACTGAGGCTGATGACCGATTACCTAAATTTATGCAGAAAGAAGAATTGCCACCTCACAATGAAACTTTTGATATTCCTGATGAAGATCTTGATGAAGTTCATAATTATTAAATAATTAGTAAGTAGGTGGATTATATGAAGGTAGAAGTGAAACTATTTTCTGGTTTGCAAGATAAATGCAAAGTGGAAGAAATACCAGGGATTGATATAGAGGGCGAATTAAAAGAGGCGGTAATTGATATAGAAGAAGGTAGTACTCTTGATAATTTAATTGACCGTTTAGGATTAAAGGATATTCCTTTAATTATCATGATTAACGGTAAAAAAACAAGAAAAGATGAGGAAAATATATTATTGGAAGAAAGAGACCGAATTGGAATCTTCCCTCCGGTTGGAGGAGGTTAAAATTGGACTTCTTGCAAAGACAGAGATTAATGTTTACAGAAGAGGAACTTACTGATATTACTAACATAACTGTCTTAATAGCTGGAGTTGGAGGGTTAGGTACTCACCAAGCCTTAGAACTACAGCGAATTGGAGTTGGGAAGATTTATTTAGTAGATTCTGATAAAATTGAACCTTCAAATTTGAACCGTCAAGTTCTCTATGGAAAGGAAGATATAGAAGAGCTTAAAGCAGTTAAAGCTAAAGAAGTTCTAGATAATTTTAAGTTAGAGACAAAAACTGTAGCTATTACAGAAAGAATTGATGAAGAAACTGAAATTCCTTCAGATGTTGATTTGATTCTTGATGCTTTAGATAATTTTAAAAGCAGGTATAAATTAGAGAAATTAGCAAATGAATATAAAATTCCTTTAGTTCATGGTGGGGTTAGTTCCTGGTATGGTCAAATAACAACAATTATACCTGGTAAAACTCTTACATTAAAAGAAATTTTTGAACAAGAGCAAAAATCAGATGAGGAAATTCCAGTTTTTTCTCCAGCAGTTTCTGTTATTGCCTCTTTACAGGTTATTGAGGGAGTTAAAGTTGTTTTAAATAAGAAAGATACACTAAAAAATAAGTTATTAATGATTGATCTAAGGGATTATTCTTTTAATGAAATTGAGCTATAAGATACAATTTAATATTTATTATTTGTCTTCGAGCTGACCTTGCCTATATCTAGGTGAGTTAGCCGTTAGGGGTTAAATGGAAAAGTATTTAACCCTCCCGTGCTTGGAAAGAAGACAGAAATTAAGGGCCAACAAATTAGACAGAATGCCTGGTTTCTGTCTAATTTGTTGGCTTTTTACATATACACCATTATTTAATATAGTAACATTTATAAAATAATAAGGATGGTGAAATTTATGAGAAAAAGAAAAGTAATAATTACACTTGTAATTGTGTTGGCATTGGCTTTTGTAGTTCAGCCCCAAGTTGGAAATGCTTGGTGGATTTTTGGGGATGACGAAGAAACTGGAAAAGCTAGTGAAGTATCAGGAGAAGTAGTTATTTTCCATGCTGGTTCATTATCTATTCCTTTTAAACAAGCAGAGAAAGCTTTTGAAAAGGAATATCCAGCTGTTGATGTAAAAAGAGAAGCAGCCGGTAGTAGAGACACTGTTCGTAAGGTTACTGATTTAGGAAGAAGAGCTGATATAGTTGCTTCTGCAGATTATACAGTAATTGAAGAGTTAATGGTGCCTGAATTTACTAAGTGGAGAGCTAATTTTGTTACTAACGAAATGGCTATTATGTATACTAAGCATTCCAAATATGGTGATAAGATTAATGAGGATAACTGGTATAAGATTCTTTTAAAAGATGATGTAGAGTATGGTCATTCTAATCCTGATGTTGACCCTTGTGGTTATCGGAGCCAATTAGTGTGGAAGTTAGCTGAAAAACATTATGATGAAGCTAATTTATATGAAAGATTAGATAGTGGTTGTCCACAGGAAAATGTTAGAGCAAAAGAAACAGACTTAATTTCACTTTTAGAAGCAGGAGAATTAGATTATCTATTTATTTATCGTTCGGTAGCTGAACAACATGGGCTTCCTTTTACAACTTTACCAGAAAAAATTAATTTAAAGACAAACCAATATGCAGATTTTTATAAAACAGTTAGTTATGAAGTTAGTGGTAAAAAACCAGGTGAAACAATTACGAAAGTTGGACTACCTATGGTTTATGGGGTAACAATTCCTAATAATGCTCCTAATCGTGAAGCAGCAAATGCTTTTATGGAATTCTTATTAGGAGAAAAAGGACAAAAGATTATGAAGGAAAATGGTCAACCTTCTATAGCTCCAGCTAAAGTTAATGATATTGATAAAGTGCCGGAACAATTAAAAGATCTAACAGTAGAAAAATAGAAATACCAAAATTAAAACCATAAGAGATGGCTAAAAGGTCATATTTATTTTCTATTTATAATTATTTTCTTTTTTATATAGCAGAAATAATTAAATTTAAAGGAGATTGGAATATGCGTCGTTCACTATTTAATTTAGTATTAAGTAGTTTATCTTTATTATTATTATTATTTATTTTAGCTCCCTTGATAAAATTAACTACTGGTTCTAGTGTTGAATTGGTATTATCTACTTTACAGGAGAAGGAAGTCTACCAATCTATTTTGTTAACTTTTCGTGCTTCTTTAACTGCTACTGTAATCACTTTATTATTGGGAGTACCGTTAGCTTATTTATTGGCTCGGGTTAATTTTCCTGGTCGATCATTAATTGAGGGGATAATTAATTTACCAGTTATTATTCCACATACTGCTGCTGGAATTGCTTTGCTTACAGTTTTTGGGAATCGATTTATTGGTGGTAAGTTATTTGGTTTTTTAGGAATAGAATTTGTAGGAAAGTTTGCTGGGATTGTAGTTGCGATGATGTTTGTTAGTTTGCCTTTTTTAGTTAATGAAGTTAAAGAAGGATTTAGAGCAATTGATGTTAGACTAGAAAAAGTAGCTAGAACGTTAGGAGCTACTCCGGCTCAAGTTTTTTTTAAGGTAGCTTTACCATTGAATTTAAATCATATTGTTTCTGGTTCAATGATGATGTGGGCTCGGGGATTATCCGAGTTTGGTGCAGTAATGATTTTAGCTTATCATCCGAGAACTGCACCAGTTTTAATTTATGAGCGGTTTACCTCTTATGGACTTAAGTATTCTAGGCCAGTTGCTATAGTAATGGTACTGACTACCTTAGTTGTGTTTATCTGCTTGAGATTGTTACAAAGTAGAGGAGCGAAGTAAAGATGATTAGATTAGAAAATATAAGTTGTGATTTAGGGGATTTTAAATTAAAGGATACTAATTTAGAGATTAATGAAGAAGACTATTTTGTTATTTTAGGGCCAACAGGGACAGGTAAATCTATACTTTTAGAATTAATTGCCGGTTTGCAGATACCTGATAAAGGAGATATTTGGTTTGGAGGAGAAAAAGTAACGAATTTACCACCAGAAGAAAGAAAAATTGGTATGGTTTATCAAAATTATATGTTATTTCCTCATTTAAATGTTAGAGAAAATATTTTGTTTGGTTTAGAAGTTAGAAATAAAATTGATCAGAAACAAAGATTAACCGAGATTGTATCTTTGTTAGGAATTGATCAGTTGTTATATCGGGATCCTGCTACTTTAAGTGGTGGGGAAAAACAGCGAGTAGCTTTAGCTCGAGCCTTAATTATTTCTCCCCAGATTTTACTGTTAGATGAACCATTAAGTGCTCTTGATCCAAGGACAACTGAAAAACTGCAACAGGATTTAGCTAAAATTCATGCTAAATTAGGAACTACTACTCTACATGTTACCCATAATTTTGATGAAGCTTTGGTTTTAGCAGATAGAATTGGGATTATGAAGCAAGGGGAAATTGTACAGGAGGGCGAACCCAAAAAAATATTTCGGCAGCCTAAATCTAATTTTGTAGCTGAGTTTGTAGCTAGTAAAAATATTTTTCAGGGCCAACTTTTAAAAGAAGGTACTGATAAGTTAGTTAAGCTAACCGATGATCTTCACTTAGTAGTAACTACGGATAAAAGAAGTGGCCAGGTTAACTTGATAATTCGTCCTGAAGATATTATCTTATCTCAGAAGCAATTTCCTTCTAGTGCTCGAAATAATTATCAGGCGCAGGTAACTAATATTCAACAACGATTATCATTAGTAGAGGTTAAAGTTAATATCGGTATAGAATTAACTATTTATCTGACTTATCATTCCTTAGAAGAAATGGAATTAGAAGTAGGTAGTGAAGTATATGTTACCTTTAAAGCATCAGCAGTATATGTGTATTAGGAGGGATTAAATGGCTGAATTATTTGATTTAATGACAATTGATGAAGCATTGCAGGTAGCAGAAGATAAATTAGAAACTAGTTTACCGACTGAGACAGTTAAAATTACTGAGGCTGATGATCGGGTATTGGCTCAGGAGATAGTTAGTAAGGTTAATGTACCTCCATTTTCTCGTTCGACTATGGATGGTTATGCGGTTAAGGCTGAAGATACTTTTGGGGCAACGGAAACTTTACCGGTTTATTTAGAGGTAATAGATAGAGTAGGGATGGGAGAAGAAGCAACCCAAAAAATTGACTCCGGGCAAGCTGTAGAAGTTGCTACTGGTGGGATGTTACCTCCTGGAGCAGATGCAGTGGTAATGGTTGAATATACTGAAGTTGTAGATGAAAATGAGATAGAGGTAACTACTTCAGTAGGAGTAGGAGAAAATATAGTAGTTGCAGGAGAAGATATTAGTCAGGGAGAAAATTTACTTTCTTTAGGACACCAGTTAAGACCTCAAGATATAGGTGCTTTAGCCGGAATTGGAGTTACTGAAGTTGAAGTTTATACTAAGCCTCAGGTGACGGTTTTTTCTACTGGGGATGAACTTATTACTCCTAGGCAGAAGCCGATTCAAGGTCAAATTAGAGATATAAATTCTTATTCGATTGGAGGATTGGTTAAGCAGGTAGGAGCAGTTGTAGACTATGGCGGGATTATTCCGGATGATAAAGAGCAGTTAAACAAGCAATTACAGGATAAAGTTGCTACTAGTGATTTGATTATTTTATCTGGTGGGAGTTCAGTAGGGGTTAAGGATCTAACAATTGAAGTTTTAAATGAATTGGGTGATCCCGGAGTAGTTATTCATGGAGTAGCAATTAAGCCAGGAAAGCCAACAATTATAGCATTTGTAGATGATACATTAATAGTTGGTTTGCCAGGGCATCCTACTTCAGCGATGGTAGTATTTGAGATTGTAGTAAAGCCCATTATTCAAAAATTAGTTGGTTTTAAGAAAGCACTACCTTTAAAAAGTCAAGTGACTGCTAAATTAACTCGAAATGTAGCCTCTAATAAAGGTAGAACAGAATATTTGCGAGTGAAGTTAGTAGATGAGGAAGCAGAGCAATTATTAGCCAAACCAATGTTAGGGAAATCAAGTTTGATTACTACTATGGTGGAAGCAGATGGATTAATTAAGGTAGATTTAGGATCAGAAGGTATTAAGGCAGGAACTGAAGTTGAAGTTTTATTGTTTTAGTAAGGAGGGGTTTAAGTGAGCAGAAATATTTATTTAGATAATGTATCAGTTGAAGAAGCATTGACTAAGTGGCATGATAAGTTAGAAATTGACCCCAAAAAAGAAACAGTTGATATTAGGGCCGCCCGACAGAGAATAATTGCTGAACCGGTTTATGCTAACCATTCTGCTCCCCATTATCATGCTTCAGCTATGGATGGAATAGCTGTTAAAGCGGAAGAAACAGCAGGTGCTTCTGAAACTAATCCGATAAAATTAGATCAAGGAAGTAATTATCAATTTGTTGATACGGGAGATCCCATACCAGAACAATTTAATGCTGTAATTATGATTGAGGAAGTTAACCAGCTTGATGAAGAAATGGTAGAAATAGAATCTTCAGCTACTCCTTGGCAGCATGTACGTAATATTGGGGAAAGTTTAGTTAAAGGGGAGTTGATTTTACCTGTTGGTAAGCAAGTTGGCTCGTATGAGATTGGATTAGTATTAGAAGGGGGAATAACTGAAGTTACAGTTTATGCTCAACCTGAGGTAAAAGTAATTCCGACAGGAAGTGAACTTCGTCCTCCAGGAACTTCACTAAAAGCAGGAGAAATAACTGAATATAATTCTCAGGTTGTTGGTAATTTAGTAGAGCAGTGGGACGGTGAGGCTAATTTAAATTCTATTGTTAGCGATGATTATGACCAGATTAAAGAAAAAGTTAAACAAGGAGTTAAAGAGCACGATTTAGTAGTAGTTACTGCTGGTTCTTCAGCTGGGCAAGAAGATTATACTAGTCAGGTAATAGCTGAATTAGGAACAGTAGTAGTCCATGGTGTTAGTATGAAGCCAGGAGGGCCAGTTATTTTAGGAGTAATTGATAATACGCCAGTAATTGGTTTGCCTGGTTATCCAGTAGCAGCAGCTTTAACTACTCGGTTATTTGTGAAGCCTTTAATTTATCAGATGGCTGGTCAAGAAGCACCTGTTGCTAAAAAGAGGGTTGTCAAGTTAGGTACTAAGTTGGTTTCAAAATTGGGAGTGAGAGAATATGTCCGGGTTAAGTTAACTAGTTTAGGTCAGGAAGTAATTGCTACCTCTTTACCGAGAGCTTCAGGAGTAATTGGTTCTTTAGTAGAAGCAGATGGTTTAGTAACTATTTCTGAATTTAGTGAAGGTTTACAGCGTGGTGAAGAAGTAGAAGTAGAATTATTAACTGATCAAGTTAAACCTGAAACTAATTTATTAATTAGTGGAAGCAATGATTTGACTTTAGATTTAGTTACTAATCAGTTAGCTAAAGAGGGAATTGAAGTATTAACTAAATCAACTGGTAGTTTGGGCGGGCTAACTGCTTTAAAGCGTCAGGAGTGTCATTTAGCTGGAACTCATTTATTAGATCCAGAAACAGGAAATTATAATCATTCTTATTTAGAAAAGTATCTTCCAAATCGAGAAGTAAAATTAGTTAATTTAGCTTATCGAAAACAAGGATTAATGGTTAAAGCGGGAAATCCTAAAAATATAACTGAACTTAGTGATTTGGTTCGGGATGATGTATTATTTATTAACCGTCAGCGAGGTTCAGGGACTAGGGTATTGCTCGATTATAAATTAAATGAAATAGGAATTGATTCTAAACAGATTACAGGATATGATCGAATAGAATATACTCATCTTACATTAGCTAGTGAGATAGCTAATGAAGGAGCAGATGTAGGGTTAGGAGTATTAGCTGCTGCTCAGGCTTTTGATTTAGAGTTTATTCCGCTAGTTACCGAAAGATATGATTTGGCTATTCCAGTTGAGTATTGGGAAGATTCTCGAATTAAAAAGTTACTGGCAACAATTCGCAGTCAAGAATTTAAACAGCAGGTAACCGAGTTACCAGGTTATGAAATTTCAGCTACGGGGAAGGTGATAGAAAATGACTAAATTTATTGATGATTATGGTCGATTAATAGATTATTTAAGAATTTCAATAACTGATAGATGTAATTTACGTTGTCATTATTGTATGCCTCCCCAAGGAGTAGAGTTTGTAGATCATAATCAAATTTTAAGTTATGAGCAGATATTAAAAATAGTTAATGCAGGAGCTGAGTTAGGAATAAAAAAAATCAGGTTAACTGGTGGAGAGCCTTTGGTTAGAAAAGGTGTTGTTGATTTAGTTAAGATGTTAAATGAGATCTCAGGAATTGAAGAGATAGCTTTAACAACTAATGGTATTTTGTTACCTAAGTATGGAAAAGATTTAGCAAAGGCTGGTTTAGAGCGAGTAAATATTAGTTTGGATACTTTACAAGCAGATAAATTTAAAGAAATTACTTGTTTTAATAAATATCAACAGGTTTTATCAGGTATAAAGACAGCTTTAAAAGTAGGATTAGATCCAGTTAAGATTAATGTAGTAGTAATGAAAGGAATTAACGATGATGAAGTGCTTGATTTTGTTAATTTGACCCGGAAGTATCCTGTTCATGTTAGGTTTATTGAGTTTATGCCATCTGGTGATAAGAAAACTGAGCAGGAAAAGCGATATTTAGGAATTGGTAAATTGAAGAAATTAATAAAAAAAGAAGAAAGATTATTACCTACTCAGTTTGATAAGGGAAATGGGCCAGCTTATTATTATCAAGTAGAAGAAAGTTTAGGGACAATCGGCTTCATTAGCCCTATTAGTAACCATTTTTGTAGTGACTGTAATCGCTTAAGATTAACATCAACTGGTCAATTAAGACCTTGTTTATGTAGTGAAGAAGAGATTAATTTAAAAGGAAAAGTTGGAAGCAAGCAAGAATTACAACAGCAATTTATTAAAGCGGTTAAGAAAAAACCAGAAGATCATTCATTAAATAATAAAAATAATTTTGCTAAAAATATGTCACAGATAGGAGGATAAAAATGGATCAACTAAGTCATTTTGATGATCAAGGGAGATCAAGAATGGTTGATGTTAGTGACAAAAAAGATACGAAACGAGTAGCAATTGCTAAGGGAGAAGTCAAAGTTAGTTCGCAAACATTACAAATGATTAAAGATGATGAAATGCAAAAAGGGGATGTATTAGAAGTAGCTAGGGTAGCAGGTATTATGGGAGTTAAAAAAACGCCAGATTTAATTCCAATGTGTCATCCCTTGTTAGTTAGTGGAATTGATGTAAAATTTAATATTATAGATTCCGAACAAATTATAGAGATTATTGCTATTACTAAGATAACTGGTAAGACGGGAGTGGAAATGGAGGCTTTAACTGCTGTATCAACTGCTGGATTGACTATTTATGACATGTGTAAAGCAGTGGATAAAAGTATAGAGATTGGAGAGATAAAATTATTGAAAAAGACTGGTGGGAAGAGTGGAACTTATCTAGCTGATGAATTAACTGGGATAGTAAAGGGAATTTATTCTGGTACTCAAAGAGGTAAAGCTAAAGAAGAAGTGGATTCAGTAGTTATCAAAAAAGATTATGGTTTGGAAGGAGATATCCATGCTCGAGAAGATAAACATCAAGTCAGTCTTTTAGCTGCTGCTTCAGTGACTAAATATGCTGATCCAGAGTTAGAATTAGGTACTTTTGAGGCTAATATTATAACTGAAGGAGTGGAATTACCTAAATTAAAGATTGGGACTAAATTAAAGTTAGGAGATGAGATTATTTTAGAGATAGATCAGATTGGTAAAGATGATCAAAGAGTAGAAGATCATTATTTAGCTATGTACCGAGAAGGTATCTTTGCTAGTGTCTTAGCAGGGGGCAAATTAAAAACTGGCGATAGATTAGAAGTATTATTAGAGGAATAGCTATTTTAGATTTGTAAAGAAAGGGGTGGCTAGTAGTGGAAACTAAGTTTAAACCAGATCAAAATTTAGTGGGAGAAATAATTGCTATCTGTCGTAGTGAAAATAAAGGAGAAGCTAAATCAGAGATAAATGAGGGTTATTTAAAAGAAAATTATGGTCTAGAAGGTGATGCTCATGCTGGAGATTGGCACCGCCAAATTAGTTTATTAAGTCAAGAAGATATTGAGATGATGAGGGAACAAGGATTAGAATTAGAAGTAGGAGCTTTTGGAGAAAATATAGTAACTAAGGGGTTGGAGTTATATGAATTACCAGTAGGCAGTAGATTACAGCTTGGGGACCAGATTCTATTAGAGGTTACTCAGATAGGAAAAGAGTGTCATGATCATTGTAATATTTATCATCAAGTTGGAGACTGTATTATGCCTAAGCGGGGTATTTTTGCTAAAGTGCTACAGGGTGGGAGACTACAAAGTGGAGTTCAAATTAAGGTGATTAGTGATGATTAAAGTTGGTATCTTAACTTTAAGTGATAGTGGGGCAGCAGGAGGGCGCGAGGATGAAAGTGGACCAGTAATTAAAGAGCTTGTAAGAGAAATTGATGGTCAAGTAGAGTATTATGAGGTGTTGCCTGATAATAAAGAGATGATTATAGGTGAGTTAAATGAGATGATAACAGAATTAGGTTTGAACTTGATTCTAACTACTGGAGGTACAGGATTGGCTCCTACAGATGTAACTCCTGATGCGACTAAAGAGGTGATTGAAAAAGAGGTGCCGGGGATAACAGAAACTATTAGAGCAGAGAGTTTAAAAAAGACTCGTAAAGCTATGTTATCTAGAGCAGTAGCAGGGACTAAAGAGGAGTCTTTAATTATCAATTTGCCGGGCAGTCCTAAAGCTGTAAAAGAGTGTTTAGAAGTAGTTTTAGAAGTTATTCCTCATGCAGTTGAGTTATTAAAAGATAAAGTGGAAGATTGTGCTAGGGAGTAGGTGATTAAAAATTGACAGCAATGCTTTCTATTGTTGGTTGGTCTAATTCAGGTAAGACTACTTTTATAACTAAATTAATTCCTAGACTAAAGAAAAAAGGTTATAAAGTGGGTACAATTAAACATAATGCCCATAAGTTTAAGATAGATAAGCCGGGGAAAGATAGCTGGCGGCATCGAGAAGCAGGGGCAGAAACAGTTATCTTATCTTCTCATGAAAAGGTAGCAGTAATTAAAGAAGTTAATAAAGAAGTTCCAGTAAAGGAGTTAGCTGATAAATATATAGACTCTAGTTTTGATTTGGTGATTGTAGAAGGTTTTAAGACTGGTGACTTACCTAAAATAGAGATCTTTAGACCAGATCTTTATGATGAATATGCTGTATCTAAAGATGAAGTTTTAAAGAGGATTATTAATTCTGAACAAGAAAAAACAGTAGATAATATATTTAATAATAAATTAGATGAGACGGTAGAATTGATTGAAAGAGAGGTTTTAGCAGCGGGCAAGGAGTGAGTAAAGTGAAAGAGAAAATATTAACTTCTAAAGCAGCGGGTACGGTAGAAGTAAGAGGTTTTGGCGATCTTAGAAAACTCTTTGATGAACGTGATTGGTCTCTGCCAATCTATTTTAAGTTAGATGGTGCAACTTCAGATCTTGAAGTAGCAAAAGAGCTGGAGTTGCCTATGGAAAAGATAGAATCTGTTATTATAAATGGTAAAGCTGATCCTTTTGGGAAAGGAGTTATCAAACCTGGTGATCGAGTAGCTTTTGTTCCTCCAGGAACGCCTGGCCCTTATAGAGCTATATTAGGTATGGTAGAAGGGGAGTAGGGTAGTCAAGTTTAAGAAAAAGCAACCCAAACTTGGGTTGCTTTTTTCAAGTGTGCTCTGTAAATTATAAAAATAGTAGATGAGAATTCTATCCATTTGTTATTTTAAAAGGATTAATTGGTACTGATTTTGGGCGGATCACATATACAGAGCTATTGAAATTTTAGAAGAAGCTGAGCAAGAATTTGAGTATCCAGTGGAGTGGGGAATTGACTTAAAGACTGAACATGAACGTTATTTAACAGAAGAATATTTTGCTAAGCCAATTATGGTGACTGACTATCCACAAAAGCAGTTGATTGTTTAGTGCTTGGAGTTGGGTTAGGATTTGAGCGAATTTTAATGAGTTTATAGGCGACCTGATATAGGTCGTCTTTTTACATTAATTTAAGTAATGAGAATGATTCAGTTTAATACAATATATAAAAGGAGGATAAGATGAAGCTGAATAATTTTACTAGAAAAGCTCAGGAAGGACTGCTGGAAGCTCAGTATTTAGCCGAGGATAAACACCACCAAGAGATATATCCAGCGCATCTGTTATTAGCTTTGCTAGCCGAGGAAGGTATTGTAAAAGCTATTTTAGAAAAGCTAGGAGTTGATAACACTGATTTGCAGACGGAATTAGAAGAGATAATTGCTAAGCTACCTCAAGTTTATAGTGCTGATTTTGAATTATATACTTCGCAAGCTTTAGGTAAGGTTTTACGTCAGGCCCGTAAAGAAAGTCAAGAGCTAGAGGATGAGTATATTTCTATAGAACATCTTTTGTTAGCAACTTTAACTGCTGAAGATAATAAGGTTAGTAATTTGTTGCAAGCAAAAGGGATTACTGTAGAAAAGATTACTGAAGTAATAGAAGAAATTAGAGGAGATGACAAAGTGATTAGCCAAGATGCAGAAAGTCAGTACCAAGCTTTGGAAAATTATACTGTAGATTTAACGGAACTAGCTAGAGAAGGTAACTTAGATCCAGTTATCGGTCGCCAAAAGAAGATTAGACGATTAATGCAGGTTTTATCTCGGCGGAAAAAGAATAATCCTGTCTTGATTGGGGAGCCTGGAGTAGGTAAAACCGCACTTGTAGAAGGCTTGGCCCAACGGATTATTAAGGGAGATATTCCCCAGGCTTTACAAGATAAGAAGATTATCTCTTTAGATATGGGCTCTTTAGTAGCCGGGACTAAATACCGGGGAGAATTTGAAGATCGGTTAAAATCGGTACTCAAGGAGATTAAACAAGCTCAAGGACAGATTATCCTCTTTATTGATGAGATGCATACTGTAGTAGGTGCTGGAGCAACAGAAGGCACTATGGATGCTGCTAACTTACTAAAACCTGCTTTAGCTAGAGGAGAACTCCATTGTGTAGGAGCTACTACTTTAGAAGAGTATAAACAATATATTGAAGCAGATGCTGCTTTGGAACGGAGATTGCAACCTATCCTAGTAGAGGAGCCAAGTGTAGCAGATACTATCTCTATCCTACGAGGATTAAAGGATAAGTACGAAATACACCATGGAGTAAGTATCCAGGATGTTGCTTTAGTATGTGCAGCTCAATTGTCAGATAGATATCTTACAGAGCGATTTTTACCGGACAAAGCAATTGATTTAGTTGATGAAGCAGCCTCCAAATTAAAGATTGAATTAGATTCGCAGCCTTTAGAACTAGAGGAGTTAACCAGAAAACGATGCAGATTAGAGATTGAAAAAGAAGCTCTAAAGAATGAAGAAGAGAAGACGGCTCAGGAGAGACTAGGAGAAATAAACAGGGAACTAGCAGATTTAGAAAAGGAAATTAAGCCTTTACAGGAGCAATGGCACCAGGAACAAGAAACTAGGCAGGAGATTCAGCAATTAAAAGAAGAGATTGAAGAAACAAAATTAGCAGCTGAAACAGCAGAACGAGAAGCAAATTATGAGCAGGCAGCTAGGTTAAAGCATGGTAAGTTACATCAATTACAGAAAGAACTGGAAGAAGCCCAGACGAAGGCAACAGAACCTGATTTATTACGAGAAAAAGTCACGGCTGAAGATATTGCTGAAGTGGTGGCTTCATGGACGGATATTCCAGTTACTAAAGTAATGGAGAGTGAAAAAGAAAAATTAGTTAATCTAGAAGAGGAGTTAGCCCAGCGAGTTGTAGGCCAAGAAGATGCTATTGAAGCAGTTAGTAATGCTATCCGTCGTTCTAGAACAGGTCTGCAGGATAGAGATCATCCGCTAGGTTCCTTCTTATTTATGGGGCCAACTGGAGTAGGCAAGACTGAATTAGCTAAGATATTGGCTCAAGCTTTATTTGATGATCAAGATGCCTTAGTTAGATTGGATATGTCAGAGTATATGGAACGCCATGCTGTAGCAAAATTGATTGGTTCTCCGCCTGGTTATGTAGGTTTTGAAGAAGGAGGACAGTTGACGGAACAGATTAGACGGAAGCCTTATTCGGTAATTTTACTGGATGAAATTGAAAAAGCTCATGCTGATGTGTTTAATATTTTACTCCAGATTTTAGAAGATGGTATTCTGACTGATAGTCAAGGTAAGGAAGTTAATTTTAGAAATACAGTAATTATTATGACTTCTAATATTGGTTCACAGTATATTCAAGATCTCACTGATGAAGCAGAAAAGAGAGACAAAGTTACTGAAGAAGTTAAAAAACACTTCCGCCCTGAATTCATTAACCGGATTGATGAACAGATTATCTTCCACTCTCTATCTAAAGAGGATTTAAATCAGATTATTGAGATTCAACTAGGTTATTTAAAAGAGAAGTTGGCCCGGCAGGATTTAGATATAGAATTAACTACTGCAGCTAGAGATGAAATTAGAGAGTTAGGTTATGATCCAACTTATGGTGCCCGTCCTTTACGCCGAGTGATCCAAAAGTATATTAAAGATGAGTTAGCAATGGAGTTATTAGAAGATAAAATTACTGCTGGAGACGAGATTACTGTTGATTATGATGGCGAGAAGTTTGTATTTAGAACATAATAGTTTTTTTATAAGATTACTTCAGCTGGATATAATACTTAATGTGATCTACTAGGAGGGATATAATGGATCAGCTAGGAGATGAGCCAGAAACCGTAGCAGATGATGAATATGATATTTTATCCCAAGTAAAAAATAGTGGTGCTGGTTATGTATTATTTAGAGAAGATGGGGAGTATAGAATAGCTAATTTAGATCAAGATGAAGTAGATAGGCCAGTAATTAAGAGAGAATCTGCTGCTGATTTGGTAAATTATCTCGATCACAGTGCCCAAAAACTAGCTGAACAAGGAAGAGAAAAATTTTGGACCGGAAGGACTTCTCATTACTTTATTGAAGAAGCTAGGAGAGAGTTACAAGGTGATATCAGAGATTAGAATTTAGTCCCGCCTCTTAGAGGCGGGGTTTTTATTTCCAATAGTCTTATTTCCCCTTTTTTTTAAATTAACTCCTTATCCTGAATCTCCTCTGCGAGATAGGCTGCTAGATCTTTTTGCTCAGGCAGATATTGAAGTAGCGGATATTTATGAGTTTAATCTTAGTTCGAAGGTTAATTCGGCTAATGCTGCAGTGATGGGAATGGGGCAGACAAGAAAGATTATTTTAGGTGATAATCTCCAGGAGAAATATAATAACTCGGAGATTGAAGCTGTTTTGGCTCATGAAATTGGTATCAAGATATTTTTAAGTTGTTGGCCCTGCAATTTAGCAGTCTATTAGTAGTTACTATTTTGATTAGTATTATCTGGAGTCCGTTGCTTAGTTGGTTAGGATATACTAAGATGTATACTATTAATTTAAAGTCTTTTGTGGTTAGACTACAAATCACACCTTAAAAATTAGTTTGTGATAATAATTACAAAAAGTAATAGAAAAGATATCATTAATTATAAGAGGGTTGTAATTTATTTTGTGAAAAATAGATCAGTAACTTAAAGGGGGAATTAATAATGAAAAGGAGATTGATGGCAACAGTAGGTATTTTTATTTTGTTAGGAGGACTTATGTTAGTAGCTGGATGTAGTAGTAGTCAACAAGCAACTAGTAATCAAGATTATGTACCTATTTCTGAACGAGGATATGCTCATCCTGAATCTTTAATTAGCGCTAAGAAGTTAAAAGATGTTAAAGACCAAGAAAATGTAGTAGTTTTTGATTTTAGAAGTAAAACTAAGTATCATACAGGACATATTCCAGGAGCAGTCCAGATTTATCGTAGTGATGAAGAAAATTCTGATCATAAGTTTGGAGGGATGAGAGCTACTCCTGAGCAGATGGAAGAGATGTTACAGACTAAAGGGGTTAATAATGGTGATACCATTGTTATTTATGATGATCGAGGCGATTATGATGGAGCAAGAATGTGGTGGATTTTAACAATGTATGGTTATGATAAAGTTAAATTGTTAGATGGGGGAATTGTTCGTTGGAAAGCATTAGATTATGATACAAATCTTACTGGACCTGATGTTAAGCAGGGTAACTTTGAATTTGATAAAGCTAAAATTAATAAAGAAAAATGGTTAGCTAAGGTAGAAGATGTAAAGCAGGCTATTGATGAGCAAGAGACTCTTATTTTAGATACTCGTACCCGAGAAGAATATACTGGTGAAAAGACATATACTGACCGGGCAGGAAGAATTCCAGGAGCTACTTGGATTGAATGGAAGGAAGCTGTTAATGGTGGCAAGTCTAAAGGGCCACGTACTTTTAAGACGGCTCAAGAATTAAAAGAAATATATCAAGCTAAAGGTGTAACGGATAGTAAGGAAATTATTCCTTATTGTCAGTCAGCAGTTAGGTCTTCTCACTCTACTTTTGTTTTAACGCAGTTATTAGGTTATGATGAGGTAAGAAATTATGATGAGTCATGGATTGGTTGGAGTGCTAGAAAAGAATTACCAATTGAAAAAGGAGAATAAAGGTTGATAGTCAATTATAGCAAAGAGGGATATTATATCCCTCTTTGCTATATTTATACTAGGAAGGGTAGTTATGACTACTAAGAAATTAATACTGATATTATTGATTTAAATGAAAAGATAAGTGAAGTAATTACTGATTTATAGACAATCTAGGAGGTTTGAGGATGACCCACAAAATATTATTTGATTGTGATAATACTATGGGGTTGCAAGAAAAAGATGTAGATGATGGATTAGCTTTTTTTTATTTATTAGGTAGAGATGATATTCAACTGGAAGGAATAACTAGTGTATTTGGAAATGGTTCTTTAGAGCAGGTAAAGAAAGCGACTACCCAATTATTAAAAGAGTTAGCTATTAATGAGCTACCTTTTTATTCTGGAGCTGAGGATAAAAATGATTTAAATACTGCTGCGGCTCAGTTTTTAGTGGAGCAAGCGCAGGAATTAGCTGGTGAAATTACTTTGTTGGCTACTGGTCCGTTGACTAATCTCAAGGCAGCTTATCAGTTAGATAATGATTTCTTTACTTATTTTAAAGAAATTATAGTTATGGGTGGAATAACTGAGGAATTAAGTTTTAATGGTCAAGTGATAGATGAGTTAAACTTTTCTTGTGACCCAGAAGCTACTAAATTAGTTTTAGAGGCAGGGGTTCCTGTTACTGTAGCTTCAGGTAACCTTTGTTTAGATGCTTTCTTCGGGCCAACTGAATGGGAGAGGCTAACTACAGAAGAAAGTTCGCGATATCAATATCTAGCTGATTACATTACAGATTGGTATCAATTTGGAGAAGAATTAATTGGTAAGCCCGGATTTTATATGTGGGATGTAGTAGCTGCTTTATATATCACTAATCCCAAACTGTATACTTCACAATATTATACTCTCCAATCTACTACAGAAGATTTAACCACTGGCCAACTTGTATTAGATAAAACTAAGCAAGCAAAAAAGGATAAGCAAGGAGTGATTAGTATTCCAGCTGGAATAAAGGATGGAAGCAAATTTAAAGATTTAATCTTTACAGCTTGGGATAACTTTTAATTAGTAAAGGAGTTTCTAACCATGGATACTAAGCGACTTTTTTCCTTACAGAATAAATACCAAAAGATATTATTGAATAATGGTGGACTCAGAACTTTATGTAATACTTTACGAGAAGAAATTAATAATCAAATTTTTATTCTGGATAAGTATCAAGAAAATATTATTTATATTGATCGTAAATTACGTGAGAATAATGTAGAATTTTATTCTTATTTAAATAATCGTAAGTCTGTAACTATAGAGATAATTTTTAATGAATTTGAGATTTATATGGAACGAATAGTTTATAGTTGGCAGCAAGAGGAAGTTACTGAAGTACAAATTAAATTAAAAAATGAAGATAAAGTGTTAGGAATCCTATCTATCCTAGAAGAAGATAAGTTAGGTGAAGATGATTTGTTAGTTATTGTTCAAGCAGTTTATGCTCTATCATTGAAATTGCACCAGAATGATTTGATCCAGAATTTAGCCCAAAAATGTAGTAATGAGTTGATTGATGATTTATTACAAGGGAAAATTAGTAGTAAAGAGGAGTTGGTTAAACGAGGCGAACTAGCTGGTTGGGACTTAACTGTTTCCTATCAGCTATTTATTTTGCGATTTGAGTCAGAGAATAAAGAGCAGTTTGTTAATAATGAACGAACTTTATATAACTATGAATTAGAAGAAAGAATAATTCGTAGTTTACATCGCATTATTCGAGCTAATCTATCCACTAAATATATTATCTTTTCTTATGATAGTGATATTTTATTATTAGTCCACTATGAAGAGGCAAAAGCAAAGATAAAAGGTGATATTCAGCAAATTTATCAGAAATTACAAGCTCAATTTGATAATATAAAATTTTCTGTTGGGGCGGGAGGTTTTGTTACTGATTGTTACCAAATCCCTCGTAGCTACCAGCAAGGGTTATATACTTTAGATTTTCTAGCTTCTACTAAGCAATCAACTGCGGTATTCTTTTATAAAGATTTAGGGGTCTTACGTCTATTATGGCAGATAGATAATTTATATTTAAAGCAATTTACTACAGAATATTTAGCTGAATTAATTAAATATGATCAGCAAAATAATACCAATTGGGTAGAAACCTTAGGTATTTTTTTACAAGAAGGGGGAGCTATTCAACAGGCTGCTGAAAGATTACATATTCATCCTAATACTGTGCGGTATCGGATTAAAAGAATGGAAGAGATGATTGATTTGGATTTACATGATTTTGAGAACCAACTTAATTTAGCTATTGCTTATAAAATTAATAAGTTTATTGGTCCTAACCAAGACAAAGGAGACTGATAATATGGCTCAGATAGCTTATAAATTAAATAGAAATGTTAAGTGGCAGCGAAAATTAGGATTTTTGTTAATTATTGTTGTTTTAGTTAGTAGTTATTTTATTTACAACTTATTGTCTCCTGATCTTGCTTATGCTTTGTATTTTGGTTTACTAATAGGATTTGTTTTACAGCGGTCTCGAATTTGTTTTACGGCTGCTTTACGTGATCCTTTATTATTTGGCATGACTGAGCTAACGCGAGCTATAATATTGTCTTTAATAATTACTAGTCTTGGCTATGCTGGAGTGCAGTATTATCAGTTGAGTCAAGGATTGGAGTTATCGGGAAAGTTTATTTCTTTGGGGTTGCATATTCCGGTTGGTGCTTTTATTTTTGGTATAGGAGCAGCTATTAGTGGAGGTTGTGCTTCTGGTACTTTGGTTCGATTGGGAGAAGGATTTCAATTACAATGGTCTGTATTACTAGGTTTTATTATTGGATCAACTCATGGAGCTTATGATGGAGCAGTCTGGTATCAATTATTTAGTGGTTATCAAGTAACTCATCTGCCCTCTTTAATTGGTTGGAAAGCAGGGGTTGTAGTCCAATTATTATTATTAGGATTATTATATTTAATTGCTTATTGGTGGGAACAATATAAGTTTCCGGCAGAATGATTGGCTAAGTTAGGGAGGAATAAGTTATGAAAAATTTAGATTGTATTGGTGAACCTTGTCCGTTACCTTTAATGAAAGTAGAAAAGGAAATAAATCAGTTAAACTCAGGAGAAGAGTTATGTATTGCAATTGATCATACTTGTGCGATGACTAATGTACCTGAATGGGCTAGAAAAAAAGGCTATAATGTAGAGATTGAAGAGGTGGTCTTTGGTGAATGGGAAATTAGAATCACCAAAAACTGATAAGAAAGAGAAAAAAATAATTAACTTACTCCTAGAGCGTCCTTGGCCTTATTGGGTAGGAGGAGTTTTGGTAGCAGTTATTAATATTATCTATTTGCTTTTAACTGGTAAATGCTGGGCGATTACTACCGGGTTGGCCCGGTGGGGAGCTTGGTGTTTGCAGATATTAGGTTTTGATATTCAGCAGTGGTCAGCTTGGAATTACTATGATTATATTCATCCTATTTATGATAGATATACTTACTCTAATCTAGGGATTATTTTAGGAAGTTTGATAGCTATCTTATTGGCCCGCCAATTTAGATTTAAGGCTATTAAGAATAAGAAACAGTTATTTTTAGGATTAGTTGGTGGTTGGCTGATGGGGTATGGAGCTCGGATAGCAATTGGATGTAATATAGGTGGTTTGTATAGTGCTATTTCCTCTTTAGCAATCAATGGTTGGTTGTATTTACCATTTTGTCTGATAGGTATTTATTTAGGAAGTAAGATTTTAAATAAGTGGTTTGTATAATGGAGGTTAACAGATGAAGTACAAAATTGTAGGTAAGAAAAAACACTAGGTATTAGTTACTAATTACAAATTTATTTCTTTATAAAGTACTTTCTAATTTTATGAGAAGCTTTTATTGTAGCCAACATACAAAAACAGATTGAAAAATTATCCTGAAGTCATAAAGACAAACGCAATATTAAAGGATATAATTATAATAGTGAAAGTCCTTGTGAAAATTATATATTGTTAAGCGAAAGGAGTGGTTAATTTGTTATCGGAAGAACTAATTGCTGAAATGAAGGAAGTAGTTGATGATTGTATGGGAGATGCTCCTTCTGCTTGTGTAGCAACTTGTCCGTTACATATTGATGCTAAGGGGTATATTGATTTAATTCAAGAAGGGAACTATAAGGAAGCTTTGGAGTTAATTAGAGATACAACTCCATTTCCAGGTATTTTAGGGCGAGTTTGTGCTCATCCTTGTGAAGAAGAGTGCAAGCGACAGGATGTAGAAGAAGCTCTTTCAATTAAAAATTTAAAACGATTTGCAGCAGAGTATGATAATCCCCAAGATTGGGATTTAAGTACTGCTCCTGAAACAGAAAAGGAAGTAGCAATTATTGGCTCAGGTCCAGCAGGTGCTTTAGCTGCCTATGACTTACGTAAGAATGGTCATCAGGTAACTATTTATGAAAAATTACCAGTAGTTGGTGGGATGTTACGAGTAGGAATTCCAGCTTATCGCTTACCACATGAGGTGATTGAAGAAGAGTATAGTATTCTAGAGAAATTAGGAGTTGAGATTAAATTAAATACTGAAGTAGGTGAAGATGTATCGTTTGCTCAGTTAGAAGAAGATTATGATGCGGTATTTACGGCAATTGGAGCTCATGAAGGTATAATGCTACCGATAGATGGTTCTAATTTAGAAGGAGTTAAGTCGGGGGTTGATATTTTAAGAAAGGCTGGATTAGAGGAGTTTTCTGAGATTGATATTGGCGATCAAGTAACTGTTATTGGTGGCGGTAATGTAGCTATGGATGTTGCTCGGACTGCTTGGCGCTTAGGAGCTAAAGAAGTTAATATTGCTTGTATTGAATCTCGAGAGGAAATGCCGGCTCATGAGTGGGAGATTGAAGATGCTGAAGAGGAAGAAATTGAAGTTCATTCTTCTTGGGGGCCAATGAAGATTAATGGTCAGAGTAAAGTAGACGGGATTACTTTAAAAAAGTGTGAACGTGTCTTTGATGAAGAGGGGGAGTTCAATCCGGCCTATGATGTTTGTACTACTAAAGATTTAGAGGCAGATACAGTTATTTTTGCCATTGGCCAGAGTGCTCAGTCAGAATTTTTAGTTGAGGAAGAAGGAATTGAGTTAACTAAGGGAGGTAAAATTGATTCTGATGATGTAACATTACAGACTGCTAAGGAACATGTTTTTGCAGGTGGTGATGCTGCAGGTAGACCGCTGTTAGCAATTGAAGCAATGGCTCAGGGAAGAAAAGCAGCTAAATCTATTGATCGTTACTTAAAAGGTGAAGACTTATTTGAAGATAGAGAAAAGGAAGGTAGTTATGAAACTTGGTTAGATAAAGAAGTAGAAGAGCCCCAAAAAGAGCGAATTGCAATAGATATGATTCCTGTAGAAGAAAGAAAAGAAAACTTCAAAGAGGTAGAACAGCCTTTTGATCCTCAGCGAGCAAAAGAGGAAGCTGATCGCTGTCTACAGTGTGAGTGTAAAGATTGTGTAGCTGAGTGTGAATTTTTAGATGAATATACTGAACATCCGAAAGAACTAATGGAAAAATTACTGGAAGATCCTACAGATGTTGATAATTTAGCTATGTCCTATTTCTGTAACTTATGTGATACATGTACAGTTTATTGTCCAAATGATTTTGAGTTAGCTGATATCTTTATGGAGATTAGACGAGAACTAGTTAGACAAGGAGAAGGTCCACTTGAAGGACATAATCCAGTAACTAAATTCCATCAGCCACTAGGTTTCTCTAGCTTCTTTACTACGAAACTAAATGATAATCAAGCTGGTGCTACTAAGCGAGTATTCTTCCCTGGTTGTAGTTTATCCTCTTATGCACCTGATGTTGTCCAAGAGACATATCAGTATTTACAAGACAATTTACCAGGAACTGGATTTGTTTTAAAATGTTGTGGTGCTCCTACTAATATGGTAGGTGAAGAAGATAAATTTGCGGAGAGATTCCAGAGCCTAATTGCTGATGTACGAGAATTAGGTGCTGATGAAATAATTACTGCTTGTCCGGATTGTACACACAATATCATTGAACATAAACCAGATGATATCAAAGTTACTCCTTTATACGAAGTATTAGCTGAAATTGGTATTCCCGAAGAGAGAAAAGGAGTAGCAGAAGGAAAAACAATTTCTATCCATGATTCTTGTACTGCTAGACACTTCCCCAAAATTCACGAGGGAGTACGAGAGATTGCGCAACAATTAGGCTTAGAGGTTGATGAGTTTGAACATAATCGCGAGGATACTCGTTGTTGTGGTTTTGGTGGGATGGTATTACTTGCTAATGAAGATTTATCTACTGATATAATGGCTAGAAGAGCTAATCAAACTGATAAAGAAATAGTTACTTATTGTGCTGCTTGTCGAGAGTCTATGGCTATGGTTGATAAACCAGCTTATCACTTGCTGGAGTTTATCTTTAGAGATAACTGGAAAGAAGGAGCCCAAGGACTAGATAATCCAGTTAAACAGTGGTTTAAGCGTTGGAGAGCAAAAAGAAAAGCTAAACAGGTTAAATGAGAGGAGGTTATACTAATGAGTGACCAAGCAAAAGCGGAAGAAAAGAAACAAGGCAACTGGAAAAAGATAGCTATTTTTGTGGCAGTAATTGCTGCTGTTGTTTTGTTTGTAAGACAAATGGGTTATTGGGAGTATCTAAAAGATCCACAGAAGTTAAAGCAGGTGATTGATGGTTTAGGTTTCTGGGGGCCAGTTGCATTTATTGGTTTATGGATTGCTTCTGCTGTCTTTTTATTACCTGGTGGAGCATTAGGACTTGTTGGGGGATTGCTTTTTGGCCCTTGGTTAGGAACTTTATATACCATTTTGGGAGCGACTATAGGGGCAGTAGCTGCCTTTTTAGCTGGTAAATATGTAGCTCGAGATATGGTAGAAAATATGGTAGAAAATAATCCTAAGTTACAAAAAATTGATAAAGGAGTAGAAAAGGAAGGTTGGCGTTTCTTAATGTTAACTCGGTTAGTGCCTGTCTTTCCTTATAATGTGCAGAATTATGTCTATTCCTTGACAGCTGTTAGTCTACCAGTTTATACGTGGACTACATTTGTCTTTATGCTACCTGGTTGTTTAGCTTTTTCTTTTGCTGGGGGAGCAATTACTTCAGGTGGTAGTCCAGTTAAAATTATTGCCTATCTAGCAGTTGCTGGTGTAGTCTTATTTGGTATTTCTTTAATTCCTAAGTGGTTACAGAAGAAAAATGATGATGATGTTTTAGATGAAATAGAGGAAGAGGAAGAAGAAACAGCTTAATTATAAATGGGCCTATTACATTATGTAATAGGCTCATCTTTTTGAAATAATGCCAGGGATTTAATCTAGTTATCTATAAAATATATATAAATTGAGGTGATAACTAAATGTCAACTAAAAATAAGTATTTAATATTAACTATAACTTTTAGTTTAATAATTACTCTTTCAATTACTGCTAGTGCTTGGTGGATTTTTGGTGCTAGTGAAGAAGAAGAGAAAACAAATGTTTTAGAACAAGATTGGAAGCAGATTGTAAAAGAAGCTGAAGGAACAATAGTTAATTTTTATATGTGGGGTGGAAATAGGACAATTAATAATTGGGTTGATACTTATGTTGCTTCTCAGTTAAAGAAGCGTTATGATATTAAATTAAATCGGGTGCCGATGGGACCTAAAGATTATTTGAACAAGCTATTAGGGGAAAAACAGATTAATAAACAAGAAGGTAGTATTGATTTACTCTGGATTAATGGGGAAAATTTCAAGACAGCTCGCCAGAAAGATCTTTTATTTGGCCCTTTTGTTGATAAATTACCTAATTATCACCAGTATATAGATGCGAATGCTGATAAAAATACAACTGACTTTGGTTTCCCAACTGAAGGCTATGAAGCACCCTATAATCGAGCCCAATTTGTATTTATATATGACCAGGCTAAAGTAGCTAATCCACCACAAAATTTTGCGGAATTAATAAGTTGGATTAAGGAACATCCGGGGAAGTTTACTTATCCAGCTTTACCTGATTTTACAGGTAGTGCTTTTGTAAGACATGTGATTTATCGGAAGACTGGTGGTTATCAACAATACTATGAGATGAGCGAAGAGGAAGTTAGAAAGACAATTCGGCCGGCCCTTGAATTTCTAGCTAAGTTAGAGCCTTATTTATGGCGGCAAGGAGAAACTTATCCTGCTACTAGTGCTCAATTGGATAATCTGTTTGCTGATGGTGAAGTTTGGATGAGTATGGGGTATGATCCTAGTAAAGCAACAGCTGAGATTAAAAAAGGTAATTATCCAGAGACAGCTCGGACTTTTGTGTTAGAAAAAGGAACTATCGCTAATACTAATTTTTTAGCAATTCCATTTAATGCTCCTAATAAACCAGGATCATTAGTAACAGCTAACTTTTTGGAGAGTTTTGCTGCTCAGTATTCCAAGTATAAACCAGATAATTGGGGAGCGCTACCAGTATTTGATACAGCTAAATTAGCGAAAAAAGAACGAGCCAAATTAGAAAAGCTTGATTTAGGTAAGGCTACTTTATCTCCAACTGAACTTAATAACCATAGTGTTCCAGAGATTCCTGCTGACTTAGTACCCATTATTGAAGATGAATGGCAGGAAATAGTAGGGCAGTAAACATACCCTATTATTAATTTAGAAAGGAAGTGTTTAATTTGGATTTGCAGGAACATGTTAACTGGCAACCTTATATTTTATTATTACCAGTGCTAACGATATTAATTGGTTTATTTTTAGGAGGCGTAGTTTTAGCTTTAACTCAGAGTTTTGGTTATTTTCCGTTACTAGGATTGAAAGAGTTTACGTTAAAATATTACTTTGAAGTCTGGAGTAGTCCTGAATTTTTAGATGCTTTATTATATAGTTTATATGTTTCTTTTATGTCAGCGCTAATAGCAGTAGTAATTGGAGTTGGGCTAGCTTATCAATTGGTTAAATTGCCTCGAGAGCATAAGATAGTTCAACTGTTGTATAAATTACCAATTATTGTACCCCATATTATTGCTTCCTTATTAATATTTTTATTTTTTACTCAAAGTGGCTTATTATCACGTTTATTATTTGAATTAGGGATTATAGATCAATTAGAAAATTTTCCCCGGCTTGTTTTTGACCGAGGAGGAGTAGGGATTATTTTAGTTTATCTATGGAAAGAGATCCCCTTTATTGCTTTAGTTACTTATACGGTATTAAAGCATATTAATGATTCTTTTAGTCAAGTAGCTGCTAATTTAGGGGCCAACGCTCGTCAGATATTCTGGAAAATTTATTTTCCCTTAGCTCTGCCTAGTATTGGGACAGCTTTTATAATTGTTTTTGCTTTTTCCTTTGGTGCCTTTGAAATCCCTTATTTGTTAGGGCCAACTTACCCCAAGACGTTGCCGGTTCTAGCTTACCAGCGCTATGCTAGTTCTGATTTAACCCAACGACCTTATGCAATGGTAATTGCAATTACATTAGCAGCGATTTGTTTTGGGTTGATTTATCTGTATAAAAGATTGTTTGATTTAGTATTACGTTATAATTGATGTAGGGAGGTTAATCATGACTAATCCAGGAAAAATAATCCGCTATACAGTAGTATATAGTTTAATATTTGTATTAATTTTACCGCTGATTATACTGGTTATTTGGTCAGTAACTGAGAGTTGGACTTGGCCCTATCTACTGCCCCAAGAGTTTACTCTACAGGGGTGGAAGTATTTTTGGAATCCGGTAAATGATGCCCTGTCGGCTTTAAAAACTAGTTTTGTGATTGGTTTGGGAGTTACTAGTCTGGCCTTAGCAGTCAGTATTCCGGCGGGGAAGGCGTTAGGAACCTATGAGTTTCCTGGTCGTGAACTAATTAAGTTACTAGTTTTAGCCCCGATAATTGTTCCCCCCTTGGCTGTGACGATGGGGATTCATATTAATTTTATGAAGTTAGGATTAAGTGATACTATTACTGGAGTTATTTTAGTCCATTTAATTCCGACTATTCCTTATTCGGTCCGGATTTTAACTCATGTTTTTGAAGCTTTAGGTGACCGTTTGGAAGCTCAGGCCCAGGTGTTAGGAGCTAATATCTGGCAGCGATTCTTTCATATCACATTACCCTTAATTTATCCTGGAATCTTTTCCGCCGGGATTATGGTCTTTATTATTTCTTTTAGTCAGTACTTACTGACTTTTTTAATTGGGGGAGGCCAGATAGTTAGTTTTCCTATGGTTTTATTTCCCTTAGTCAAGAGTGGAGATCGGATGTTAGCAGCAGTTTATAGTTGGGTATTTATTATTGCTGCTTTAATCTTTACTATAATTATGGAGCGGTTATTTAAAGGTGGCGATCAGCCCGAAGACCACTTCTATATGTAATAGTTATCGTGGATTAAATTTAATTCTTTTAAATTTAATCCACGACTCACAACTATATAGCACTTATCAACTGAAAAAGGGGTAATAAGGATGGTAGAAATCAGGCTTGAAAATTTAACAAAAAGTTTTGCTGAGGAACAAGTAATTGCTAATTTAAATATAAAGGTAAACCCGGGAGAATTGGTGGCTTTATTAGGCCCTTCAGGCTGTGGAAAGACTACTACCTTAAAGTTAATTTCTGGTTTGTTGCAGCCGGATACAGGTGATATTTTATTTAATCAGGAGTCAGTAGTTGATGTAGCTACAGAGACTAGAGGAGCAGTCTTGGTTTTTCAAGATTATTTACTGTTTCCCCATTTTAATGTAGCAGATAATATTGCCTTTGGGCTTAAGATGCAGGGAGCAAAAGAAGAGTATCAGCGCCAGCGAGTTAAAGAGTTACTTGATTTAGTTAATATGTCGGGCTATGAAGAGCATACTCCGCAAGAACTTTCGGGAGGCCAACAACAGCGGGTAGCATTGGCCCGAGCCTTAGCAATTAATCCCGAGGTATTATTGCTAGATGAACCATTGACTAATTTAGATGCTAATCTCCGGGGCGAAATGCAGCAATTAATCTGTGATTTGCACGATAAGCAGGAAATGACTAGTATGTTTGTCACTCATGACCGAGATGAGGCTATGTTAATTGCAGATCAGATTGCAGTTATGAATCAGGGCCAAATTGAACAAGTAGGAAGCCCAGAGGAATTATACAAACATCCTCGAACTAGATTTGTAGCTAATTTTTTAGGAGCTGCTAATTATATTTCTGGTAACTATCAAGCTGGCTTGTTTCATTTTTCGGAGGGAAAATTACCAGTTGAATCATCAGTGGTAGCTCCAGAAGTTGAGTTAGTAGAGGGAGAGAAGTTAGAATTGATGCTTCGGCCGGAATTTGTAAGCTTGGCTCGGGCTGAAAAAGAGACGACCGGTCAATTGACTGGTACTATTACTAGCCGCGAATTTGTCGGTGAGCGAATTTGTTATCAGATTGATACGGGAACTCAAATGATTAAAGTTACCAATTTACTCCCTTCTGATTTTAGTGTGGGAGAAGAAGTAATACTTACTATTGATATAGCTAATATTTGGTTAATGGAGTGTGATTAATATGAGTGCTATATCAGTGATTATTCCGGTATTAAATGAGGCTAGTACAATTAAAGATACATTAGAACAGGTTAATATGTTGGCGGGGAGTAAAGAGATTATTGTAGTTGATGGTGGTAGTGAAGATAACACTTGTCAGTTAGCTAGTCAGTTAGCAGATAAGGTATTTGAGACTAGAAGCGGTCGTGGTTATCAGATGAATCAAGGAGCTAAGGTAGCCACAGGAAGTATTTTGCTTTTTTTACATAGTGATTCTTGGTTGGCAAAAGAGGCTCTATTAGGTATTAAACAGGCTTTAGAGGATGATAAGATTATCGGTGGTTGTTTAAATCTAGAGATTGATGATGACAGTTGGCCACTTAAATTTATTGCCTGGAGTTCTAATTTACGGGCTCAATATCTGAATCTAATGTTTGGTGATCAAGGGATTTTTGTTCGTCGATCTGTATTTGAGGAATTAGATGGTTATCCTGATATTGAATTAATGGAAGATTGGGAATTTTCTCGTAAGTTAGCTAAAGCAGATGGTGAATTAGCTGTTATTCCGCATAAAATATATACTTCGGCTCGTAGATGGCATAAGTTTGGAATCTGGAAGACAATATTTTTAATGCATAAGATTAAAATTTTGTACATGTGGGGAGTAGAGCCTAAAAAGTTAAAAAAGATTTATCGAGAGGCGAGATAAGGTGTCACCAAAGGTGACACAGTCGTGTGCTGTGTGCTATCAGCTATCAGTCAGTTCAAAACTTTTAAATTCAAAATCTAAACTCTTAAAATTATTATGTTTCAAAGGGTTAAATCTATGGTTTTGAATTTGAATTAACTCACGACAGATGGCAGATAGCAGATAGCTGTGGCACGAAAGTGCCACTTTATATCAATTTAAATTTTAATTGTAAATTCTCCATTCTCAATTGTAAATTAAATAAAGGAGGAGGGATATCATGTCGACAGGAATTATCTTAATGACTCGGGCCCCGATTCCCGGAGAAACTAATACTCGTTTGGAGACTCATTTAACAGGTCAGCAGTGTGCGCAACTGCATCAGGCTTTTTTACAGGATATTAGTCAGATGTTATTAGAAATTAAAGAGAAAAGAGAAGCTATTAATCTATATTTAACTTATACTCCTAGTAGTACGGCAGATATGTTTACAGATTTAGTTCCAGCTGAATTTAATTTCTTTGCTCAAGAAGGGCCAGATCTAGGAGCTAAGATGTATCATGCTTTAGAACATGTAGCTTCTGAAAATGAGAAACAGATTATTCTAGGTAGTGACTTACCTACTTTACAACCGAATATAATCTTAGCTGCTCTACAAAAGTTAGATAAGCAAGATGTAGTAGTTGGCCCTTCCCAAGATGGAGGTTATTATTTATTAGGTACTAAAACTCCTACTTCAGTTTTATTTACTGATATTGTGTTTGGTAATAATGATGTTTTAGAAGCTACTATTAAAGCTATTAAAGAAAAAGGATTAAAGTATGAGCTAGTTACTACTTGGCCTGATATTGATTTATTTCCTGAATTAGTGGAATTATATAATGATTTAACGGCTGATAATCAATGGGAGAGTTATCCTCAGGCTACTGCTAAATTAGTAACAGATTTAGTTGAGGCTAAGCTTGAAGAAGGAGGAGATTTATATGTCCAACAGCAAGTTAAGTAAAAATCAATTATTAAACCAGGTAGAAGATTATGTAGCAAGTAAAGATTTTAAAACTATTCTTAGTTTGGCAGAAACTCCTGAGGTTTCTTTTTTGGCCCAAGGGGAATATAATATTAATTTTTTAGTCCAGACTAGTGGGCAGAAATTTGTTTTACGGTTGAATACAGGTAGTCAGATGAATCTGGATAATCAGATCAAGTATGAGTATCAGGCGTTAGATTATTTAGTTCCTTCCCAGGTAACTCCTAGTCCTTTATTGATAGATGATTCTTGTGATCAGCTATCTTTAGATATGTTAGTTATGGAATATTTACCAGGTAGAAGTTTAGATTATAGAACTGATTTAACTAAAGCAGCTAGAGTACTAGCTAAGATACATGAAGTATCTATTCCTGAAGATCATCAATTGATTAAGGAAGAAAAGCCTTTGTCTGGGATTTGGAAAGAATGCTCTAATTTAATCCCTGCTTATCTTAATTCTCCCTTAGGCAAAGATAATATTAAGGAATTTTTAGAAAGAATGATTAATCAATTAGATAAGTTACGGTCTAAAGAAGAAGAGATTATGGACTTATTACCATTATCTATTGTTAATACAGAGGTTAATTCCGGGAATTTTTTAGTAGATGAGGAGACTAATGCTGCTTATTTAGTTGATTGGGAGAAGCCTTTGGTAACTAGTCCTCTCCAAGATTTAAGCCACTTTGTGGTTCCTACGACAACTTTATGGAAGACAGATTATCAGTTGACTAAAGAAGATAGAGAAGAATTTTTACAAGCTTATTGTGAGGAAAGGTCATTAAGTGCAAATCAATTAGTCCAAATCAAAGATGCATTAGAGATTTTTGATAAATTTTCTGCTATGCGAGGTATCTCTTGGCCGGCTATGGCTTGGGTTGAGTATCAACAACTTGATCGTTTATTAAAGAATGAAGATACTTTTAAAACAATGGATAGTTATTTACAAGAGGAGTTTTTAGCTGATCTATTCCCTGAACTTATTTAATAATATAACTCCTGCCTTAAGGCAGGAGTCTTTTTTATGCTTTACCCAATTCCATTATAGATAATACCTAGGATTAAGACAATAATAGATACACTAGTAAAGATATACTTAGCAAAAAATGCCCACCAGTTGCCTACAGGATATTTAGCTCCTTGATTAATCTGTTCTTGAGCATTAGAGATCCCAAACACCCAGAAGAAAGTAATAGCAGCTAATACTGATCCTAAAGGGATAAGATAAATACTAACAATATCAGTAAATTGACCAAAAAACTTCATATTTAGATCTAATGGGATTCCAGCTAAGAAACTTAAACTAGCTACAGTAAAGACACTCTTTTTTCTACTCCAGTTTAATTGATCAATTAATGCTTCTACAGGTACTTCCATCAGATTTATAGAGGAAGAAATAGCTGCAAAAACAATACTTAAGAAGAATAGAACTCCAAAGAAATAACCTCCAGTCATTTGTTGAAATATTTTGGGGATTGTAATAAATAATAAAGGAGGTCCCGATTGAGGATCTAGATTAAAAGCAAAAACTGCTGGGATAATGATAAAAGCAGCTAAAAAAGAAGATAGAGTATTAAACACAACAGTATTAAAGGCTGCTGACGGAATATCAGCATCTTCTTTAAGATAACTACCATAGACTAACATAGCTGCTCCACCTAAGGAAACAGTAAAAAAGGCTTGTCCTAAGGCCATAACCCAAGTAATAGGTTTTAGTAGCAGTGACCAGTCTGGTACCAGCATAAATCTGATTCCTGCACTTGCTCCAGGCAGTGTCAATGATCTAATCACTAGAATAATAAAGATAACAAATAAAGTAGGCATCATAAAGTTATTTACTTTTTCAATTCCTTTTTTAACGCCTAATCGTACAATGGCTAAAGTAAGTATTATTGCTAATAGATGCCATAAAATACTTTCGGGTTGGCCAGCGAGACTATTAAAATAATTAGGTATCTCTCCAGCGGTTTGAAAAGAGCCACTAATAGTTAATAAAAAGTATTTAAGAATCCAGCCCGCAACTATTGTATAAAAGATAAAGACTCCTGTAAGTCCTAAAACTGGAATTGCTCCTATTAAATTTCCAAAAGGTAAGTCTTTTTTCTTAAAGATCTTAGTAAAAGCGCCCATAGCACCTGTTTTTTGTGATCTTCCCAAAGCAAATTCTTCTATTAAACCAGTACTTCCGAGAGCAAATACAAATAATAAATAAGGAATTAAAAATGCTGCTCCTCCATATTTTCCTAGTCGCCAGGGGAACATCCAAATATTACCTAATCCAATAGCAGATCCAATACAAGCTAGAACAAAACTAAATTTACTAGTCCAAGTATCTCGATTTGACATTTTCATACCTCCTAGAACATAATGAATATTATTAGATTTAATTTAATTAGTAGTAAGATTATTTTTAGCAAAAATACATAATCATTATAATAGCTAATCTTAAAAAAAGCAATGATTAGTAATGATTTTGTTGATATATTGTGTCACCGCAGGTGACACAGTCGTCAGTAGATTTATCATGAAGTGGTCGTGAGACCCGAAAGGTGTGCTGTGTGTTATCTGCTAATTCAAAACTTTTGAATTCAACATCTAATCCCCTTATCATTGCTATATTTTAAGGGGGGAACTAGATTTATGGTTTTGAATTTGAATTAGCACATGGCACATAGCAGATAGCTTTAATAATAATAGATGTAATTAATTAACTAAAAAAGGGAAAATTAAAGGCAACCACAAACTATATTTATTTAGGAGGGGAAAAGTATGAGAGAAGAATTGGTGTTACCAGGAGCAATCCGGAAAGATTATCAAGCAGGTGAAATGTCCCAAGAAGTATATAATTTATTATGTATTATTTTTGCTAACTTTTTAGAGGAAGAGTTTAGTAGGGAAGATATTTTAGAAGTGACAGATCTTAGTGAGGAGAAAGTTAAAGAAGGATTGGCCCAAGTGGTAGAAACTGATTATATAACTCAAGCGCCTAAGGAAGAAGAAGTGTATCAAGTTAATGATTTCTATCGGCAGGGAGTGAAATTAGCTTTGGCTCAGATGGAAGATAGGTAGTTTAGTCAAGGATTTTTTGGTATAAGTGAACGTCAATATATTCCTCAAATTTATACCCTGTTTCTTTCATAGTTCCTATTTGCTTAAAATCAAAATTACTATGTAGTTTGCAACTGGCTTGATTATTTCCAGCAATTTTAGCAATGATTGTATGTAGGTCTGTCTTTTGTTGGCCGTAAGTAATAATTTCTGTCATTAATAGTTGGCCTATCCCTTGTCTTCTAAATCCTTGAGCAACATAAATTGAAATTTCTGCTGTCTGGTCATAACCAGCTTTAGAGGAGAAGCGAGATAGGGCTACCCAGCCTTTTATTTTTCCTTTGTCTATAGCTACTAGGATAGGAAATTGTTTATTATGTGCTTTAAACCACTTTAGTTGTTCTTTTTTTGTTTTAGGTTTGGTATCAAAGGTAGCAACTGTATTTTTTATAGCGTGATTATATATGTTAGTTATTCTCTCCAAATCAGTTAATTTAGCCTGTCTAACTTTCATCTTATCTCTCCTTTTTTAGGTCTGTTACTTCCTGATAGATATTATAAGTATTAAAAAAGGCTTTGTAAAGTAAGAATGGTTGCAATTAGAAACTAGATTGTAAGTAGGTGATACTAATGAAGACAGCTAAAGAAGTAAGATTAACAGAAAGGAATGTAGTTCAGCAATTATTTCGATTAACTATACCTATGATCTTTGGAATGTTAGAATCTAGTGGATACTTTTTTGTGGGCCAACTGATGCCTAACCTAACAACTATTAACTATTTTATCTTTGTATTCTATGTTCTATTAGCTTTAGTAGGTTTTGAATTTTAATTTAAGATTAAGTGATGTCGAACTAATGGTTCGAAATTTTTTATTTTTTGGGAAATTATGATTATACTATTTATAATTTTAAATAGTATGTTATAATAAAGTCAATGTTGTTAATAATATTGTAAAATAAATTATCATTTAGTATAAAAGGTAATTTATTCTTAATTATTAGTTAAAAAAGGAGGTGTTAAAGTGATTGATGCGTTTAAAGAATTAGGAAAAAAAGAACTAAAAGGATTATCTGAAAGTGAAAAGAAGAGGAAGTTTTTAGAAACCCAAACTATTGAACCAAATAAGCCGGATTCTGATGATGAAGATCGTGAAAAATATCGAGAAGTGATTATAAATCTTGATACTGAACAAGAAGAAATAGAAGTCAAACAAGGAAAAGAGCTTTTGGAAGATAATAGAGAAGAATTTTTTGGATTTGAATTATCAGGGAATAGTAGCAAAACCTTCTTCACTAGTAATAAGTGGTATTATCATTTACTCACAATTCCACATTTGATTTATTATATACAAAAAGAAGACTATTTTAATAATAGTGATTATAGTGAATTTTTAAGTTATTTAAAAAAATTAAGAGAAATATTTTATATAGTTGAAGGAACAGATTATTTTAATCGACCAGTATCTTATCTTAAGGTGAATAAATTTAAAGAAAAACAAAGAGAAAAATTGAAACAATATTTGGAAAAGAAAAAGGATATAAATGGAGAAAATTTATTTGAGGTAATAAATCATAATGATTTAAAGAAAACTTTATTAAAATTAATTAGTAATTTTTTAGATTCAACACAAAAGTTTGTTAAACAAAGTAAATATTATCTGAACATCTTTTCTTTAAAAATCGATGATAAGTATATAATTGAAACTAATTATAAAAATGAATACCTTGATGTAGTTCATTATATCTTACAGCAAAGATTTTTTGATAAGTCAGAAGATATGGTTAATGAGGAATCATTATGTGGAGCTTGCAATCAAAGTAAGTTAGTAACTGGTAAAATTGATATTCCAACGAAATTTTATGTTACTAGTAGTCCTAATTTCTTTGAAAATTTAAATGATAAAAATGCTTATAAGTCATTTGGTATTTGTCAAAATTGTTATCAACAGGTTATGGTAGGAATAGGGAAAATACAAAAAGATTGTTCGGCAAGATTATTTAATCAACTTAACTACTATGTTATTCCTAAGAACATCAATACTAACTTGAGCTATGAAAAGAGACTTAAATGGATTAAAAAAACTTTATCTGATAAACCAGATGATTATGATCAAGATTTAGAATTGGTTAATAAGATTAAGAAAAGAGATTTAAAAGTTGATTTTCTATTTTGGCGAACTGATCAAGCTTCATTTATTGTATTAGATTCGATTAATGATGTTTACTATAATGATTTACAAGAAATTTTCTCTGAATTGAGGGATATTAGACGAAATAAATTCTATAGTAAGTTATCTAGAGAATTAAAACCTAAATTAAACAGTATTTACTGGTTATTATTTCCTAATTATAAATCTCATTCTAATCCGGATCCTAAATTATATCGCAAGGAATTGCTTAATTTACTTAATTCAATACTGAAGAAAAGAGAAATAGATTATAGTTACTTGATTGATAATTTTACTTTTATTTTTAGAAAGAGATATTTTAAAAACAAGAAGGATATTATTTATCAACCATTACAAATGAATATTTTATTGTCTTGGTTTAACCGAATAACTGATTTGAAAGGAGGATTTAATGTGGCAGAAGGAACTAGTTTAACTGATGTTATAAATGATGATATAAAAGAATTTTTTGAAGTTCATGCTGATATTTATGCAGATAATAATTATCGACAAGGATTATTTATTTTAGGAAAATTAATGAATGAGGTATTAAAGGAACAGCAAAGTGAGAATAAATCAGCTAATATTTTAGATAAATTAAGTTTTGATGGATTACCAGTAAGGAGATTAAGAAAGTTTGCTAAGGATATAACTGAGATTTTAAATATTTATGACAAGTACGGAGTTAATCAGTTATTACATGCTCAGATGATGGATAGATTACAAGGAATCGAAAATTCTAATTTAAATAAGGATGAAGTTGTATTTTATATTTTATCTGGTATTTCTTTTGGTAGATATTTAGGCCACAAATATAATCAAAGTAACTAGAAAGGGGATTAAGATGAGTAAAGAAAATCAAATTAATAATTCAGAAATTTTATTTTTATATGATGCTAAAAGATGTAATCCAAATGGTGATATGGATAATGAAAACAAGCCGAGAATGGATTGGGATACGGGAACTAATTTAGTTAGTGATGTAAGATTGAAAAGATATATTAGAGATTATTTAGAAACTGTTAAGGGAAAAACATTGTTTGTAAGCGAAGAAGCTGAAAAGGCAGAAAATAGAGTGCAACAATTGTTGGATAGAAAACCTTCTAAGAAAAAACCTGTTAGTGATAAAGAATTATTAAAGATTGCTAATGAATGTTTTGATATTAAATTTTTTGGAGCTGTTTTAGGAACTCCTGGTGGAAATAGTCATTTAACCGGACCAGTTCAATTTAACTGGGGTTATTCTTTAAATAAGGTGGAATTACAAGAGACTAAGACGATAACTTCTAGTTTTAGTTCAGGTGAAGGAGTAGGAAAGGATTATCGAGTTAAATATTCCTTTATTGCATTTAGTGGTGGTATTAGTGGTTTAGCAGCTAAAGATACTCAACTAAAAGATGATGATATTGAATTATTAGATGAAGCCGTAGTTAAGTCTATTCCTTTAAATAGAACTCGGTCTAAGATTGGACAAACTCCTAGATTGTATCTGAGAGTAGAGTTAAAGGATAATGAATCTTTCTTAAATGATCTAAGAGAGCATATTGAGTTAGATTATGATGTTGGAGAAGAAGATATTAGAGAAATTAGTGATTGCCAAGTAGATATTGACAAGTTAATAGATTATTTAAGTGGTAATGAGGATAAAATTAATAAAGTTCATTACTGGAAAGATAGTCAATTAAACTTTAAAGATGATGGATTTGAGAAGTTATTAAATGAATTTAATAGCGAGGAATTAAATTATTAAAATTAGGAGTTGTTGATATGAATATAAATAAAATCCTAGTTTTTAATATAAGGGGGAAGGCAGCTCATTTTAAGAAATTCTATAGTAATAAGAGTTCTTTAACTTATCGAGTACCTCCTAGAAGTGTGTTAATGGGGATGGTTGCTTCTATTTTAGGTTATCCCCGAGATAGCTATTATGAAGAGTTTGCTCCTAATAGAGCTAAGTTTGGGGTTAAAATCATAAAACCTGGTATTCCTCATTTTGAATGTATGAATTATTTAAAAGAAGATGGTGGTCATACACAGGTTAGATTGCAATTGTTGTTACCTAAAGAAGATATAGTGGAATATCAGATATTTTTCACTCATAAAAATGATGAAATAGTTGAAAAGTTGGCAGGAAAGATTAAGGAAGATAAACTGGGGTATGGATTATTTTTAGGACAAAGACAATTTAGGGCTACGGCTGAGTTTGTTAAGGTAATCGAATTTTTTAATAAATTAAGAAACTATCAAGGTAAAGTTAGTACTTTAACATTTAAAGATAATATTAAAAAGTTGAATGAAAATAGCCAAGCTAAATTAACAGTAGATACTATGCCTGCTTCTTTTAAAGAAGTTAAGTCAGGTCGAGAGCCAGAAAAAATGGTAAAAGTTTGTTTTGAGGAGGAAGGAAGATCCATAGTTGGGAGCTTTGATGAAGTATTAGAAGTAGAAGAAGAAAATATTAGCTTTTTTACACCGATTGTGAGGGATTAGATTATGGATAAGTTATATTCTCATTATTCAAAACAGAATAAGAAAAAGTTATATATTCATTTAAAAAATGTTGCTGAGAAAAGCAGGAATAAAATCAGAGGTAAAGATTTAGATTTATCTTCTATTATTAAAAAAGATAAGTTAGTTAAAATTAGTTATTTAATAGGTGTTGCACATGATTTCGGTAAAGCAACAACCTTTTTTCAAAATTATCTTATTCATGGTGAGAAGCATGAACTTTCTCACCATGGTTTAATTTCTGCTTTATTTGGTTACCTATTAGTAGATAAACATTTTGATGATGAGATATTTGCTATGATTGCTTATATGGTGATTAAGAGACATCATGGAAATTTGGAGTCCCCATTGGAAGAACCAAGAGATATTCTTTATGAAACCCAAGATCAATTGAAAAATATTAAAGATAATACTAAAGATAATGTTAAGAAAATTTATAATGAATTATTAACAGAGGTTGATTTTGAGGTTGAAGAATTATTTACTGAATTATCTGAAATTATTGCTAAAGAAGATGAATTAATTGATAAGTTTGAGGAAATTATTTGGTTTGATGATATGTTTGAAGCTGGGGAAAATAAAACTATTGAATTATTTTTAATTACTAATTTACTTTATTCAGTAGTGATAGATACTGATAAAAAGGATGCTGCTAGGGTAGATAATAGTTATTTTGATGGTGCAGAAGAAAAAGAGATAGATATTAAAGACTATATTGATGATTGTCGGAGGAAAAAACCGGAAAAATTTGATCCTAGTAAGTCAATTAATGAAGCTAGAAACGAATTTTTTACTGAAGTATTAAATAATTCGCAACTTAAAAAGAATAATTATCTGTATAGTCTAACAGCTCCTACAGGTATAGGAAAGACATTTACTTCTTTTGCTTTTGCAAATAGAGTTAAGGATTTTTATGATCAAGGTAGAAGAATCATCTATTGCTTACCTTTTACTTCGATTATTGATCAAAACCATGATATTTTGGAGGACATTATAGAGTTTAATTTAGGAGATAAATATAGAAAGAATCCAACTAAGTATTTATTGAGACATCATTATCTTACTCCGATGAAATTAAAAAGAGATGTTGATTTAGGAGATGATAGTAAAGAAAGTCAAGATTTAGATAAGTATTTAGAGGAAAAGTTACTATTAGAATCTTGGGAATCAGGAAATATAGTTACTACATTTGTTCAGTTATTACAAAGTATTATTGGAAATAAAAATAGTTTTCTAAAGAAATTCCATAATATTGTTAATTCAATTATAATTCTTGATGAAGTACAGAATATTCCTGTTAAATATTATCGGATTGTAGGAAAAGTACTAGAGATATTAGCTAAGAAGTTTAATACTCATATTTTGTTGTTAACAGCTACTCAGCCAGAAATAATTCCAGGAAATGACGTTATAAGTCTAGTAGATGATGAAAAATATGCTAAGATGTCGGTTTTTAATAGAGTAGATTTAGAAATTATAGATGAATTAAAATCTAAAGATATAGATGAATTTGTAAATTATTTTGATATTAATTTTAACAGTAATAATGGGTTGGTTGTGTGCAATACTATTACTGCAGCGTTAGATGTTTTTGAAAAGCTTGATCATTTGTTTGCTGACTATCAAATTTTTTCTTTAACTACTTATCAAATACCTAAAGATCGAAAAGAAAAAATAGATAAGATTAGGGAAAAAGTTGAAAGTGGAGAAAAAGTAATTGTAGTATCAACACAGCTAATTGAAGCTGGAGTTGATTTGAGTTTTGAAGAAGTTTATCGAGATTTTGGGCCCTTAGATTCTATTATCCAAGTTGCTGGCCGTTGTAATAGAAATCAGGAGTTGGCCCCAGGTAAAGGAAAAGTTAAAGTGGTTAAGCTAGAAGATGAAAAAGAAAATGAATATTGTAAAAGGGTTTATGATAGTAAACTGATTGAGATTTGTGAAGAAGTTATGGGAGAAAAGGATCATTATGAGGCTAAGGATTTTATAGATTTAAGTAAAGATTATTTTACTAAAATCAGAAATTCGTATAAAAGAGATAGTATTCAATTATTAAAGGCTATAACTGAATTAAATTATTCCAAAAAAATAGATAATCAAATCCCAATTAAAGCCTTTAAATTAATTGAGTACCAAGCAGGTAAAGAAGATATCATTATATGTAAAAAAGGTCAGGATGAAGCGGGAAATGTTATAGATGTGGAAGGGAAGATAGATGAATTATCAGTTTTATACGAAGAACTTAAAGAGGTTAATGACGATAAAGAAAAATTAAATTCTTTAATAGGTAAAATTGAACTAATTAAAAAGGAGTTAGCTAAGTATAGAATAAGTGTCTATAGTAATCAACTAAATAAATACTATAGAGATTATCAAATAATAAAAGAATTTAGGTTTATCAATTATGTAAGCTATGACGACCAAAAGAAGTATTTATATGATGAAGATACAGGTTTTTGTAGAGAACCTAAATCTTCTCCGCAAAGTACTTTGATTATATGATAGTTTTTAAAACTGGTTGATTTTTTGAAGAATATTTTATAAAATAAGATTAAGAATCAAAGGAAATTATTAGTGATAACGGTAAATTATTGCTGTATAATTATGCGAACCTTGACAAATACTATATTAACACTGATTGAGAGAGGGTTATTTTTTACGCTATTTCCTGGTTTGAGTGGCCAAATGTATGAATATTCAATGTTGAAATAGGGGAGTTAGTTGATAAAGAAATGCCTTTGAGGCCCTGTTTTGATAGGGATCTAGATCAAAAACGGATCATAATGATCATTCCACTACAACAAGGATTGAAACAAACAAGCAGATAATTATGTAACTGTTTATGTTGATGGATCATAATGATCATTCCACTACAACAAGGATTGAAACTATTGTCGCCTTCCCGGAGTAGCACACTGTCAGTCAAGTTTCTAATCATAATGATCATTCCACTACAACAAGGATTGAAACATCTTTTCTTTTGCTTCTCCTAAGTCGCTACCGCAATCATAATGATCATTCCACTACAACAAGGATTGAAACGCGATACAGTCAATAAAACAAATGTGGATAGTACTTATCATAATGATCATTCCACTACAACAAGGATTGAAACATGATGAAGTTAACAGATTCTCTAGCGAGAAACAGGCTAGATCATAATGATCATTCCACTACAACAAGGATTGAAACAGAAACTAAACGAGCTAACAGGCGGATTACAGGAAAGCAAAAATCATAATGATCATTCCACTACAACAAGGATTGAAACGAGATGATAAGACACATCTCCTGGAACGGACAGTAGGAATCATAATGATCATTCCACTACAACAAGGATTGAAACGAGAGATAATTCCACACTTTTAGCACCTCAATTTTATCATAATGATCATTCCACTACAACAAGGATTGAAACTGTCACATATCTTCTTCTTAGCCAGGTTAGACATACTCATCATAATGATCATTCCACTACAACAAGGATTGAAACTCTTCCTCATGCACAAGATTATCCACTGCCATATCTGATCATAATGATCATTCCACTACAACAAGGATTGAAACTCGTAAAATGTTCGAGGAAAATAAAAGACAAAATGTAGTTGCAAAATCATAATGATCATTCCACTACAACAAGGATTGAAACTGAAGGAGGTGAATAATGTGAGTATGTCTAATCTAGATCATAATGATCATTCCACTACAACAAGGATTGAAACAAATATCAATTAACTTAGAAAACAAATATCTATATAATCATAATGATCATTCCACTACAACAAGGATTGAAACAGAAGTCACAGCAACAAATACTACAATACTTTGATGAATCATAATGATCATTCCATTACAACAAGGATTGAAATAAATAAAGATAAAAAAAGCTAGGAGGTGAAAGTTTGAAGATTGTTAATCTGCTTTATAAATTAGCTTGCAAAGCTAATTTTATCAAAAAGATATTCAAAGGTCCGGCTGCTTTTGTAAAGTATCTTGGTCGAAAAAGTATACTTAAAAAGATATTTAAGTTATTTAACTAAATGCAATAAATGAAGGAGTGCTAGAAATGACAGAAGTTAAACAAGCAATATTAAAATTTGATTTATCAGATAAATTACCTTTGCGCTATGGACATAAATTACGAGGTTTTTTTGCTAATCGCTTTGAAGAAGTTTTATTTCATAATCATAAAGAAGATGGTAGTTATCGCTATGCTTATCCATTGATCCAGTATAAGATTATTGCTGGTTTACCTACAATAATTGGCCTAGAAGAAGGGGCCAACTTAATTACCAATAAATTTTTAGATATTGAAAAACTCGTTTTAGCAGGGGAAGAATATATAGAACCAGAAGGTAGATTAGAAATAGTTGATCAGGAATTAGAAGTGGTAACAGATATAGCAATGCCTAAGTTTGAGTATCAATTTTATGCACCTTGGGTAGGATTAAACCAACGTAATTATAAACGTTATATAGAAGAAATAAGAGACAAGTCTTCTAAGAAGCAAAGAGATTTTTTTGCTAAAATCTTAATTGGTAATATTTTAACTTATGCTAAAGGAGTTGACTGGTGGATAGAAGAGGAGATAGAAGTAGTACCTGATTTAGAGGAAGTAGAAGTTCAGTTTAAGAATAAAAAAATGATTGGGTTTGTTGGTAAGTTTTATTCTAATATTTCGCTCCCAGAATATATTGGATTAGGTAAATCAGTGGCTCGAGGTTTTGGTACACTTCAAAAGAAGGAATTAGTCTAAGGAGATTGGCTGGATTTGTTATAAAATATAACTAATATGGAATAATAATCTAAAAAGATTTGTTTAACAGGGAGAAATTAATGTAGATAGGAGGATGTAATGCAATTAGTAGTTAATACCTATGGTAGTTATTTGCACCGGGAAAAGAGTTGTTTTGAGCTTAAAGCTGAGGGAGAAAAGACTAAAGTATCAACTAAAAAAGTAGATTCCATTTTGATAACTACAGGGGCTTCAGTTAGTAGTGATGCTATTAAGTTAGCTCTAGATAATAATATTGAAGTTCAGTTTTTGGACGAGCATGGTGATTCAGTAGGTAAGGTCTGGCATTCTAAGTTAGGAAGTACTAATTATATCAGAAGGCGGCAGTTAGAATTAGCTAAAGAAGAAGCAGGGACTGAACTAGTTAAAGAGTTAATGCTCAAAAAGGTGGATAATTCAGTAGATCACTTAGAGAAGTTGGCCCGGAGAAGGAGTAAACAGAAACAAGAGCAGATAGAGCAGGCAGTTGAGGATATCCAACAATTGAGAACTAAATTAAGTAATGTCACAGGGCTAGTAGAGGAAGTGAGAGATCAACTTATGGGTTACGAAGGAAATATCGGTCGGAAATATTTTAAAATACTAAGTTATTTAGTTCCTGATAGATATGAGTTTTCTGGTAGGAGTTATCGGCCAGCCCAAGATCAGTTTAATTGTCTGCTGAATTATGGTTATGGAGTATTATATTCTAAAGTGGAAAAAGCTTGTATTATAGCTGGTTTAGATCCTTATATTGGAATTTTGCATACTGATAACTATAATAAGCAATCTTTTGTCTTTGATGTAATCGAACCTTATCGGCATCATATAGATCGGATAGTAATGAAGTTATGCAGTAGAAAACAGATTAAGAAGTCTTATTTTAATGATATTTACGGAGGATTAACTTTAAATGAAGAGGGGAAGAAAGTATTAATTCAGGAATTAAATGAGTATTTTGCTAAACAGGTTCGGTATAATGGGCGGGAAATAGAACGGGAAGCTACTATTCAATCTGATTTACATAAGTTAGCTAATCAATTAATAAACGAGTAAGAAAGGAGTTGAAATTATTTTAACTTGGTTTGTTTACGATATAGTGGAGGATGTTGCTAGAAGAAAAATAGCAGATAAGGCTATTGCATTAGGTTTGTATCGAGTACAAAAGTCTGTATTTTTAGGTAATATTGAGGAGACAACAGCTGATGAATTATTATTATATTCAGAAGAAATGATGGATCAAGATGAGGATTCAGTTTATATGTTTCCTATGTGTCAGGAGGATTTTAAGAAGGTAGAATTAAGAGGGGAAATTTTTAATAAGGACAAGGTGAATGACGAATTAAAAACATTAGTGTTATAGGTGATTATTGTGGCTAATAAAGTAAGTATTACTCCTTCGGAAGTGATTGAGTATTTATATTGCCCGCGGTTTATTTATTTTATGTTGTGTTTGCGGATTGAGCAAAAAGAAGACCAAAGATATAAAGTACAGCAGGGTAGAAAAGTACACGAAAGAAAAAGAAAGACAAATAAGAAGTATTTACGAAAAAAGATTGGAGTCCAAAAGAAGTTAATTGATCAGAAATTAAGTTCAGATAAGTATCAGATTCATGGGATAGCAGATGAGATTTTGTTTTTGGAAGATGGTACTGCTGCCTCTCTAGATTATAAATTTGCTAAGTATAAAGACAGATTATTTAGGACTTATAAGTATCAAGCTGTAATGTATAGTATGTTGATTGAGGATAATTTTGATATAGGAGTAAAGAAAGCTTTTATTGTCTATACTAGAAGTAAGAATCAGTTAAAGGAAATATCTATTACCCAGAATGATTTTAGGGAAGTAGAAAGAATATTAGAAGAGATTATTAAGATAGTAGAGGAAAATTATTATCCGGAGGCAACTTCTTATAAGAGAAGGTGTAAAGACTGTTGTTACAGGAATATTTGTGTTAAGTAAATAGGTTTGACTTTAGGAGTTATTTTTTATAAAATTGAAGTAGGATTGGAGATTGTTAGTAGTGACGCCGGAAAATTATTGCTGTATAATTATACGAACTTTGATAAATACTATATTGATAGTGATTGAGAGAGGCTTTATTTTTACGGCATTTCCTGGTTTGAACGGTCGAATGTATGAATATTCGATGCTAAAATAGGGGAGTTAGTTGATAAAGAAATGTCCTTGAAGCCCTGTATTGGTAGGGATTTAGATCAAAAACGGATCATAATGCTCATTCCATTAAAACAAGGATTGAAACTTGTATCAGAGCTAATATCTTTGACAGAAGAAGAAATCATAATGCTCATTCCATTAAAACAAGGATTGAAACTTGACCTCCTCATCAAATTGCTCTAATTTTTCTACTATCATAATGCTCATTCCATTAAAACAAGGATTGAAACTTGACCTCCTCATCAAATTGCTCTAATTTTTCTACTATCATAATGCTCATTCCATTAAAACAAGGATTGAAACGCAATTTGAGTAATAGTAACCAAGCTATCACTCTGCATCATAATGCTCATTCCATTAAAACAAGGATTGAAACTTCTGATAGTCAAGCTCGACTCCTGCAAGTCCTGATATAATATCATAATGCTCATTCCATTAAAACAAGGATTGAAACAATAAAAAGGCTTTTGAAGTTGTTTCCGAATCAGTCAAATCATAATGCTCATTCCATTAAAACAAGGATTGAAACCCCTCTTCAACATATAATTGCTTATCCCCAAAATTATCATAATGCTCATTCCATTAAAACAAGGATTGAAACTCAGTTAGATACGTCTGGGAATGTACAAGATAGTTTTGTCATCATCATAATGCTCATTCCATTAAAACAAGGATTGAAACTTTGTGTATGCTAATATAATAGTAACTCAAATTAATATCATAATGCTCATTCCATTAAAACAAGGATTGAAACCTCTGTCAGTTGCTTTTAAAGTGTCATATCCTTCTTATCATAATGCTCATTCCATTAAAACAAGGATTGAAACTGGTTACTGAACTTGGTCGATTAATGATACTGCAGATCATAATGCTCATTCCATTAAAACAAGGATTGAAACTTAATGTTGGGGACATGAGTTTTGATGCGTTCGATATCATAATGCTCATTCCATTAAAACAAGGATTGAAACCTATATAATACCTTCGTTTCTCCATCTTTCTGCGTTTTTTATCATAATGCTCATTCCATTAAAACAAGGATTGAAACTTAATTTGTTCCCTTTCATATTTACGCCTTAGAGTGTATCATAATGCTCATTCCATTAAAACAAGGATTGAAACTGATAAGCTCACTCATTTAATCCACTCTCCTTTAAGTATCATAATGCTCATTCCATTAAAACAAGGATTGAAACAGTTTTGAAGAAATGATGAAAGGTGAGCAAGTTAAAATCATAATGCTCATTCCATTAAAACAAGGATTGAAACAGTTTTGAAGAAATGATGAAAGGTGAGCAAGTTAAAATCATAATGCTCATTCCATTAAAACAAGGATTGAAACTAGACAAATACAATCCTAACCGAGCTAAATTCGAGAATCATAATGCTCATTCCATTAAAACAAGGATTGAAACATAGGTTCAGAGATTGTAGCCGTGGGAAAGCTGAAAAATATGATCATAATGCTCATTCCATTAAAACAAGGATTGAAACGTGCTTATTAAATACTATACTACTATTACTACAACTATCATAATGCTCATTCCATTAAAACAAGGATTGAAACCCCCGTATCTGATCCGTCCTGATCAGCAGACTACTCATCATAATGCTCATTCCATTAAAACAAGGATTGAAACATTCTTGGAAAGACGAAATAACACCTGTTAAAGTATCAATCATAATGCTCATTCCATTAAAACAAGGATTGAAACGCCAGATAAGTAGAAAAATTATTGATCTACAAGAATTATCATAATGCTCATTCCATTAAAACAAGGATTGAAACTTTCATTGAATACGACGACAACGGCAGAGCAATATATCATAATGCTCATTCCATTAAAACAAGGATTGAAACATCTTTTTAGGTGAATATACACGATCGTAATTAGTAATCATAATGCTCATTCCATTAAAACAAGGATTGAAACTGCGAAGAGTGGAACCCAAGCAAAGAAAATAGTAGAAAATCATAATGCTCATTCCATTAAAACAAGGATTGAAACGTGTGGGTTCGATCCCCACTCAGCGCACCAGTGAAATCATAATGCTCATTCCATTAAAACAAGGATTGAAACTATTACCCTGTATATACTGAGCTATCACCTGTTAGATTATCATCATAATGCTCATTCCATTAAAACAAGGATTGAAACGAGCCTGGTCTGGCAGTGCTAGCAGTATATCATTAATATCATAATGCTCATTCCATTAAAACAAGGATTGAAACGGTTTTGGTGACGGTGAGTTCTCTTATGATAATATGAATCATAATGCTCATTCCATTAAAACAAGGATTGAAACTATCTATGATGAACTATATTTGTATCAAAAGACAGATGATCATAATGCTCATTCCATTAAAACAAGGATTGAAACCTGTTAACTCGACTACTTCACTTGTAATTCCTGTTGAATCATAATGCTCATTCCATTAAAACAAGGATTGAAACATATTTCTTCTCTAGTTTTGTCTGCAATTTCTCTATATTTTCTAATCATAATGCTCATTCCATTAAAACAAGGATTGAAACTGGCAAGTGCAGTTACTAGACTTTCAGATGTAATCGTATCATAATGCTCATTCCATTAAAACAAGGATTGAAACTTGCACGATCAAGAAGCTAGAAGAACAAACAGCAAATCATAATGCTCATTCCATTAAAACAAGGATTGAAACTAATCAAAATCTGTAAACTGATCTTGATTATTAGAGAATCATAATGCTCATTCCCATCCAGCCTTAGTAGGCTGGATGGGATAAGCGTTAGCTTATTTTGCTTAAGGGGATTGTAATTCGATTTGCCAGGGTTTAGTTTTATAGAGGGGTGTAGTTTCCACTAAAACAAGGATTGAAATAAATAGGCAGCCTATTTAGTTAACTTATAAGAGGAATCATAATAATCATTCTCAACCAACTTTAGCAAGCTGATTATAATAAGAGTAAGGACAGAGGTGATCATCTCTGTCCTACTTAATTTTTAATTCATATTTTGTAGTTTAGGAAGTGCACAGGCAGTAAAGATAGAATAAAAGACAGGTATATTTGCATCAATATTATTAATTTGGTAGATAGTACCAGGCTTTTTTTCTTGTAGATTAAATATTTTATGTTGTTGATTAGTAAAATCACTAGTTACTGGTTGATCAGATTGGTTAATAATTTTTGAAGTTGCTAATAGTTGTTGTCGGTTATTAAAGACTTGAATTTGATATTTCCTACTGGATCTATTGTAGACAGTGCTGCTTAATTCTCTTTTATGGATATAGCCTATTAATCGGTCTGTATTATCTTTTACCTTGATTGAAGAAGAAGCAAAGGGGGTAAGTCCAGTAGGGAGGTTAGCTGTTAAAAGCTGATTCCCTTTTAAGTCCTGGAGCCTGAAAGTAGCAGTGAAAAATTGGAGAGTATCTCTTGTGACCCGGGCTATTTTTTCTCCATCAGCAAAGACATCATATTTAATAGCTGAATCAGCAGTTAGTTTGACTTTGATTTGTTCAGCAGTCTGGAGTTGATATAGAGTTTGGTTGGCAGCTAAAGTTTGCGGGCCAATGACTACTAGGGCGAGTAAGCAGATGCCTATAATTGTTATTCCTTTCCTCATATTAGTTGTTCCTCCTTTCTAGTACTAATCTATGCTTGATTTGTCCACTAGATGATTTTTAGTTAGTTTATTTGTTAATAATTACTAGGAGAATAATAAATAGTTTTTGGTTAGTGTGGGATATAATAGAATTAGGGATTGGGGAATAGTAAATTGATTTTAGTTAGGAGGTAGGTACGGAATGACTGGATCTCAAGCTACCAAAGGAGATAAAATAGCTCTAGCACCTGATGTAACCTACGCCGAAGAACTAGAGTATACTAAGTTAAGTCCCTTTGAAACAGAAGACTTGTTAGAAGATAAAGCTGCTCAAGCCTGTGTAGAAATCAGTTCTAGAGATGGAGGATGTAACCTTCTAAATTCAGGGCGAGGTAATCCTAACTTCTTAAATACTATAGTTAGACAAGCTTTTGCTAAATTGGTTCTGTTTTCTACCGAGATAGCAAATGAAAAGGCTACTGCGGGAACTTTAGGTTTTCGACCTGCTAAGCAAGGGATTAGTAATAAATTAGAAGAATATTTAACGAAAGATGAGAGTAAAGAAGCAGATTTTTTACAAGATGCTATTGCATATGTTCAAAACGAGCTTCAGTTAGACCAGAATGACTTTATATTTGAACTGGTAGATGCAGCCTTAGGAGATTTTTATCCGACACCGCCACGGATTTTACCGCATACTAGACAGATTGTGGGGGCTTATTTAGATGATGTATTGTTATCTGCTACTAATTCAGTAGCCGATTTTGATTTTTTTGCTACTGAAGGAGCTACTGAGGCAATGGTGTATGCTTTTAAGTCATTAAAAAAGAGTAAAATTATTAGTTCCGGGGATAGAATAGCTACAGTAACTCCTATCTTTTCTCCTTACTTAGAGATTCCTGAATTAGAGGATTATGAATTGATTAATGTAGAAATCAGAGAAAGTGAAGACTTAAACTGGCAAATTCCAGACGAGGAGTTACAGAAGTTAGAGGATGATAGAATTAAGATACTTTATTTGGTTAACCCCACTAATCCTACTTCTGTAGGAATCAGTCAGGAAACTATTGATCAGATAGTTGATTTAGTCCAGACTAAACGTCAGGATTTAATTGTGATCACAGATACTGTTTATGCTACTTTTGTGGATCGATTTTATTCTCTGGTAAGTCAGATACCGGAAAATACACTATGTATTTATTCTTATTCTAAGTATTTTGGAGTGACAGGGTGGAGACTAGGAGTGATTATGCTTCATCAGGATAATGTAATTGATAGCTTACTTGACCAACTTCCAGTTGCAGAACAAGTTGAGTTAGAGGAAAGATATAGTATTGTATCTACTGAACCAGATAGGATTAAGTTTATAGATCGGTTAGAGATGGATAGTCGAGATGTGGCGTTGGCCCATACAGGTGGTTTATCCTGTCCCCAACAAGCAATTATGGCTTTACTTTCTTTATTTGATCTAATGGATCAGGAAAAATCATATAAAGATATGATTACCGAGATACTGGATAAGCGGATTAAAAATTTGTATTCTGCATTCCCCGAAGGATTCTCTTATTTAAAGGGAGGTCAGGCGGCTCATTATTATACCCTGATTAATATTGCTTCTTTAGCGCAAGCAGAATATAATGAAGAGTTTGCTGCTTATTTGACTGATAACTTTTTGGCGCTTGATTTTATCATCAAGCTAGCAGCTGAAAAAGCTATTATTTGCCTCCCAGGAGCAGGTTTTGATGGGCCGAAATGGACTTTGCGTGTTTCCTTAGCTAATTTATATAATCAGGATTATATAGCTATCAGCCAAGCAATTATGGATGTTTTAGAGAATTATTATAATTATTACCAGCAGAATAGATAAGGATTTTATTATTTGCTTGACTTTTGGTAGTTCATATGTTAATTTTATGATGTTTTAATTAATTAAAGTAATAAAATAAGAAAGGGGATTATTATGAATCCAGTACTTATATCAGTTATAACAATGATTGGGTTAAGTTTAGCTAATTTAAATGTTATTTTAGCTTTACTTGTAGCAGCACTTGTAGGAGGATTAACTGGAGGATTAGGTTTAACAGAAACTATGAATACTTTAATTGATGGTATGGGAGCTAGCACTGATATTGCTCTAAGTTATATTTTATTAGGGGCTCTAGCGGCTGCAGTACAACAGACAGGGATAGTAAGCTTATTAAGTAATAGTTTAAGTGAAATTGTTGGTAAGCAAAAGAAGATTTTTGTAGTTATTATTGCTATTTTTTCTTCTTTATCCCAGAATATAGTTCCTGTTCATATTGCTTTTATTCCTATTTTAATACCGCCATTATTAAAGTTATTTAATAAGTTAAAGATTGATCGAAGAGCTGTAGCTTCAGCTTTAACTTTTGGCTTACAAGCGCCTTATATGGCTATTCCAGCTGGATTTGGACTTGCTTTTCATAAGATTATTCGGGATCAAATGGCTGTTAATGGGATGGAAGTTAGCCTAGGAGAGATTGCAGGTGTAATTTGGATTCCAGTGTTAGGGATGGTTGTTGGTTTATTAGTTGCTATTTTTATTACTTATAATAGTGATCGAGATTATGAAGCAAAGTTAACTGAGCAAGAAGTAACAGAAAATAAGGAAGAGGTAAGTTGGAATTTACAACATGTTTTTTCTTTAGTGGCTTTACTAGCTGCTTTAGTAATCCAGTTAACTATTGACTCCTTACCACTAGGTGCTTTAGTAGGCTTGACTATTTTGGTAGTTACAGGTAGTGTGGATTGGCATAAACTAAATGATTTAATTGATGATGGAGTTAAGATGATGGGAGTTATTGCTTTTGTAATGTTGATTGCTGGTGGCTATGGAGATGTAATTAGAGCTACTGGTGGTGTGGATTCTATTGTTCAGTCAGTAACTACTTTAATTAGTGGTAGTCAATTGTTAGGTGGATTACTGATGTTAGTTGTTGGTTTATTAGTTACAGTGGGGATTGGAACTTCCTTTGGAACAATTCCTATTATAGCTGCTATTTATGTGCCTTTGGCCCAGTCTTTAGGTTTTAGTCCGTTAGCTACGATTGTTCTAATTGGAACAGCAGGTGCTTTAGGTGATGCTGGTTCTCCAGCTTCTGATAGTACATTAGGGCCAACTGCTGGTCTAAATGTTGATGGTCAACACGATCATATTTGGGATACATGTGTCCCAACATTTTTACACTATAACATTCCTTTAATCTTATTTGCTTGGCTAGGAGCCTTAATTTTATAGCTATTGTCTGGTAGCAGTGTACCCTGCTACCAGTTTGTTTTAAGTATAATTCTATTTAATGGGTCCAATTGGGGATAAAAGACTTTTTATGGGATACACTAAATATGAAAAAATAATATTTCTCAATTATCTCCGAATAGAAAGTGGGGAGTCAAATGAATCGATTAACAGAGAGGAGTGGTTTACTAAGGCGGTGGGATATCAGAATATTACTATTTATATCTACCAAAGTAAGATGTAGAATTTTAAATTTAATTATGCTCTATGTAACTCACTTAGGAAGTGCTATCTTTACTATTTCTATTGGTTTATTGTTAACTGTTATAGAATCCCCAGTAGGTAAAGAAATATTAGTAGTTTTAGCTGCTAGTCATTTAGTAGTTCAAATTGTTAAACGATTAGCTAATCGGTTACGTCCTTATAAGGTGCTTAAGAATATTGAGCAATTACAGGTAGTTCCTGTAGCAGATTATTCTTTTCCTTCTGGTCATACTACAGCTAGTTTTTCTTTAGCTATGTCTTTAAGTTTTAATTTTTCCGCCTATAGTTTTTTATTTATTACTTTGGCTTCAGTAGTAGGTGTTTCTAGAATTTATTTAGGTGTTCATTATCCTTCAGATGTATTAACAGGGGCTGGGATAGGTATTTCATTTGCTTATCTAATTAATTAGATAAGCAAATGAAAATTATAAATTAAAGTTAAGGGGTAGAAAATTCATTCTAATGTCTGTGAGTTAGAAAACATTTTTTTGTTGACAAAGGTGGTTTAAGGATATATAATTTTAGTAAGTTATTTGCAATATATATCGTATTATTTAAATATGATAATTTAATGTTTCATAATTAGATTATATGGACAATATAGTTGTGAATAGTTATTTATTAATAAGGAGGGACAGTAGATGAGACAACAAGGAATAATAGGTTTTATTGGTCGGTGGATCTGGATTTTATTAGTAGCGTTTTTAGTTTTGGGGTGGCAGTATCCGATTATTGGGAGTATAGCTTTAGTTTGTATGTTGGCCCCAGTAATAGTAGCTACTTGGAAAGAAGGTAGAGTCTGGTGTGGAGCTTTGTGTCCTCGGGGGAGCTTTAATGATAATTTATTAGCTAAGGTCAGTCGGAGTACACAGATTCCTAGTTTATTTAAGACAGTTACTTTTAGAGTAGCCTTTTTTATCTTTTTAATCTATAATTTTGTAGCGGGAATTATTAATTCAGGAGGAGACTTAGCTAAGATTGGGTTTGTATTTTATAAAATTATTTTTCTAACAAGTGCTATTACTATTATTTTAGGTATTATATTTCACGAGCGAACTTGGTGTTCTTTTTGTCCGATGGGATCATTATCAGCTTTAGTAGTTAAGTTAAAGCGGAGTACTAGAGATTTAAAAGATAAGTTTACAGCACAACCAAAACAAATTAGAGTTGATAAAGAAAAATGTGTTGATTGTGAGATATGTGCGCAAGAATGTCCAATGGATTTAGAACCTTATGATTTTGTTGACGGTACTGATAAAGATTTAGATTGTTTACATTGTCAGGAGTGTGTTTATTCTTGTCCAGTAGATGCTTTAACTAGAGAATAAAGTAGAATTTCATAAAATAGGTAATGATTCCTCCGAAATTAGTTTATAATAATAAATGATGATGGTGCAAGGGGAGGAATCAAAGTGAGAAGTAAAGTTCGTATCCACTATGATAATGGAAATGATTTTAACCAGCCTCATTTATGGGTTTGGACTGTAGGAACTGGGAGTTTAGAACAGGAATTCGCTCCTAGTGGTAGAGATGAGTATGGTGTTTATTATGATGTAGTAATTAATAGAAATAGTTTTAACTTCAAATTTAAGGATGTAGGTAGAAGAGGAGTAGTTTGGGAAGATGAAGAAAATAATAGAAGTTATGATTTTGGGTTAGGTAGAGAGATCTGGTGTAGCGCTGATTTTTATAATGTATATAATGTCAAACCAGCTAAGCCAGTAGGTCATATTAGAGAAGTATATCAGGAAATTAAAGATTTAGTTCCCCAAGAGAATTTTTATTTGCCGACTACTGATGTTTCTGATTTTGAGACGCCATCCTTGTTAGGAGCTCATAAGTTAACAGATGGTTCTGTTAGTTTTGGTTTTTTTCATCCTCGAGCAGCTAGAGTTTATCTAAGTTCTAATCTCAATAATTTTCAGACGCCTAATAGCTGTCGAGATTGTGCTTATTCATCTGATGAAGATTTAATCAAACTTGATCTCTACCGTGGTTTTTATGATCAACCTAATATCTGGTGGGTTAGAGTGCCTGCTGCCCAAGTTAAAGAGAAAACTAAAGAACAAATAGAGTATAAATTTTATGTGCAAGGAGGTACTGCTGGGCGAGAACGTCCAGTTTATGATCCTTATACTAGAGTGTATAGTTCTGACCGTGATCTTGACAATTGTGTTGTAGTGGACCCTACTACTTTTAACTGGACGGATAAGGATTGGAGTACTCCTGATATAAGTCAATTGATTATTTATGAGTTAAATGTATATGGTTTTACTGATGGTGATTCGGATATTCCTTTAGAGGATCAGAGTACATTTAGAGGAATTACTAGGCGGATTAAAGAAGGTTATTTTAATGATCTAGGGGTTACTGCTTTAGCTTTAATGCCTACTTCAGAGGCTTGGAGTGATTTTGGTTTAGGTTATGATCCCTGTAGTTTCTTATCTGTAGAACAGGATTTTGGTAGTCCTGATGATTTTCGGGAGATGATTAATACAGCTCATAAGCACGGTTTAACTGTAATTATGGATCAAGTATTTAATCATACCTCTAATGATTTTAATCCTCTCTGGAAATTAATTGCTGATGGTTCTAATCCCGGTGGTTTATACTTTGCTGGCGAGACTAAATGGGGTAATCGGTTAGATACTAGTCGAGATGAAGTTAATAATATGTTAGTTGATTCCTGTAAGATGTTTATTGAAGAATATCATATTGATGGTTTTAGATTTGATGCTACACATACAAATTATCTTGACCATAAATTATTATATCAGATTCAAGAGAAGATTAGAGATTCTGGTTTTAAATCTGACTTGATCTTGATTGCAGAAAATTTACCTAACCAAGAGGATTTGAACTTTGCTGGGTTTAATGGTTATGCCCAGTGGGCTGATTTATTCCATGATAAGCTAAAAGCATTATTGCGGGAAGGAGTCTATAGAAGTTGGTGTGATGATAGTCCGGATGATTTAGGGGATATGTTTTATTTTTGTAAGAATCACTTTGCTGCTCATACAAATAATGTTATCAATTATAGTGCTAGTCATGATGAACCTAGTATTAGATATGAAGTGGAAACCAATGATATCTTAAATTGTGATATTAAAGATCGCAAAGCTAGGTTAGCCATGATGGCTACTATGGTTGCTTTAGGTCAGCCAATGATTTATATGGGCCAAGAATTTGGAGTCAATCGGGAAGCAAATATAATTGATATTGATAAGGTGACTCCTGATCCTAATTGTCCTGGTTATCAGTATAATGAGTTTTATCAGTGGACCCAGCAGTTGATTAATTTGCGTAACAAATATGATGCTTTAAAGATATCAGATAGTAATCCTATTGAGAGTGGTAAATTTAGCTGGATGGTTGGCCCGTGGATGCCTAGTAGACAGGGAGGTAACCAAAAAGTTATTGGTTGGATTGCTAAAGAAGGAAATCAACAACTGTTAGTTATGCTTAATTTCGCTGGTCAAGAGATACCAGTTGACTTAGAGTTCCCTTCTTCAGGAAGTTGGGGTAAGTTAGCTGATATTAACCAAGTGACTGCTAATCAATCCCAGGAGGCAACTAATTTGCAGGTTACAGATAAGACCTTTACTAACTTTAAGTTGCCCCCTTATAGTGGGTTTATTTATAAGAAATCCTAAGGACACAGTGAAATTGTGTCCTTTTTTTTTATGTGTGCTCTGTAGATTATGAAAATAGTAGATGAGAATTCTATCCATGCTGTTTTCGTCGTATCGGTGTGTGAAACCAATAGTAACAGGGTGTCTATCGTGAGATAGAATCTGAAGAGTTTGAGGTGAATAGTCAGCCTAAAACAATATGTGAACCGTCGGTGGCATTTAGTAGTGGCGATTCACCATAAAAATGAAGAAGTCCAATGTCGACTTGGGGGATGCAGGTGGCTCTGGATAAAAAGCGAGATAACGAGAGTGTCCATGTCGAATTACTAGGTGTGATTATGGTTGGGATGGCTATAATAGTTTTCGTAATTGACCAGAGGAGTCTCTAATATAGTTCTGTATAGAAATCTATAGAGATAAATGATGGTATAACCTAAAATGGGAAAGCCAGAGTGAGGATATATTAGAGTTCAGAAGCTATCATAGTAGCGAAAAAAATCAATGAAAGTTGATTACAGTGAAGGATAGTCAGGTTATTGAAGTTAAGAATAGACTGTCAATGATATCTTAATAAGAATGGTTTAGACGCTATTAAAGATAGTGAGCTCTAAAAGAAATATAGACAGGAAATAATAACTGAAAATATGATGAATTTAGGAAATACCATGACTTAAGTAGTAGTGAACTAAGAGGTGCGATTGGTGAGAGCCTAAAGACGTGCTTAGGAGTACTATGAAGATAAGGGTTAAGATATCGAGACAGGAAAGAAAGAACTGGTAAGTAGTGAAATTAGGATAGGTGAAAAAAATTTTCGAACCTTATACAGTCTGAAAGATTTAATCACAGATAAATGGCGAATGCATAAGGCAGGACAAAAAGTGCTGGCTAATGGTGGTTGTGGTGGAATTGATAATGTAAGTATCAATGAATATAGAAATAACTATAAACTGAATATGCAAGAATTATATAGGCAGTTAAGAGAGGATAGATATGAGCCACGACCAGTACTAAGAACGTATATCTCAAAAGAAAATGGAGAAAAGAGACCACTAGGGATTCCAGTAATTAAAGATAGGATTGCCCAACAAGCAGTCAAACAAATCTTAGAAATACACTTTGAGAGATTGTTTTGTGAATGTTCTTTTGGATTCAGACCTAACAGATCAACCCATGATGCAATAGAGAAAATAGAAGAATATAAACAGCAAGGTTACGATTGGGTAGTAGATGCAGATATAAAATCTTATTTTGATACTATAAACCATGATTTATTAATGGATTTTATAGTAGAATATATAAGTGATGGATGGGTATTAGACTTAATTAGATCGTGGCTAACTGCAGGAGTCATGACCGAAGAAGGAAGAAAAGAGACTAAAGAAGGAACACCTCAAGGAGGTGTGATCTCTCCTTTATTAGCTAATATCTATTTACATTACTTTGATAAGAAGATGACTCGAAGGGGATATAAACTAGTTCGCTTCGCTGATGATTTTGTAGTATTGACCAAAAGTAAAGATAAAGCCAAAAGAGCATTACAAGTAACTCGTCAGATAATAGAAAATGAATTAAAATTAAAACTCCATCCTGAGAAGACAGTGATAACAAACTTTTATGATGGGTTTAAATTTCTAGGATTTAGATTTCATCATTGGTATTATAAAAGTCCAAGAGATAGAGCAATAAATAACTTTAAAGATAGAATAAGAGATATAACTAGAAGAAATAGACCTCAGAAATTGGAAATAATAATTGATGAGTTAAATTTAGTACTAAAAGGCTGGGGACATTACTTTAAAATAGGCAATATCAAAACATTATATAGGAAATTAGATAAATGGATAAGAATGAGAATACGTTCTTTCATAGAAGGAAAGAAAGCGATAATTCATCAGAATTATCGCTTATCGAATAAGTTTTTAAGAGAAGAAGGACTAGATTCACTGCTTACTGATGTGCTGTAATCGAGAGTGAAATATACATCTATGGTAACATAGAGTCGCTGACTTACTCTCTGATATGGAGCACCAATAACCGAAAGCTGTATACGGGAAAACCGTTCGTGCAGTTTGATAAGGGGTCCCAGCTGTGAAGCTGGTCCTACTTTATTGCAGAAGAAAAAAATAAAAAAGCAGGAACTTAAAAAGAAAAATTTAAATAAATAATATATAGAACTTAAGGTGAGGGATTATATATATCTTGAGTTAGAGATTAATGGTGACCGGGTCCATTTATTTACTCTAACTGAACCGCAAGTGTGTGATAAATATCATATAAATTTTATTAAGTAAGGAATATAATATAAATAGTCTAAGTGAGATAAACTATAAATTAAAGATATAATTATATTAGGGAGGAATTAATTTATGAGTCAAGAAAAATTTGATAAGGAAGAGATGAAAGAAAAATTCAAAGAGGAGTTAGGTTTCATTCCTCCTGGGATTATGAGTGGTGAAGCATTAGGAGAGGATTTTCAAGAACTAATTTCTGATTATCATGATCTTGTCTGGCGTGATGAAGTAATTCCCTTAAAGTATAAATACTTAATAGCTTTATCCTCAGCAGTATTTGGAGGTAACGAAAAAAGAGCTAAGTTAGAACTGAATAAAGCAGTTCAGAAGGGAGCAACTAAAGAAGAAATCATTGAAGTGTTGCGGCAAGTTGTCTGGTTAAGAGGTGCTCCTACTTTAGTTAAGATAGCTCCTATTATCTCTTTTATGAATAAATTATTTGCAAATCAGTCAGTTGATAAGGAGGAATGAGGATGAAGGTTATAGAATTGCTAAGAGAAGAACATGATAATATTAAACGAATGCTAGTAGTTATGCGCAAATTATGTGTTAAAATTTTGCAGACAGATCAGGTTGAGTTTACAGCTTTTACTGAGGCAATAGATTTTGTGAGAAATTATGCTGATCAACACCATCATGGTAAAGAAGAGGATATTCTCTTTGCTGTGATGTCGGAAAAATTAGATTTAGATGATGAGGAAGAAGAAAAAGACCCTATTGAAGCCATGTTTTCTGAACATGATTTAGGTAGGTACTTTATTAATAATTTGGAATCTGCTTTAGAAGATGTAAAAAATGGTAATCAAAATGCAAAAGTAGATGTCATTGGTAATGCTATAGCTTATACTGATTTACTGTCAGGACATATTTATAAGGAGAATAATATTATTTATAGTTATGCTCAAGCAGAATTAAGCTCTGAGGTTATGGCTGAGGTAGAAGAAGAAGCTAAAATAGTTGAAGAAAATGCTAATCGAGCCGGAATTCAAGCAGGTTATCTTAACTTGGTTGCTAAATTAGAGGAACAAGTTAGTAATATTAAATTATAAATTAAGGAGGAATAAATTATGAAGGAAGAAGTAAAAGAAGTATTAGATGAAGTTAGACCATCACTACAGGCTGATGGAGGAGATGTAGAATTAGTTGAGGTTACAGATGAAGGAGTAGTTAAGGTAGAACTACAAGGTGCCTGCGCTGGTTGTCCTATGTCCCAGATGACTTTAAAGAATGGAATTGAAAAAAGATTAAAAGAAGAAGTGTCCGATGTTAAAGAAGTCCAGGCAGTTTAATTAGAGAGATTAGGAGAACGGCTAATGCCGTTCTCCTTTATTTTTGTTTAGACTAATCTATTTTGGAGTTCACTTTTTACTTCAGAAGCTGATAGACCTTGGGCATTAATTACTTGAGCTTCAGTTTTGATATCGGACATATTCATCATGTTATTATCTTCACCGTTAAGAATAACTGCTTCCACATTTTCTAAATTACTCTCCTCTAAATTAACTAGGTCATAGTTACTATCTTGTAGTTCTTGTGTAACATTTGATAATCCACCTTCAATAGCAATTTTGTTATTCATTTTTTAAATTTCCTCCTCTATTTAAAAAGTTCTTTTCTTATTTAATATTTTGGTTGTCAAGTAATCGAAAAATACATAATAAATTTAAATTAATAGGTAGGATATTTAGTTTTGATATCAGACATATTCATAAGATTATTGTCCTCTCCACTAACAATAATTGCACCAACATTTTGCAGAATATTTCTATCTGAAGTGACCATTTTATGGCCAATTCCTTGAAATTCTTGAATGATTTTTGCTGATTTAGTTTCAATGGTAGTTTTAGGGAATATCATTTTATAACACCTCCTAATTATATTTTATTATAGGTTATGTAAAATTATTTAGATAGTTAAAAGATATTTTTTATCTTAACAGTTTAATCTTCTAAAGCCATTTATGTTTAGTATTTAGTTGGTAGATTTGCTTTTATTATACAAAATGAAAAAGCTACAATAGTCTAGAATATATTGATACTGAAGATAGAAGAGTTATAGAGACGAGTGTAGTTTAAGAAACTATATTTTTTAAATGATTTTTATTGTGTGATTAATCTCACAGAGGAGAAAAAGAATCTATATTATAATTTAAATTGAGATGACTGAACATTCATTCAGAAAGAAAGGAGGAGAAATAAAAGTGGCCAAAAAAGAGTTGATTAGACAGAGTGCTATTAAAATAATAGCTCAGGAAGGATATTATAATACAACAGTGAAAATGATTGCTGAGCAAGCTAATGTGGCGGTAGGGACAGTTTATAATTATTTTTCGAATAAGAAAGAAATTTTAAATCATATCTTTGCAATTGAGTTTGATAAACGAATTAAGTTATTGCAGAAGTTAAAAGAAGATGAGGCTTTATCTTTAAAAGAAAAATTAGTATCTTTTTTAGATCAACATTTTAATGATTTAAAATCTAATCCTGCTACTACTACAGTTTTAGTGCAAGAAAGTAATTTACCGAGTAATCATAGTCTAGCAGCAGTTGATGATTTTATGAATCAGTTACCGGATTTACTAGCTAAGATGATTGGCCAAGCGCAAGCAAAAGGGGAAATTAGAGAAGTTAATTCGGAATTAATTGCTACTGCTATCTTTAATACTATTCGAGGAGTGGCTATGAAAGTAGCTCAGAATGATGATTTTAGTTTTCCTCAAGCTAAAAAAATAATTAATCAAATTTGGTTAGGATTAGGAAAATAGTTAATAATTCATAGTTGAGAGTTGAAAATTAATAATTAAAGATGCTTAATTGTAAATTATTAATTATAAATCGTAAATTAATAAACTAAGGAGGAGATTGTAATGGAAATTATTAAGATGGATCAACTTGAAGGAAGTAAGAGATGGGAAGGAATAACAGTTAAAAAGATACTTAAGAATGAAGATACGCAGGTAATGAATTTAGTATTAAAGCCAGGAGATGAAGTACCAGAACATTCAGTTCCAGTTAATGTATTCTTTTATATAGTAGAGGGGAGAGGAACTTTGAGAATTGGAGATGAGAAGAAGGTAGTAGAAGCTAAGGATATTATTCCTTGTTCTCCGAACACTAAAATGTCTTTACAGGCAGATCAAGGGGAAGAATTTGTTGTTTTAAATGTTAAAACTCCTAGTCTGTAGTTTATATTGCCCTCTGGTTTACAGGGGGCAAAAGTTATATTGGGCTACTTTATATCAATTTATGAGTTGTGAGCAAATTCATTACGAAAAAATTCTATTCACGACTGATGACTATTAACTGAGAGGTGTAAGGAATGGATAATAAGATCAGTATTTTGATAATTATTTTAGTATTAGTAGTAACAGGATTAATTGTTGGTAGAGTCCAACAGGCAAGAAAGTCTCCTGTTGAAATAGAAGCAGAAAATAGTGATCGGGGGATTCCAGTTAAAGTAGCTAAAGTGAGCAAAGATGAGATCAGTAAGTAATTAAACTATACTGGTCGAGTAGAGTTAAATCAAAAAGTTAAAATAGCTCCTCAAGTAGGTGGTAAAATAAAAGATTTGAAAGTAGAGATAGGAGATAGAGTAAATGAAGGTGAATTATTGGTTGAACTAGACCACAACAAATTAAATTGAATCTGACTAATTTGGCCCAAGAAAGAAAGACGGCTAAGTTGAATTTAGCTAAGAATCAAGCTGGCTGGCAAGGATTAGAAGCTAAAATAGATGAGGCGAGAGCTAATTTAGAAAAATTAAAGAGTGATTATCAACGAAATAAAAAATTATTTGCTAAAGAGGCTATCTCTGAATCTAAATTGGATAACTTAGAAGCCCAACAAGAAAAAGTTGAAATTGAAGCTGATAAATTAGAAGTCAAATTAGGACAGTTAGATATTAAACAAAAATTATTAGAGAAGGATTTACAGAAGGCTCAGTTAGGAGTGAAGTTAGCCGAGGATGGATTAGAAGAAGCTAAGATTAAATTATGCTACAGTAACTGCTCCTCAGGAAGGAGTTATTATCAATGAGTTGGCTACAACAGGTGAAGTTGTAGTTAGGGGGAGATGAAAGGTTAAAGTTACTACAGCGGTATCTGCCCAAGATTTAAGAGTAATTGAGCCAGGAACTCCAGCAGAATTAACCTTTACTTCAGTACCTAACCAAGTATTTAATGCTAAGGTAAATAAAGTTCATCCTGTAACTGATCAATCCGGCTTAACCAGAATTGAATTTGTGTTGGATAATAATGATCATAAATTAAAGCAAGGCATGGTAGCCCAAATAAAGATTATTACCCAAGATCGTAAGCAAAGTTTAGTAGTTCCCAAAGAAGCTATCTTTAGTGAAGGAGCTACAGAGTATTTATATTTGATTAAAGAAGGTCACGCTGTTAAAAGAGAGGTTAGTCTTGGAATGGATAATGGGTCTCAAGTAGAAATTTTAACTCCTCGACGTTAACTGAATTAAGGAGTTTAATAGATAATGAACTGGTTAATTGATTGCAACTAGTTAAAGGAGTGGCTGCAGTTAATGCTTTTGGATGTCAAAAAAAGCTATTTATATCAGTGTTAACCAGGAAAAATTGCAAGAATATAATATTTCAATAAGTAATCTGATTACTAAAGTTAATGGTGAAAATATTACTAGACCAGGAGGAAGAATTACTAAACCAAATAATGAATATTTGATTCGGACTGTAGGAGGCCAGCAAGGAGAATTAGTTCATCTTAAAGATGTTGCTCAAGTAAAAAAATCTTATCAAGATGTGAGAAGTAAGTTCCGGATTAAAGGAGAATCTGCTGTAGCGATTAATATAATCAAACAGCAGGATGCTAATACAGTTACAGTAGTTAATAGAGTTAAAGAAGAGTTGTCTGGATTAAGGTCTGATTTTCCTGATTTGGAGTTTACTATTACTGATGATCAATCTGATTTAGTTAAGTTAGTAATCGATAATTTAGCTAGTAGTCTACAGTTAGGAATCATTTTAACTATGGTCTTAATCTTTTTATTTCTATCCCATTAACATTTTTAATAACGTTAGCTTTATTAAAAGTATTTGGATTAACTTTAAATTCGACAACAATGACTGGTATGATTTTAGCTATAGGGATGTTAGTTGATGATGCAATTGTAGTAATTGAAAATATTAATCGACATTTTGTAAAGTTAGAAACATCTCCTTTAAAAGCAGCAATTGAGGGAGCAAAGGAAATAGCTTGGGCTACAATAGCTGGTTCTCTTACTTCGATGATTGTCTTAGTGCCAATTATGTTTATTGGTGGATTTATTCAGCAGATGTTTAGACCTTTAGCTATGACTTTATTATTTGCTTGGACTGGTTCATTAATTACTGCTTTAACAATTATTCCCTTGATTATGGCGCTAGTGCTTAAGAGACGAACTGAAGAAAGAACTAATATATTTTATAAAGCGGTTAATCTTTTTACAAAACTATAGTCGGGGATTTTATTTAAGAATGTTAGATAAAGTATTAAACTACCGAGTAGTAGTTATAGTAATAGGAGTTAGTTTATTAGTAATTAGTTTGAGTTTAATTCCGTTAATTGGTTCACGAATGGTTCCGATAATGGATAGTGGTCAACTTTATATTTCAGTTGAAGCTGAACCTGGTAGTTCGTTAATTAAAACTACAGAAATCACTACCGAGATTGAAGAAATTATTAAAGAGGTTCCAGAAGTTAAAATGTATTCTAGTCAAATTGGAGCTAAACCAGGTAGTAGTGTATCTAGTATTACAGGGGCCAATGGTGTTCAGCAGTTATTTAGTTCAGTAATTTTAAGTGATAGAGATCAGAGGTCTAGAAATATTTGGGAGATAGAAGATGAAATTAGACAGAAAATGGCTAAAATACCAGGAATCAGATCTTTTGTAGTTAGAGAAAAAGGAACTACAGCTGTTTCTACTACTAAGGCTCCTTTAGTAGTCCGTTTAACAGGTGAGAACACACAGATTTTAGAACAGTTAGCTAAGCAGTTATTGCCTAAGTTAAGACAAGTACCAGGAGCTACTAATATTACTACTACTTGGACAATAGCTAGTCCTGAGTATCAATTACAGGTAGATCGTAAGACAGCTGCTAGATTAGGAGTAACTACTAAAGCAGTAGCTAATCAAGTAGCTACTGCTGTTAGTGGAGTAGAAACTGCAGAAGATTATAAAAGGGAAACCAAGGATGATTTGGCCCTTAATATCAGATATAAAGAAGAAGATAGGGCCGACAAACAGGATTTAACAGAAATTATGATTACTACGCCCCAAGGTCAAGTGCCAGTTAAAGAGTTGGCTAAGATTGAATTAGTAACTGGTCCTAATTTAGTAACTAGAGAAGGATTAGAGAATACTTTAGATATAATTGGTTATACCAAAGATAGACCACTAAGTAAGGTAACTCAAGATTTACAGCAGGTAATAGATGAATTCAAACTTCCTCAAGGTTATCAGGCAAATATTGCTGGGGAGAAGAATGATTTATTAGAAGCAAGGCAGAGATTGATGATTAGTTTAGCTTTTGCGATAATTTTTGTATATCTATTATTGGTAGCTCAATTTAAATCTTTTTTGCATCTATTGACTATTATGTTAGCAATTCCGTTGGAATTAATTGGCGTTGTAATTGGATTACTAATAACGGGAAAATATTTATCAATGCCTGCAATTATGGGGTTGATCTTATTAACAGGGATTGCTGTTAATGATGCAATTCATTTAATTGAATTTGCTATTGAGAACCAAAACGAAGGATTAAATCCTAAAGAAGCTATTCTAAAAGCAGCTAGATTAAGGTTTAGACCAATTATGATGACTACTTTATCTACTGATGTAGGAATGTTGCCCTTGGCATTAGAGTTGGCAGTAAGAGCAGAGAAGTATTCTTTGTTAGCAATAGTAGTAATTGGTGGGTTAACTGCATCTACTTTATTGTTATTATTTATAGTTCCAGCAGTTTATTCTTTATTTGAAGATCTAAAGACATCTGTGTTATAAATTAAATATTGATTAGTACTAGAGAATAGATCAGGTTAACCTGATCTATTCTCTAGTTAGTTATTAGTTATCTTCTTTATCTATCTCGCTGTTAGGAGTTATTTCCTGGCCAATTTCTGCTAAATCATTGGCCATTTGTCTTTGGTACTCAAAAGTAATCCAGCCAAATAAAGCTGGCATACTATGACCTTCGGGATAGCCTTTAGGAGTATTTTCTGGTCCTTGCTTATCACCAAGGACTTGTTCTGTGAATTCTTTACTACTGGCTAAATCGTTAGCTGGATCGGCAGGATTGTCCTTGTGCGTATGATCTATTTCTTCATATTTTTCGGATCCTTCTGTCATTCCCATGCTATAATTTCCTCCCTTCTTAACAATTAGTTTGCTACAAAAAACAGAATTTTATAAGTGTAGATGTATAGTTTTAGTTTATTGTTATTCTCAGGAAGGATTTAGTAAACACTATCTTTAATAGTACATATAAGTTGATTAAATATTACAGGAGGGATTAAGATGGCTGATTATAAAGGGAAATTAAACCGCCAGTTTCCAGCTAAGATTAGTACTACTGCTTTTACTTCGATTTATATTCTTCATTTGATGGATAAGTATGGTAAAATGTACGGGCAAAAAATTTTAGATACAATTAATGAACAGATGGGTACTCGCTGGAAGCCATCGCGAGGAATGGTGTATCCACTATTAAGAGAAATGGAGGAAGAAGGATATTTAAAAGCCTGGTGGGATGAACCTGATAAAAGATCTATTCGATATTATCGGTTGACTGAAAAAGGGGCTGACCATTTAGAAAAGATGAAGATTAAATATAAAAGTTCTTTTCGTGAAGCTAGAGTAATTGTGGATACAGCTATTGAAGAAATCTATAACGGAGAAATATAATATTAGAGATGATAATAGTTGACATTTCTGAAGTGGCGTATTATACTAATGGTAAGAGTTATTAATTAGGAGGGATACATATGGATAAATATGAATGCACAGTTTGTGGATACGTCTATGATCCTGAAGAAGGAGATCCAGATAATGGGATAGAACCAGGAACTGCTTTTGCAGATTTACCAGAAGATTGGACTTGCCCAGTTTGTGGAGTAGGCAAGGATATGTTTGAAAAAGTTAACTAATTAGGAAAAGAGCTGACTTTAGTCAGCTCTTTTATTATTTTATAAGTGCAATTTTTTGGTATAATAATACTATTAAATTTGTGAATAATAGAATTGAGGGGAGGGATAAAAAATGAAATTTAATGATCAGGAAAGAATGCAAGGCTTTGTTGATGGCAATTACTGTTTGCAGGTGGCTCATGATATGGTGAATAGATTTAAAGAGGCTGAAGTAGAAAACGAAGGATTTAATAGTTTAGAAATGCTGATGATCAAATCACTATTTGACGATATCTTTGAAAATACAGTTGAAAATAGTTATAAACGCGGTAGAGAAGAAGTAGAAAATAATTTATCCCACAAAATTGATGAAGATATCTTAAACTTATTTTAGAAAACAGGGGGGAATACCCTCCTCCCCTCAAACATAATTATTAATCAGATATAAATTTTTTATAATTTAATAATGATTTATAAAGATTAGGTTTTAAAACCTAATCTTATTTATTTTTTAGTAATCAATTTGAATAAAAAGAAGGTGTTTAGTGATATTTATTCAATTACAAAAATAGGTTATAGAAATAGATTATAAAAATAAGTTTGTTTGAATAAAGGGAGGGGATTAGATGAAGAAGATACACAGCAGAAAATTATTATGGTTAGTTATTTTATTAATTGGAACGATAACAGTTGTAGGATGTAATGATCAGAATTTGGTGAAGCAAACTATTAAAGTAGAAACTGAAGCGCAAGAAAGTATAGCAGATGCTCATGTAAAATTGATACATAAGGGGCAAAAAGTAGGAGAAGATAAGACAAATGAAAAAGGAATTTTGACGCAGGAAGAATTACCAAGTGGAGAATACAAGATACAAGTTTCTAAAGAAGGATATCAAGATACTAATGTTTCTTTAGTTTTAGAACAGGATATGGCTCCAACAACTATAACCTTATCTGAAGAAAAGAAAACAGTTACGGCTACAGTGAAGGTCAAAGATCAAGCTGGGAATTTATTAGATAGTCAATTAAAGTTTATAGATAATGAACAAGAAGTAACTAAAGAGTCGTCGCAATCAGCAGGAGTATTTAAAATAAAAGAATTATCTCCTGGAGATTATCAGGTTAAAGTAAGTAAGGAAGGATATAATACAGTTACAAAGGAATTAACAATAGAGCAAGATGATTTATTTATTATAAATTTAGAAGAAAAAATTTCTCAAGGTGACTTAATAATAGATGTTACTGATAATAATCACAATCAACTACCAGCTAAAGTTACCTTAAAACAAAATGGTAAAATTAAAAAGCAAAAGGATGGTTCTGAAGTAGAATTTTTAGATTTAGTAACTGGAGAGTATGAGATTACTATTTCTCGTCCAGGATATGAAGATTGGACAAAAAAGATTAAGTTTAATCAGGAGAAATCAAATCTGGATGTAGTAATGGAAGGCGGTAGAGTCGAGCAGTATTTAATCGATAGTCAAGATCAAGAAGAGAACATTGTAATTAAGAATTTGGCTAAAGATGAAGAAACAATTGTTGCATTATCATATTTAAATTGGAATAATTTATCTTTGGATGAAGTGTATGATGTACGTAAAAAAGGAAATCAATTAGTTGAAAAATATGGAGCAAATTTTGTTGAGTTTAAAGCAGATTATTCTAAAGGTGCTAGAAAAGAATTTTCTTTACCTGAAAAAGTGAAGCAAGGAAAAGTAACAGCTACTTTAGAAAAATCTGGTCAACATATTAATGTATTTGTAGCTGATAATAAGGAAGTTAGTCAAGAAAAACTTGATACATTAGTTAAAGAATTTGATAATCAAATTTATCCAGGGATCACTGGTACAGATACTACAGGTCGAGTAGAAGTCTTATTAACAGATTTTGCTGATCAGTATATGACAGGTTACTTTGATCCAGCAGATTTATATCCAAAACTAGGAAATGAAGGGCCAATTTTTTACTTGAATCCTGACCGAGCTAAAAATACTTTATTGACGGCAGCAGCTCATCAGTATCAACATTTATTCTTTTTTGCTGCTAAGGCTAAGACAGGCAGAGTAGCAAATGATGCTTGGATAGATCAGGCACTGGCTCAATTAGCTCCGCAAAAGTTAGGTTATATTAATCCGGAACGAAAAGGTTGGTCGCAAGATAAAGGAAATGGTTGGGTATATAGTGAGGAATATGGTTACTTAAATAATTCTGAACAAGTTAATTTACTAATTCAAGATGGTAGTTTACCATTTATGGGTGGTGCTTCTTTATTTGCTAATTATTTAACTGAGCAGTATAGCCCACAGATGATTAAGAAGATGATGACTAGTTCAGAAGCTCCTATAGAAGTAATAGAAGAAGTGACTAATAGAGACTTTAATAAGATCTATCTTAATTGGATAACTACTAATTTAACAGATAGCTTAGAAGAAGTAGATAATCCTATTTATAATTATACTAACTTTGATTTGCAAGAGATGCCTAAATTAGATAAAGAAGACATTAATAAATCAGGAGTAAATTATTTCAAATTGACTGATGAAGAAGGGATGACGATTAACCCTACAGATATAGAAGGGAAATTAGGAATTGTAGTTATTAGGAAGAAAAAAGAAGAATAGTAGTTTATTAGACTGATCTGTTCCTTGGGAGCAGGTCAGTTTTTTTATTGATATAAAGTGGCACTTTCGTGCCACTTTATATCAATAATGATTAAATAACCAAAATTGTATCTTGTAATATTTAGTTTTCCAATAAGCTAAATATTATTTATTAATACTGCAAATAATATAAATCGGGGTATCAGAGTGGATTTTAAAACAAAATTGATTTCTGAACTAAAGGAATATCCTGATTTATATAATGAGGTAAGAAGTGAAATAATAATTCCTAGATTTGACCGTTTGCCAGCAGATAATAGTCTTGATTATATTGAAGAAGTAAAGCAGGATACTACTTTAGAAGAAGTACCAGAGGAAGAATTAATTAAAGCAGTAGTTAGTAATCTTAAGTATTATATTGAATATGAGCGGGAAATAGGAGAGAGTGATCTCTAAGGAGGTAGTGTAATGGCAGATAAAACAGAACACTTTTTAAAATATGGTGGAGTTAAGTTTGAGTATAAAACCTCAGAAGAAGAGGTGCGGGAGTTTATTAATCAGTTACCGGAGCAGAAACGAGAAAGTTTAGCTGAAGTAAGTGAAATTTTAGAGGAAGAGGGTTTAATTGAGCTTAAATCTGAGTATTCTACTATCGATAAAGAATTATTAGATGCTCAAGTAGAAGAAAATAGAAGGATTTAAGTAGATAAGGTCCCTCATTGAGGGACCTTATCTAATTTATATGAATAATTTAATAAGAATTTTCTTTTTCAGTTGCCAATTTGAATAATGATTGAAGATATTCTTGGATTGATATTTCCTGGTTGATTAATTGTTCAAGCAGATTATCATTTGTAGTGTTTTGATTCATATTATATCATCTCCTTTAATTATTATCTTCAGTATTTAGTATTATTTATGTTTGGGGATAAAATACAATAAATCATCTTTATAAATTTTGTAAGAATAGAGAGAAAGTGATTATAGAAAAGCAAAATTAGAATAAATTTAAGTTGGAAGTAATATACTATACAAAAAGGTAGGAGGGATAATAATGAGAGCCACAGGAATCGTACGTAAGATTGATAATTTAGGTAGAGTAGTAATTCCTAAAGAAATCAGAACTCAAATGAAGATTAATAATGGTAATACATTAGAGATTTTTGTTGATAAAGATGATACAGTTGTTTTAAAGAAATATAGTCCCGTTAAGGAACTTGATGATTTAAGCAGTTATATAGATACATTAGAAGAAACAACAGAATGTAATGTTTTAATCTCTGATACTGATAAAATAGTAGCTACTTCCTCCTTGTTGGGTGAATATCAAGACCATACACTAGGAGAGACAGTTAAAGAAATAATTGAATCCCGAAAAACAAGTATAGTAGAGGAGGCAAGAGATGAAGATTTATGTGTTAATTTTAGAACGAAGGAGGATAAATTAGGTTCTTTATTAGTTACTCCTATTGTTAAACAAGGGGATATTTTAGGAGCAGTTATATTATCGACTACTGAAAAAGGTCTAGGAGATTTTGAAAAGAAGATAAGTAAGATCACATCTAAAGTAATTAGTAAGAAATTAGGATTATAGGAGATAAGGGTGCTTTAGCACCCTTATTCTTTGTTAGAAAGCTTTAAGCCTTCTTTTGGTTTCTTGACATTAATTATATTAGTTATTATAATAATCATGTATAAAAATTAAACTTAAATTATAGTCAACTAGTTTGTTACTGAATCAACAGGCATCAGCTAGGAAAGGATATAAATATGCTCTTTCTTGTACAATGGAGAGTAGCATGTTTATATCTTTTCCTGGCTATTTTGTCTTTAAGGGTTAATCTATCTAGTATTTGGACTAATAGGAGGAAAGTGAATATGACCAAGCTTGGGGAAGATAATTATAAGTATCGGGTTAGAAAAATTTTTAATAATAATGTGATACTAACTGACAAAGAAGTTAATAATAATCAACAACAGGAGTTTGTTTTAGTAGGTAAGGGATTAGGTTTTTCTAAGCAACCAGGAGATGTTATTGTAGCTGATGAAGTGGAGATTGAGAAGGAGTTTGTTCCTGTACATGAGGAAAAACAAGAAATTTATCAACAGCTAGTAGATGAAGTTGATAAAGAAGTAATTGGATTGACCGAAGAAATTATTGCTATGGTTTCTTCAAAATTAGAGGAAGAGTTAGACAATCATATTCATCTTGGATTAGCAGACCATATTAGTTTTGCTCTAAAAAGAATTAGAGAAGGGGCTGGAATTACTAATCCCTTTTTGCCAGAGACTAAGACTTTATATAGCGAGGAGTATCAGTTGGCCCAGCAGGCTGCTGAGATGATTGAGGAGAGAACTAATCTTTCCATTCCAGAGGAAGAAATTGGTTTTATTTCCTTGCATATTTATGGGGCGCGAGAGAATCGTGGTATGTCTGAAACAGTAAAATATACTTCATTAATTGGAAATATGGTTAAGATAGTTAAAAAAGAATTGGATATTGAATTTTCTTATGAAAGTTTGAGCTATGCTCGGTTAGTAACTCACTTAAGATTTGCTCTAGAGAGGATAGAACAGGATGAGGTTAATAAGAATCCTCTGTTAGATAGTATTAAAGAAAATTTTACGGATTGTTATCAGTTAGCTAGTAAATTAGTTAAATTAATTGAACGGGAATTGAATTATGAAATTCCAGAGGACGAAGTAGGTTATTTAGCAATGCACTTACATCGTTTAAAAAAAGATCTAGCTTGATATCTAAAGGAGGATCTAATAATGCAAGCTTTTAAAAAGTTGCAGAAGATAGGAAAAGCACTAATGACACCAGTAGCAATCTTGCCGGCAGCAGGATTATTATTAGCTTTCGGAAATAAATTAGGCATTCCTATGATGGAGGAAGCAGGGAATGTTATCTTTGCTAATTTAGCTTTATTGTTTGCTGTAGGTTCTGCTATTGGACTAGCTGGTGATGCTGGAGTAGCCGGGCTAGCTGCTATTGTTTCTTTTTTAATTTTAAATACAACTATGGGCCAAATGGCCGGAGTAACTTCAGAGATGGTAGCTAATAGTCATCGGTATGCAGAAGTGATAGGAATTCCTACTCTTCAGACAGGAGTCTTTGGTGGTTTAATTGCTGGTATTATTGCAGCGATGATGTATAATAGATTTTATGACATTGAACTACCGGATTTTTTAGGTTTTTTTGCTGGAAAGCGTTTTGTTCCTATTGTTACAGCAGTTGGAGCTTTTGGAGTAGGATTGATTATGCCCACAATTTGGGCTCCAGTCCAAAATGGATTACAAGCTTTATCTTATTTAGCTAATGAAACTAATACGAATATTGCTACTTTCTTATTTGGTGTTTTTGAACGAGCTCTGATTCCTTTTGGTTTGCATCATATTTTTTACTCTCCCTTTTGGTTTGAATTTGGTAAGTATATAACTGAAGCTGGAGAAGTAGTTAATGGTGATCAAGCAATCTGGTTTGCAATGTTAAAGGATGGTGTGGAAAACTTTAGTTCTAGCACTTATCAAGGGGCAGGTAAGTTTATGACAGGTAAATTCCCCTTTATGATGTTTGGTCTGCCAGCAGCAGCTTTAGCTATGTATCATGAAGCTAAAGATAATAATAAAAAAGTAGTTGGTGGTATTTTATTCTCTGCTGCTTTAACATCATTTTTAACGGGAATTACAGAACCACTTGAATTTTCTTTTCTTTTCGTTGCCCCAGTATTATATGGAATTCATGTCATTTTTGCTGGTTTATCCTTTATGTTAATGAATCTGTTAAATGTAAGAATTGGGATGACTTTCTCTGGGGGAATTATTGACTTTATTGTTTTTGGGGTTATGCCGGGTATGACTCCCTGGTGGAGAGCAATTATTGTTGGTTTAGTACTAGCAGTTATTTATTACTTTGGGTTTAGATTTGCTATTAGAAAATGGGATTTAAAAACCCCTGGGCGCGAAGAGGGTGAAGTCGATTCGGTGGCTGGAGATGTAATGGCCAATCCAACTGATGATGAGGATCAGGAGAGTAGACCAGCCCAAATTTTAGAAGCTTTAGGCGGAGCCGAAAACATTGAGGATATTGATGCTTGTATTACTAGACTAAGATTAGCAGTTGCCGATGAATCCAAAATTGATGATGATAAATTAAAAGCGCTTGGTGCTTCAGGAGTTATGAAACCGGGTGGAGGTAGTGTGCAAGCTATTTTTGGCCCTGAATCTGATGCTTTAAAGGATAAGATTAAAAAGTTATTATAAAATTAGTTATTGGGAGGAATTGTTATGTTTAATATTTTTGGTAGTCAAGAAGAAGAGGTGGAGTTAGTAGCTCCAGTAACAGGTGAGGTAATAGAACTATCAGAAGTCCCAGATGATGTATTTGCTAGTAAAGCAGTAGGAGATGGGTTAGCTATTGAACCCACTGAAGGTATTTTAGTAGCTCCGGTAGAAGGGGTTGCTAAACAGGTATTTCCTACTAAACATGCTATTGGTTTAGAAACCGCCCAAGGAATAGAGTTATTATTGCATATTGGGATCAATACTGTGGAATTAGATGGGGCCGGATTTGAAAAACTAATTGAAGAAGGAGATGAAGTTGAGGCGGGGCAAGAATTAATTGAATTTGATCTGGAGTATATTGAACAGAATGCTACTGCAACAGTAACCCCTTTTTTGGTAACTAATATGGATGAAATTGAAGATTTAGAGGTAGTAAATACTGGACAAGTAACTGCTGGTCAAGATCAGGTATTGACAGTAACAATTGAATAAATGTCATTTTTACAGATATCGACATTTTACTTATTTTTTCTGAGTTAATTATTGACAAAAAGCAAAGTAACATGTATAATATAAATTGCAATTAATAAAAGCGAATATTTCCTAGGAAATAAACTCTAACTAGCGTGTTACTGGTAGAGCAGGCATGAGCTAGGAGGAGATATCACTTCCTTGGTGGTCTACTTTACCAAGGGAGAAGGATATCTTCTTCTAGCTCTTTTGTAGTTTAAGAGGATATAAAATGTAAGTTAGTCATTTATTTTTACAGATGCTGCAGCATCTGGCCAGTACACTCGATCAGATATTGAATTGTTGAAAGGAATAATATAATAATAAGAAGAATAAGGGTCCTTTTCTAAACTATAATCACATTAAAGGGGGATTCTCGATAATGAAAGGATTTAAGAAATTACAAAAAATAGGTAAAGCTTTAATGACGCCAGTAGCTATTCTGCCAGCAGCAGGATTACTACTAGCTTTTGGTTCTAAGTTAGGTTTGCCAATGATGGCGCAAGCAGGTGGAGTTATTTTTGATAATTTAGCTTTATTATTTGCTGTAGGTTCTGCAATTGGTTTAGCTGGAGGTGCTGGAGTTGCTGGTTTGGCTGCTGTAGTAGCATTCTTGATTTTGAATACTACTATGGGGCAAATGGCTAATGTAACAGCAGAAATGGTAAGTAGTAATCCAGCATACGCAGAAGTTGTAGGGATACCAACCTTACAAACAGGAGTTTTTGGTGGTTTAATTGCTGGTATTCTTGCGGCAATTATGTATAATAAGTTCTTTGATATAGAACTGCCAGATTTCTTAGGCTTCTTTGCTGGGAAGAGATTTGTTCCTATTGTTACAGCAGTTGCAGCCTTTTTAATTGGTTTAGTAATGCCTACAATCTGGAGTCCAATCCAAGATGGACTTCATGCTTTATCTTACTTTGCTAATGAAACTAATACTAATCTATCTACATTTGTCTTTGGTGTCTTTGAAAGAGCATTAATTCCTTTTGGTCTACATCATATTTTCTATTCTCCATTTTGGTTTGAGTTTGGTGAGTATGTCACTAAAGCTGGAGAGGTAGTTAGTGGTGATCAGACAATCTTTATGAAGATGTTACAAGATGGAGTGCAAAACTTCAGTACAGAGTCTTACCAAGGTGCTGGTAAATTTATGACTGGTAAGTTTCCATTTATGATGTTTGGATTACCAGCAGCAGCTTTAGCTATGTATCATGAAGCTAAGGAACATAAGAAGAAAGTAGTTGGTGGTATCTTATTCTCTGCTGCATTAACGTCTTTCTTAACAGGAATTACAGAACCGCTTGAGTTCTCTTTCTTATTTGTTGCTCCTGTATTATACGGAATTCATGTTATTTTTGCCGGTCTATCCTTTATGTTGATGAATATGTTAAATGTAAGAATCGGGATGACTTTCTCTGGTGGAGTTATTGACTTTATTGTCTTTGGTGTTATGCCAGGCATGACTCCGTGGTGGAGAGCAATTATTGTTGGACTAGGTTTTGCAGTTCTTTATTACTTTGGATTTAGATTTGCTATTAGAAAATGGGATCTAAAGACGCCTGGTCGAGAAGAAGGAGAAGTAGAATCTGCTGCTGGAGCAGTAATGTCTAATCCATCTTCTGACGATGATGATTCTAGTCAGGGAGCTGATGATAGCAAACCAGCCCAGATTCTTGCAGCTTTAGGTGGTGCAGAAAATATTGAAGATATTGATGCCTGCATTACTAGATTGAGATTAGAAGTTGTTGATGATACTAAGATTGATGAAGCTAGATTAAAAGATCTTGGTGCCTCAGGTGTAATGAAGCCTGGTGGAGGTAGTGTCCAAGTTATATTTGGGCCTAAGTCTGATGCTCTAAAGGATAAGATCAAGAAATTATTATAAAAAGATAATTAGTTATCAGGGCAGGCTATTATTGCTTGTCCTTTTTATTTTGAGAACTAAATTATCTTTAGAGCTTGATTTCTGGTAGTTGATAATATAAAATTATTAATGTTATAATTACTTATAAGAGAATAAGATTATAGGGGGGAGAATAATGTTTAACATATTTGGTAGTAGTACAACAGAATTAAATCTAGTAGCTCCATTGACAGGAGAAGTAGTGGATTTAGCAGAAGTACCTGATGATGTATTTGCTAATCGAGTAGTAGGTGATGGATTAGCAATTAAACCAACTGGAGATACTCTAGTATCTCCAGTTGAGGGAGTAGTAAAACAATTATTCCCTACTAAGCATGCTATAGGACTGGAAACATCAGAGGGTGTAGAGTTATTAATGCATATTGGAGTTAATACTGTTGAATTAGATGGCGAAGGTTTTGAAAAGTTAACATCAGAAGGAGCAGAAGTTAAGCCTGGTGATGGGTTAATTAAGTTTGATATGGATTATATTATTATATTGAGGAGAATGCTACTTCAGTAATCACTCCATTTTTAGTTACTAATATGGATCAAATTGAAGAGCTAGAAGTAGCGGATGTAACAGAAGTTACTGCTGGTGAAGATGAAGTTTTAACAGTTACAGTATAAATAAAAATTAATAATTTAGCTTAAGGAGTGAATTAATAATGAAAAAGCAATTAGTAGAAGTTAATAATGAAACAGGAATTCACGCTCGGCCGGCTTCTATGTTAGTTGAGGAAGCAAATAACTTTGATTCTGATGTAGCTATTATTAAAGATGATAAGGAAGTTAGTGCTAAAAGTATTATGGGAATTATGAGTTTAGGAGTTAATCAGAGTACAGAAATAACTATTAAAGCAGAGGGTAGCGATGAGGAAGATGCAGTAGCTGCTTTAGTAGACTTGATTGAAGATGGTTTTGGAGAATAATTTTTTATTTAGTTGCCTAGAGTCCTACTTCGTTAAGAGGTAGGACTTTTGTCATTTAGTATATTAGTAAAGGAGCTATGAAACAGCTTATAAATTCCTAATTAACACTACTTAAAGTTGGGTAAAACTGTTTCATTGCTCTCTAGGCAAAGAGAGAGTAGGAAACTGAAAAGTTTATAGCTCTTTGATCTACGTTATTTGGTTAAAGAGTTGTTATTAACAGCTCAACAAGGCTTTTATCACATCCTCGGATGTAGTTCGTCAGTCCGTTGCTCTGTGGCGTATGGAGTTACTTTTGTAATTTCGTAGGAAGACCGCTTATCTAAGTCCTTATTGGATATGGTAGCCTACCACCATAAACGCATAAGCCCCATTTAACATTGCCAAGACGAGAAGTTCCCGGCAAAGGAGGTAGCCAGAGATGGCAAATATTAAATATGCTTTTGTATTAGATAGTCAAGGTAAAATGTTAGACCCAACTAAAGCCAAGAAAGCATGGTATTTAATTCGTAAAGAAAAAGCTGATTTAGTTGAAGAGTATCCGCTTATTATTCAACTAAAAAAGAAAATACCTAAAAATCAAATTAATACTGATCAAATAGTCTTAGGTATTGATGATGGTTATGATAAAGTAGGTTTTGCTTTAGTACAGAAATGTAAAACTAAAAATAAAGTTTTATTTAAAGCTGAAATGAAACAACGTCAAGATGTTTCTAAAAAAATAGAAGAACGTAAAGGATATCGTAGATATAGACGTTCTCATAAAAGATACAGAGCCAAAAGGTTTAATAATCGTTCTGCTAGTAAAAGAAAAGGTAGGATACCACCTTCTATTAAACAGAAAAAACAAACAATTTTAAGAGTGGTTAATTATTTTAATAAATATATTAAGATAGATAAAATAATTTTAGAAGATGTAGCAATTGATATTCGCAAATTAACAGAAAGTAGAGAACTATATAATTGGGAATATCAACAGTCAAACCGTTTAGATGAAAACTTAAGGAAAGCTACTTTAAAAAGAGATAATTACAAATGTCAACTTTGTGGAGCAACAGATACAATTTTAGAAGCTCATCATATTATACCACAAAGAGATAATGGGGCAGATTCTATTTACAATTTAATTACTTTATGTAGAAGTTGTCATAAAGAAAAAGTGAATAATAATGAGTATAAATACAAAGATCATTTTTTAACTATTATTGATAGCAAAGAGTTAAATTTTAAAGCACCAATGCACGTTATGCAGGGAAAAACTTGGTTAAGAGAACGATTATCTAGAATAGCTAATTTAGAGATTACTACAGGTGGTGATACAGCAAATAAGCGAATTGATTATGATATTGAGAAAACACACTCTAATGATGGTATCTGTATTACAGGTTTGTTATCAGTAGATAATCTAAATATTAAAGAATACTTTATTAAACCACTTCGTAAGAAATCTAAAGCTAAAATCAAAGAATTAAATAGCTTTAAACATAGAGATTTAATTCGTTATACCAAGCGTAATGGTGAAACCTATACAGGATATATTACTTCACTTAGAATTAAAAACAATAAGTATAATTCTAAAGTCTGCAATTTTACTACTTTAGATGGTGCAAAGACATTTAGGGGTTATGGATTAACCAATTTAACTCTTATTAATAGACCTAAAGGGTTAATGATTATATAACTAAATAGTTTTTATTAAGTTTAATCATTTTTAAATAAGGAGGCTTCTAAAGTGAATATTTTTAAACGATTACAAAAAGTAGGTAAAGCCTTGATGACACCTGTATCTGTTTTGCCAGCAGCTGGTATTTTGGTAGCTTTTGGTAGAATGCTAATGGGCTACAGTGGATTAGTAGGCCAGTTTGGTGAGGTTATATTTAATGGTGGACTTTCTATTTTTGAACGGTTGCCTCTTATTTTTGCCTTAGGGATAGCTGTTGGATTTGCTGGGGAAGCAATAGCTGGTTTAGCAGCTGGTGTAGGTTATGTTGTATATGCTAGAGTAGTAAGTACAATAGCTGAAATCATTAACCTCTCTGAACAATCAGGGGGTAGTGTCGAAACAATTAATACAGGAGTTTTTGGAGGAATTATAATAGGAGTTGTAGCTGCTTATGCCTACGAAAATTTTTATGATACAGAATTGCCTGAGTTTTTAGGTTTTTTTGCGGGCAAAAGGTTAGTGCCAATTATTACTGCTATTTCTTCTTTAGTAGTAGCTGCTATCTTAGCCTTTTTATGGCCTCCTATTCAGCTTGAGATTAATCAGTTTGCTGGGTTTGCTATGGATTCTTCCCTAGGGCCAGCTCTTTATGCAGCTGGAAAGAGAGCATTAATTCCAGTGGGCTTACATCATGTCTACTATCCACCTTTCTTATATGAGTTTGGTAGATTTATTACTGAAACAGGAGAAGTTTTACGAGGGGGAACAGCTCGTTATTTTGCTGGTGACCCTACAGCAGGTTATTTTATGGCAGCTGAATATCCGTTAATGTTATTTGGGCTACCAGCTGCTTGTGGAGCAATGTATCTGAGAGCTGATCAAAATAAAAAGGCAGTTGCTGGTATAATGTCTACAGCAGCTTTAACCTCAATTCTAACGGGGATAACAGAACCAATTGAATTTTCCTTTATCTTTGTAGCTCCTCCGTTATACATATTTCATATTTTAGGTGGTTTTCTGTCTGGGATCTTGACTAATCTTTTGCAGATTAGATTAGGTTATACTTTTTCTGCTAGCTTAATTGATTATATTTTAGGGATTAGTAATGCTGGTAATCAAGTTGGATTTTGGTTGATAGTTGGCCCGGCGATAGGTGCTTTGTATTTTACAGTCTTTTATGTAACAATTCCTTTATTTGATTTTAAGACCCCAGGTCGTGGTGTAGAAAAAACAGAGGATCAACAAGAGTTAGAAGTTAAACAAGCCTCTCCAGTAAATAATAAGGTAACTAAGGAGACTAATAAAGAAGAAGAGGAAGATGAGTTTGAGTACGAATGGTTATTAGATTCTGAAGATAGAGCTCTCTTATTTGTAGATGCTCTAGGAGGAATTGCTAATATAGAAGATGTTGATGCCTGTGTTACTCGATTACGAGTGGAAGTTATAACTGATTCTAAAGTAGATGAAGCAGCACTTAAAGAGCTAGGTGCTTCGGGAGTAATGAAAATGAGAGGTGGTGTGCAAGTGGTAATTGGCCCTGAGTGTAATGCCCTCCAAGAAGAGATTGAAAAATTATTGTAAACAGGAATAAAATATTCACAACTCCTTACAATAATAATAAATAAATGTAGTATAAAGGAGTGAAGGAATGAATAACTGGTTCTTCTTTTTAGTAGCTATAGCTGCTGGATCAGCCATGGCTATTCAAGGTTCCTTGAATTCAGTGTTAGGCGAAGTGATTGGTCAATTAGAAGCAACATTTGCGGTGCAAACAATAGCTTTATTATTGTTAACGATACTATTATTTGTGGTTAGTCTAGGCCAAGGAGACTTAGCTAAAGTTACTCAAGCACCCTGGTATAGTTATCTAGGTGGTGTATTAAATGTAGTTATTCTATATGGTGTATTATATAGTATTTCCCAGTTAGGAGTAGGTAATGCTACTACTGCTATTATAACTTCTCAAATCTTAACAGCAGTAATTATTGATCATTTTGGTTTTTGGGGCTTAGAGGAAATTCCTTTTCACTGGACGCAAGGAATAGGGATTCTTTTTTTGGCCATAGGTGTGCGTCTGCTATTAGCTCCCCAGTAAAATCAGTTTGACATTTAGGAGCTTGTTAGTTATAATTTATTTAGACCCCCTGGGGTAGGGGGGGCAAATACATAGTGAGGTGATACTAATGGATGACAATACTATTGAAGTAACTGCAGATAATTTTTCTACAAAAGTATTAGAAGCTGATGTACCAGTAGTTGTTGATTTTTGGGCAGCTTGGTGTGGGCCTTGTAAGATGATTGCACCAGTACTAGAGGAATTAGCAGCTGAATATAATGAAGTGAAAGTTGCTAAGGTGAACGTTGATGATAATCAATCTTTAGCTGAGGAGTACGAGGTAACTAGTATTCCTAATCTTGGTTTCTTTAAAGATGGAGAATTAGTGGATAGACAGGTTGGTTTCTCTAGCAAAGAAGATCTAGTAGATAAAATTGAGGAAATCAAATAATAAACATAAACTAGGATAGTTTTTTTAGGAGCTGATTGAATGGCAGTAATTGAGGATGAAGAACGAAAGAAGGAGTTACAGACTAGATTACGAACTATTAAAGGGCATCTAGAAGGTGTAGAACAGATGTTAGAAGAAGAAAAAGATTGTAAAGAGTTATTAATTCAATTATCAGCTATAAAATCCTCAATTAATAAAGTAGGATTATCACTATTAGAAAGTGATGCTTGTGAGTGTATTATAGATTCTATAGAAGATGAAGAAGAGATAGATCAGGTGGTAAAAGAAGCTTTAGATACAGTATTAAAATTTACTAGATAAGGAATCGATAGTTAAAACAGACCTTACTATTTTTCTAGTAAGGTCTGTTTTTTAATTTGCAAATAGTTTAATTAGTAGTTATAATTTATAGAGTAGGCTTAATTTAAATAATTTTTCAGGGAGGTATTAGGATTGATAGCTGAATTATCAGATAATGCAATGAATTTATTAGAGAAAAGATATTTACAACGAGATGAAGCGGGAGAGCTAAAAGAAACGCCTCAGGAAATGTTTACTCGAGTAGCTGAAAATATTGCTAGCGCAGAAGAAGAGGAAGAATTACAAGCTAAGTATAAACAGAAATTTTATGAATTGATGACGGAGCTTAAGTTTTTACCTAATTCACCTACTTTAATGAATGCTGGAGCTGAGTTACAACAGTTAGCAGCTTGTTTTGTACTACCTGTTGAAGATAGTATGGAAGGTATTTTTACAGCAGTTAAGAATGCTGCTTTAATCCATAAAAGTGGTGGTGGAACAGGATTTTCTTTTAGTAGATTACGACCTAAAAATGATGTTGTAAAATCTACTGGGGGAGTTAGTTCAGGGCCCTTAAGCTTTATGAAAGTCTTTAATCGAGCTACAGATACTGTTAAGCAGGGTGGCAAGCGTTAATTTTATTATCTCGGCGCTGATCTCCTAAATTGCTGGGACCCCCTAAAGCTTAGTAGACCACAACGTAATCCACAAGGGTAAGCGTGACGGTTAAAAAACTACTAAGATATAATAATGGGCAATCAGCAGGAAAGCACCTAAAGTGATTTAGGTAAATCTTCAACGACTACCAAAATAATCTTTTGTTCCATTTGTAAATAACTAATATAATATAAACAAGGTGGTGAATATTATGGGGCAAAAGATTAAAGTAGGAGAGAAAATTAGAGAAAAATTTTCTTTGACAGGAGACAAGAGAACTGAAAAAGTTCTCTTGAAGATATAGTCTGAACTCATGTGAAAACATGAGAGGTAGGGAAAAATAAAATCACCTACTCTTCCATATGGAAGTAACACATTGCGTGGAGCCAACATGGGAATGTTACGAATTGATCACCCTGATATTTTAGATTTTATTCATGCTAAAGGTGAATTGACAGAGGAAAACCAAGAGTTATATAATGAATTTGAAGCTACTTTAGCTGCTACAGATTTGTCAGAGCAAGAGATTGCAGATAAGTTAAAAGATTATAAACGACAACTATTGGATAATCAATTTTCTAATTTTAATTTATCAGTAGGTATTACAGCTGATTTCATGCAGGCAGTTAAAGAGGATAAAGAATATGATTTAGTTAATCCACGGACTAAAGAAGTAGTTGGGCAACTATCAGCTCGGAAAGTATTTAATTTAATTGTTAATTATGCCTGGAAGAATGGAGAGCCAGGAATTGTATTCTTAGATGAAGTTAATAACCAACATCCACTTCCGGAAGAAATAGAAGCTACTAATCCATGTGGAGAACAGCCGTTATTACCTGATGAAGCTTGCAATTTAGGTTCTATTAATTTATCCAAGTTTGTAAAAGACGGAGAAGTATTATGGGATCAGTTACAAGAAACTATTAAATTAGCAGTTAGATTATTAGATAATGTTGTCTCAGTCAACGAGTATCCTTTGCCCAAGATTGAAGAGAAGGTGCTTCAGTATCGGAAAATTGGTTTAGGAGTAATGGGCTTTCATGAGTTATTAATCAGACTAGGGATTCCTTATAATAGTCAAGAGGCTGTGGAGATGGCAGATCAGGTAATGGAGTTTATTAATGAGCAGGCTCATCAATCCAGTCAAGAGTTGGCCGCAGAAAAAGGAGCTTTTCCAGCTTATGAGGAAAGTGAATATCAAGTACCTCAGAGAAATGCTACTTTAACTACAATTGCTCCAACAGGCTCGATTAGTTTCTTAGGAGGAACTAGTGGAGGAATTGAACCTTTCTTTAGCTTTAAGTATTCTCATACTGATGCTGATGGTAATGTAAGTCATTTTGAGTATGACTTTACTGCAGATGCTCCTGAGGAAGCTTTAGTAACTGCTTTGGATATTGAGCCAGAGTGGCATGTAAAAATCCAAGCCGCTTTCCAAGATCATGTTGATAATGCTGTTAGTAAGACGATTAACTTTCCTAATCAAGCTACTAAAGAGGATATTGCTCAAGCCTATCAGTTAGCTTATGAGTTAGGTTGTAAGGGCTTGACTGTTTACCGCAATGGTAGTAGAACAGCCCAGGTATTAAGTACAGATGATGATAATCAGGAAGAAAAGCAGGATGATCAAGAACAGAACAAATCAAATGGAGAGTCTATCTATCCCGAAAAAAGACCACTTGCAGCAGCTGGAGAGACGATTATGTATAATACTGGCTGTGGTAAGTTATATCTAACTATTAATTTTGATCAAGATGGTAATCCGATTGAGACTTTCTTAACTACAGGCAGTGAAGGTGGCTGTCAAGTAATGACTGAAGGAGTTAGCAGATTGACTAGTTTAGCTTTACGGAGTGGAATTGCTCCTAAGGAGATTATAGATCAGTTAAAATCTACTACTACCTGTCCTAGTTTCATGTACGAAAAAGGTACTGGCCAAGAATTAGAAGGACGTAGTTGTCCTGATGTAGTAGCTAGAGCTTTAGAAGAGATAACTGAAGCTAAAACTTTTCAACATTCAACTTCTGATTTAGAAGTGATCCAGGAGTTAGAAGAAGCAAAATCACAAACAGCAGTTACTGAAGAGGATAAACCACTTTGTCCGGAATGCGGAGAGGAATTACATTTTGAGCAAGGCTGTGATTCCTGTAAAAATTGTGGTTATAGTAGTTGTGGTTAATATTAGGGGGAGGAGGCTATTTAGCTTCCTCTTTTGTTGTTTAAATTTATGTAGTAAGTAAATCAAGTAGGTTATTTAAGTTAAGATAGCCTCGTTCTACCACGATTAAAATGGTGGTTAAAAGCACAAAGAATAAGAAGAAAAACTGTTCTCCCCAGTCACCTGTGGTGATATTAGTATGAAATTTAAACCGACGCCGATTAGGAAAAAAGAGGGGCACTCCTTGTTTATTAAACATATCAGCTACAATATGACTTAGATAACCGATTAATAAACCAAGCCAGGTGATAAACTCAATCCAACCTATATCGATTAATTTTTTACTTAATCCAGCAAAGATAATCAACCCTAGTAAGCTATGAGTCAGACCACGGTGTTTAATCCCTAAGAATTTAAGTGGTTTGTTTAAAAACCAGAATTTCTTCCCTGCTTTACTGTTAGCGTGGTCGATATCGGGAATTAAACCCCCAATAATTGCTGTTGTGTAAAATTTAAGTAAGGTACTATTCAGTACAGAACCAGTGATTAAATAAGATAGATTAAGAATTTTTAAAGTAGCTAGTGCTTTAATGATAATTATTGCTAGTGCAAATCCAAAGAATGAATGAGTATGGTAAGTCATTTTTAAACCTCCTAATTATATAATATTACTAGATATATATTTATTGTATCAGATTTAAGCCAGAGATGGTAGGAAATTATTTCATGTCAATATTATTATTGTTTGCGCATAGTGATGTTAGTAGTCTGTTGTTTGTGCTAAAGGAGGGAGTAAAAATGACTGTTAATTGTAAAAACTGTAAGTATTTTAAGTATAATAGATTTTATTGTTCTAAGCTAAATCATCATGTTTATTTAACTGATAAGTGTTGTTATTTTAAAGAGAATGAAGATAGTTAGCAGGAGTTATATTTTTAGCCGAGAAATATTCATTCAAAGAGCAAGCTTATATAAATTTAGATCAAAATGAAGGATATAGCAGGATCAGACAGAAAAATTGATAGTAAATTCCTAGTAGAGTGGATGTTTATTAGGTTAGCTCTTATTTTCAGTGATGTAGTCATTAGCTGTGAGCTATGTTTCGTGAGTAAATTAAAGATATAACTTTAAAAAAAGTGAGGAGGAAATTATGGGACAGATACATATTGTAGGAATTGGGGGCATTGCTATGTCGGCTATTGCCCAGTATTTTCTGGAAGCAGGTTATCAGGTGACTGGTTCTGATTTAGAGGAAAATGAGTTGGTAGCAAAGTTAAGGCAGCAAGGAGTTAAAATTAGTATTGGTCATACTAAGGATAATATAAGCTCTGAGTTGGAGAAAGTTATCTATTCGGCTGCTATTCCAGAAGATAATATAGAACTTCAGCAGGCTCGTGATTATGACCTAGAGTTGGTGAATAGATCACAAGCATTAGCCTTGATAACTACAGATAAACAAGTTATTTCAGCTGCGGGAACTCATGGTAAGACTACTACTTCTGCTTTAATAGCTCAGATATTAGCTAGGGGAGATAACCAGCTTAGTTTTATTATTGGAGGCATCCTAAATAATTTTACTAGTAATTGTGCTATTAATGATGGAGAATATTTTGTTTTAGAAGGAGATGAGTATGATAAATCCTTTTTAGAATATCGATCTGATATTGGAGTGGTAACTAATATTGAGTTTGATCATCCGGATATTTATCGTGATTTTGGGGATATGTTAACTAGCTATCGAGAGTATGTCCAGGGCCTAACTGAATACTTTGTAACCCAGCAGCAAGTATTAGACCAATTGGAATTATATTCTGCTGATCTACAAGCTGAGGTAGTCACAGTAGGAATCAATGATCCGCAGGCTGATTTTAATGCTACTGCTATTACCCAACAGGAATTAGTCTCCTACTTTACGTTAGAGTATCAAAATGAGAAAGTAGGTAGATTTAAGCTTCCTGCTCTAGGAGAGTATAATATCAAACATGCTCTAGAAGCTATAGCAGTTGGTAAGTACTGTGGGGTGACTGTAGGCCAGATGAAAGAAGGATTGGCTGCTTGGCAAGGGGTCAAAAGAAGATTTGAAGTGCTGAAAAAGAGTGACCAACAGGTTGTAATTACTGATTATGCTCATCATCCTAGTGAAGTCAAAGCAGTTGTTGACAATTTGGCGCGGATTAAAACAGATAAGCAAAAGGTAGTAATCTTCCAACCACATCAGTACTTACGGACTAATCGATTATTAGAGGACTACCAAGGGATATTAAACCAGAAGCTAGATTACCAGATTATTTATCAAATTTATAAAGTCAGAGAAAAAGTTACCGAGGAAGAATTAGAAAGTTTAGGACGCGAATTAAGTGATTTAATTAGTGATAATCAGACGGAGTATATTAATCACTGGTCTCAGTTAGAAGAGTGGTTAACTGAATACAATAAGAATAATCAAGCTATTTTTCTCTTTTTAGGAGCCGGAGATATAGATCAGTTTGCTCGCAGTTGGGTTAACAAATGTTAGAAATTATATTTAGGCCCAGAATATTCTGGGCCTAATGTAGTTTAAAGGGTTAATTAGAGAAGAGTATTGAAAATAATTAGTTATAATGTTATAATGAGCATGATTTAAATAAAATTAGTAATAGTTTTTTTATTATCTCGTGCAAACGTTATCACATACTGGATATAATACTATATTGGAGGGGTAAGGATGTCAGAAATTAGAGAGAATATTATTACGGGAGAATATGTAGTAATTGCTTCTAAAAGAGGTAAGCGCCCCCATGACTTTGAACATGGTGATCAGGCAACTAGTGATGGAGGTTATTGCCCGTTTTGTTATGGTAATGAAGCGGATACTCCCGAGGAGATTATGGCAATCAGTGACGATCCTGATAGAGAGGCTAATAAATCAGGTTGGAGAATCAGAGTGGTTCCTAATAAATTTGCTGCTTTAGATATTGACCAGCAATTGGAAACAGATAACAGTGGCTTCTATAATCAAATGACTGGAGTTGGTGCTGCAGAGGTACTAATTGAATCAGCTGAACATGATAGTACCTTAGGAGGTCATAGTAGGTCTCAGATTGCAGATGTTATTAGTGTTTTACAACAGAGACACGAAGGGTTGGCCCAAGATGAGAGGTTAAAGTATATCCAGACGTTTAAAAACTTCGGGGGGACAGCTGGAGCTTCTTTAGAACATCCCCACTGGCAGATTATGGCTACTCCTGTAGTTCCTAATGTAATAGATAAGGAATTAACAGGAACTCAAAATTATTATCAACAACATGGAGATTGTGTTTATTGTGAAATGATAGATCATGAGTTAGAAGTAGAAGATAGAATTATAGCGACTAATGATCAATTTGTAGTTTTTAATCCTTATGCTTCTCGTTATCCATTTGAGACGTGGATTCTACCTCACAAACATCAGAGTGATTTTAGAGAGATTACTGCAGAACAAATTGAAGATTTAGCTCAAATGTTACAGAAGATGGTTAGAAAAATAGAAGTGGGGTTTGATTCTCCACCATATAATATCATTTTACATACAGCACCGTTAGTGAAGGATGATGAAGTTAGTTATCACTGGCATATTGAGATTTTACCGCGGTTATCTATTACAGCTGGTTTTGAATTAGGAACTGGCAACTTTATTAATCCTACACCACCAGAGGTAGCAGCCGATGCCTTAGTTGATATTAATGTAGAGTAAGGAGGGGGAGCTAGTGGTTAAGGAGTTTAAGACAACAACTTCTTTTTCTAAATTAAATCAGGAGTTAGAAACTTTATTAGCTCAGATTGATCCAGCTTTTTTTAAGCAAGCAAGATGGTTTCAACAAAAGGCTGCTGTAATCCAGGATATTAGACTAGCTGACTACACTCGATTAGCTAGTCCACCAGCAGGTAAATTATTATTATTACTTATTCTTGATTTTGATTTGTTAGATGAAGTTCATAATAAGAAGTGGCAGGAAAAATACTATTTTCCTTTATTGATTAGTAAGGAAGAATTAGAACCTTCTGAGTGGTTACAGATCACAGGTGCTGATTATCAAGCTTATCTCTATGACGGAGTCCATGAGTTGAGCTATGTTAAGGCAGTAAAAGAATTTATTGAGCAGGCCCAAGAGTTAGATTTTAATTCAGATGGTCGATTAACAGCTGATAGTTTTACAGTTACAGATATTACTGCTACTGGTAAATTAACTGATGTTTCTAGTAATAGTATTACCTTGTTACAAAGGGATGAAATAGCTAAAACTTTTCGTAGGTTACAACCAGGAATTAATCCTGATCTAGAAATCAGTTTAAATTTACAGCGAAAGACTAATTTTGATCAGTTTCCTAAGGTGAAAGGATATATGTCCTACCAAGATGGAACTGGAGAAGAGTATAGTATTAGTTTAATCCAACAGTTTGTTACTAGTGAAGGGGATTTATGGTCTTATACTCAAGACCATTTAGCTGAATTTTTAAAACATCTCAGTCAGAGTAAGCAAGAAATTAGCGCTTTAACAAAAGATTATAACCAAGATTATTATAAGATAGCAAAGCAAGTTGGTAATACAGTTGCTAATTTACATCTTGCTTTATCTACAATTAATACTAAGCAGTTCAAACCTCGGTCTCCTACAGAAGAAGAATTAGAACAATGGTATACAGGAGTTAAAGAAAATTTAATAACTTTAATTGGTTATTTGAAAGATAAACAAGCAGAATTAAAGGCCCATCAAGATTTAATAGAACAACTTTTAGCTGTAGAGGATAATATAGGGGAACTAATAGAAACTATTTTTACTTTAGGAGATGACTTAGGCCAGTTTATGCGGTGTCATGGAGATCTACATTTAGAACAGATCTTGAAACAAGGATCGGAAATTATTCTGCTTGATTTTGAAGGAGAGCCAACGAAAAGTATTGTCCAAAGAAGACGAAAGTATTCTCCGCTAAAAGATATAGCAGGACTAATACGGTCTTATAATTATGCTGCTTATGCTGGATATTTTAATTACTCAGCTGATAAGTTAACTACTGATAAATTATTAGAAGCAGTTAATCTGTGGGAAGAAGAAGTTGTACAGCGGTTTTTGAACGCTTATTTAACTAAGGTACGTCAAGAAGATAACTTTTTACCTCCGGAAGAAAAGTTTGTACAATCAATTGCACTATTTAAATTGGAAAAGGCCTTATATGAAGCTTTATATGAAGTTAACAATCGTCCTAATTGGTTACCTATTCCTTTAAAAGGCATTATTGATTGTTTAAATAATTTAAAATAAACAAGGAGGAGTCTACCAATGGCAGATTCTAAAGTAATGATGTTAACTAAAGAATTCCCGAATAATATTTATGGTGGAGCAGGAGTTCACGTTGATAACTTAACTAATAATTTAGCAGAAATTATGGATGTAGAAGTTAGAGCCTTTGCTGGAGAGGAAGAACTAGTAGAGGATGAACGTAATGCTGTAGCCTACAATCCTTGGGCAGAAATGAGTAAGAATACTGATCCTCGTTTTATAAAAGCTTTAAATGCCTTATCAATTGATCTGGAGATGGCTAAAGATAAAGTGGATGCTGATATTGTTCATTGTCATACCTGGTATACTTTTATGGGTGGTTTCTGGGCCAAGAAATTATATGATATTCCCTTAGTAACTACTATTCATAGTTTAGAACCACTTCGTCCCTGGAAGGAAGAACAGTTAGGCAATGCTTATAATCTATCTTCTTGGATGGAGCAGACAGCAGTAGAAGCTTCTGATAAGGTAGTAGCAGTCTCTAAAGAGATGAAGCAAGATATTTTAGATTGTTATGATGTTGCTCCAGATAATATTGAAGTTATCTATAATGGAATTGACTTGGATAAGTATCAATATACTGCTAGTACTGAGTATAGAGAGAAGTATGGTATTGATCCAGATAAACCTTATGTATTATTTGTAGGCAGAATCACTCGGCAAAAAGGTATCATTCATCTGGTAAATGCAATTAAAGATATCAATGAAGAAGCTCAGGTTGTACTCTGTGCTGGGGCACCAGATACAGAAGAAATTGAACAGGAGATGACAGAAAAAGTTACTGCTATTCAAGAGGAGCGTGACGGAGTAATCTGGATTAATGAAATGGTTTCTCGAGAGGCAGTAATTGAATTTTATTCTAATGCAAATGTTTTCTGTTGTCCATCAGTGTATGAGCCTTTTGGGATTATTAACCTAGAAGCTATGGCCTGTAAAACGCCAGTAGTAGCTTCTGCAGTAGGAGGAATTAAAGAGGTAGTAGTTGATGGAGAGACAGGATTCAAAGTTGACTTTGAGCAAGTTGATGATGGTACCGGAGAACCTAAAGATCCAGCCGTTTTCTCTCAGAAATTAGCTGAGAATATCAACAAAGTTTTAGCTGATGAAGAATTACAGCAGGAGTTAGGGGAGAAGGGCCGGCAGCGAGTAGAAGAGATATTCAGCTGGAAAGCAATTGCCGAGCAGACTAAAGAAATGTATCAAGAATTAATTACTGAATAATAGAAATAAATGTATAGCAAAAAGTGCCTCCTTAATGGGAGGTGCTTTTTTTATGTGTGCTCTGTAGATTATGAAAATAGTAGATGAGAATTCTATCCATGCTGTTTTCGTCGTATCGGTGTGTGAAACCAATAGTAACAGGGTGTCTATCGTGAGATAGAATCTGAAGAGTTTGAGGTGAATAGTCAGCCTAAAACAATATGTGAACCGTCGGTGGCATTTAGTAGTGGCGATTCACCATAAAAATGAAGAAGTCCAATGTCGACTTGGGGGATGCAGGTGGCTCTGGATAAAAAGCGAGATAACGAGAGTGTCCATGTCGAATTACTAGGTGTGATTATGGTTGGGATGGCTATAATAGTTTTCGTAATTGACCAGAGGAGTCTCTAATATAGTTCTGTATAGAAATCTATAGAGATAAATGATGGTATAACCTAAAATGGGAAAGCCAGAGTGAGGATATATTAGAGTTCAGAAGCTATCATAGTAGCGAAAAAAATCAATGAAAGTTGATTACAGTGAAGGATAGTCAGGTTATTGAAGTTAAGAATAGACTGTCAATGATATCTTAATAAGAATGGTTTAGACGCTATTAAAGATAGTGAGCTCTAAAAGAAATATAGACAGGAAATAATAACTGAAAATATGATGAATTTAGGAAATACCATGACTTAAGTAGTAGTGAACTAAGAGGTGCGATTGGTGAGAGCCTAAAGACGTGCTTAGGAGTACTATGAAGATAAGGGTTAAGATATCGAGACAGGAAAGAAAGAACTGGTAAGTAGTGAAATTAGGATAGGTGAAAAAAAATTTCGAACCTTATACAGTCTGAAAGATTTAATCACAGATAAATGGCGAATGCATAAGGCAGGACAAAAAGTGCTGGCTAATGGTGGTTGTGGTGGAATTGATAATGTAAGTATCAATGAATATAGAAATAACTATAAACTGAATATGCAAGAATTATATAGGCAGTTAAGAGAGGATAGATATGAGCCACGACCAGTACTAAGAACGTATATCTCAAAAGAAAATGGAGAAAAGAGACCACTAGGGATTCCAGTAATTAAAGATAGGATTGCCCAACAAGCAGTCAAACAAATCTTAGAAATACACTTTGAGAGATTGTTTTGTGAATGTTCTTTTGGATTCAGACCTAACAGATCAACCCATGATGCAATAGAGAAAATAGAAGAATATAAACAGCAAGGTTACGATTGGGTAGTAGATGCAGATATAAAATCTTATTTTGATACTATAAACCATGATTTATTAATGGATTTTATAGTAGAATATATAAGTGATGGATGGGTATTAGACTTAATTAGATCGTGGCTAACTGCAGGAGTCATGACCGAAGAAGGAAGAAAAGAGACTAAAGAAGGAACACCTCAAGGAGGTGTGATCTCTCCTTTATTAGCTAATATCTATTTACATTACTTTGATAAGAAGATGACTCGAAGGGGATATAAACTAGTTCGCTTCGCTGATGATTTTGTAGTATTGACCAAAAGTAAAGATAAAGCCAAAAGAGCATTACAAGTAACTCGTCAGATAATAGAAAATGAATTAAAATTAAAACTCCATCCTGAGAAGACAGTGATAACAAACTTTTATGATGGGTTTAAATTTCTAGGATTTAGATTTCATCATTGGTATTATAAAAGTCCAAGAGATAGAGCAATAAATAACTTTAAAGATAGAATAAGAGATATAACTAGAAGAAATAGACCTCAGAAATTGGAAATAATAATTGATGAGTTAAATTTAGTACTAAAAGGCTGGGGACATTACTTTAAAATAGGCAATATCAAAACATTATATAGGAAATTAGATAAATGGATAAGAATGAGAATACGTTCTTTCATAGAAGGAAAGAAAGCGATAATTCATCAGAATTATCGCTTATCGAATAAGTTTTTAAGAGAAGAAGGACTAGATTCACTGCTTACTGATGTGCTGTAATCGAGAGTGAAATATACATCTATGGTAACATAGAGTCGCTGACTTACTCTCTGATATGGAGCACCAATAACCGAAAGCTGTATACGGGAAAACCGTTCGTGCAGTTTGATAAGGGGTCCCAGCTGTGAAGCTGGTCCTACTTTATTATTTTGCTGAATAACTACTTAGGGAACAAATATAATTTTGTTTACTGAAATATTATTGATATAATGCTTCAGTTTTTAATAAAAACTTAGTAATAAAAATTCAACAGCTATTTCGGAAAAGCTACAAAGTAGCTTTTTTTCCGAGTAACTTTTATCAAAATATAAAAGTTACCAAAATATTTCAAGGTAAAACAATCAATGTTTTCTACCATTAAAAAGTCTCTACAGCATTTAAAATAATTCCAGAACATATATTGTCCACTTATCTTAATCAGAGGGCACTGATTGTTCTATGACAAAAACACTAAAATCAATTAAAAAATAATATTTAATTCTAATATTGATAAATGTTTCTTTGTATTTTTATGTTTCTATAGTTTTGAACTGGCTGATCCTACAAGTTTCACAGAAACTTTCCGTGATAAAAAGCATCCGCACACAGCACACGACTCATGACTTTATAATTACCATTTTTTCTTAATTGAGAATATTTATATCTTAAGCTATCCCAGGGCATTCTAAAAATAAAATCCAATGTAAAACAGATATAACAGAGGAGGAACTAGAGTGCAAGTAACTAATGAAGACCAATTACATGATTTAATCCAGCGAGTGAAAAAGTCTCAAGAAGAATTTTCTAATTATTCGCAAGAAAAAGTAGATGAAATCTTCAAACAAGCTGCTATAGCAGCCAATGATCGGCGGATTGAATTGGCTAAGTTAGCTGTTAAAGATACTGAAATGGGAGTGATTGAGGATAAAGTAATCAAGAACCATTTTTCTGCTGAATATATTTATAATAGATATAAGGACAACCAAACCTGTGGTGTCATTTCTGAGGATGAGTCCTATGGTATCAGGAAAATAGCTGAACCAATTGGTCTGATTGCGGGGGTTGTACCTGTTACTAATCCTACTTCCACTACAATCTTTAAATCATTACTTACTCTAAAGACCCGGAATGCTATTATCTTCTCGCCGCATCCTCAGGCTAGAGAATGTACCATAGAAGCTGCTAAAACTGTTTTAGCAGCAGCAGTAGAAGCAGGAGCACCAGCAGATATTATTGGTTGGATTGAGCAACCATCTATTGAATTATCCCAGTATTTGATGCAACATGATGATGTGAATATGATTTTAGCTACTGGAGGACCAGGTATGGTTAAAGCAGCTTATTCTTCAGGGAAACCTGCAATTGGAGTAGGAGCAGGCAATACGCCAGCTATCATTGATGAAACAGCACATATTAAGATGGCGGTTAGTTCGATTTTAATGAGTAAGACCTTTGACCATGGGGTGATTTGTGCTTCCGAGCAGTCGGTAACAGTAGTGGATAAAGTTTATGAAGAAGTAAAGCAAGAATTTGATGATCGAGGAGCATATATTCTATCCTCTGCCGAACAGGAAAAATTAGCTAATGTTTTAATAGAGAACGAAAAAATAAATCAGCAAGTGATTGGTCAACCAGCTAATTATATTGCTCAATTAGCAGGAATTGATGTACCACAAAAGACTAAAGTGCTGATAGCAGAAGTAGAAGAAGTAGGTGCTCAAGAGCCTTTCTCCTACGAAAAATTATCACCTGTTTTAGCAATGTACCAAGCTAGTGATTTTAAAGACGCTGTAGCGAATGCAGTTGAATTAGTGGCCTTTGGTGGAATTGGTCATACTTCAGTTTTATATACTGACCAGACTAATGAAGATAGAATAGATTATTTTGATACCCAGATGAAGACAGGTAGAATTCTGATTAATATGCCTTCCTCCCAAGGAGCAATTGGAGATATCTATAACTTTAAATTACAGCCTTCTTTAACCTTAGGTTGTGGTACTTGGGGTGGTAATTCGGTCAGTGAAAATGTAGGCGTTAAACATTTATTAAATATTAAAACTACTGCCGAAAGAAAAGAAAATATGTTGTGGTTTAAAGTCCCTGAAGATATTTATTTTAAGTATGGTTCATTGCCTATTGCCTTGACTGAATTAAAAGGTAAGAAAAAAGCTTTTGTAGTTACTGATAGAGATCTGTATGAGCTAGGTTATGCTGAGGAAGTTAGTGATGAGTTAGATAAGAATGATATTGATGTTAAAATCTTTTCCCAGGTGGAACCAGATCCTACTTTAGATACTGTTAAACAAGCTGTAGACGAGATGAGAAGTTACCAACCTGATGTAATTGTTGCTTTAGGTGGCGGTTCACCAATGGATGCTGCTAAGATTATGTGGTTATTATATGAACATCCTGAGGCTGAATTTAAAGAGTTAGCTATGACCTTTATGGATATTAGGAAACGAATTTATGAATTTCCTGAGTTAGGAAATAAGGCTGATCTGGTAGCCATTCCTACTACTTCGGGGACCGGATCGGAAGTTACGCCCTTTGCAGTTGTTACTGATGAAGAGACAGGGATTAAGTATCCGATTGCTGATTATGAGTTGACACCTAGTATAGCAATTGTTGATCCGGATTTAGTATTAAGTATGCCCCCTGATTTGACAGCTTATTCCGGGATTGATGCTTTAGTCCATGCGATTGAGGCTTATACTTCAGTCTTATCTAATGAGTATACTAAAGGATTAGCTCTAGAAGCAATCAGGTTAGTCTTTAAATATTTACCTCGTTCTTATCATAATGGGGGAGAAGATAGAAAAGCTAGGGCCAAGCTACATTATGCTGCTACTACCGCGGGAATGGCTTTTGCTAATGCTTTTTTAGGAGTCTGTCATTCTATGGCTCATAAGCTAGGTTCTACTTTTCATTTGCCGCATGGATTAGCTAATGCGTTATTAATTGAGCAAGTGATTAAATATAATTCTAGTGATGTACCACTGAAACAAACTTCTTATCCCCAGTATAGATATCCTTTAGGAAAGCGAAGATATGCTAAAATAGCTGATCATTTGGAATTAGGTGGGACTAGTGATGAAGAAAAGGTGGAGTTATTAATCCAAGCTATTGCTGATTTAAAAGAGGAATTAGATATACCAGCTAGTATCTCAGAAGCAGGTATTACCGAAGATGATTTTTATAGTCAGTTAAAGGAAATGTCTGAATTAGCCTTTGATGACCAATGTACAGCAGCTAATCCACGCTATCCTTTAATTAGTGAAATCAGGAGTCTATATCTTAAAGCGTATAAAGGTGAGGTTTAATGAAGGAGCCAGATTAAGTTCTGGCTTCTTTATTTTTTTAATGAGTAGAGGTAATGTTTTCTTGATAAGAGAGGAAAGTTGATTAGTAAACTTTAAACTAAAGGGTTTCATATTTAATAGTTACGTTAGTAGTTGCATATTATGATTAAGAAGAGTTTATAAATTTGTGTCATAAATATACTTCCCAATCTAGTCATTGAGCTAATGATCATTCATTATCTCAAAAGATTTTATCAATTATTAATAATTATCGAAGCAATAATGAAGATAAATCACCAGTTATTTGGTTAGAAACTAATGATAGTGGTTATAATAATATTTCTTTTATGAATACCACGTGTTCTTATTTAGGTGAAGTTTTTAAGGGAATGATTAATTTATTATATAGTAATACTTTAATGGCTGTGGGCTTAGGGCTTTCGTTCTTTGGGCTTTCTCTTTTTGAGAGTTTCAGGAGCAAATTGTCGCTTGCATTCTTTGCATTGATACTTTTGATGACCGTGTTTGTCTTTACCATATTTGTATAGATCAGTCGAATAACAACGTGGACATTGTGTTTTATTTTGAGTCATGGAACTTTCTCCTTTCTGGATGCTATAGTGAATTGGTAAAAACTATTATAATCCATGGGAGGGGAGAGTTTAAATTTTCATATAACTTAACAGAGCGAATGTAAAAAAGGAGGTATTTTTATGACAGAACAATCCCCTTTTAAACCTATAATTTATAATGCTTGGTCTGATTTTATACAGGATAAGAATTATAATCCAGAGAATGTGCGGAAACTAATTCTAAACTCATGGAAAAGATGCTCTGAATATGGCGTAGACCCATTGAAAGGTAAAGGAGTATGTATTAATGAAAAACAGTTAAAAAAGATTAGACTGAAGTGTAATAATTTAATTGATATTGCTAAACCTTTTATGTCTGAAATTTCTGATTTTGTAAAAAATTCTGGATTTGTTGTTGTGCTAACTGATGAAAATGGATGTATCCTAGAAGTTATTGGAGATCCTAATATTATGAAAAATGCTCAAGACTTAAGATTTGTTAAGGGAGCTTTTTGGAGTGAAGAAAAGGTAGGAACAAATGCTATAGGTACAGTTTTAAAGGTTGATAAACCGCTACAGGTAGTTGGAGAAGAGCATTTTTGTAAAGAACATCACTCTTGGACATGTTCTGCTGCTCCTATTTATGATAAGAATGGTGAATTAATAGGTGTTTTAGATATGTCTGGGCCTTGTGAATTGGCCCATTCTCATACATTAGGAATAGTTGTAGCAGCAGTAAAGGCAATTGAGAATCATTTAAGGATTGAGGAGCAAAAGAATCAATTACAGGCAGCTAATGAATTTTCTCAAACAGTTTTAAATTCTATTTCTGAAGGTTTAATAAGTATTGATCAAGAAGGTCGCCTAGTTAAGGTAAATAATGTTGCAAAAAGAATTCTTGACTTAGAAGAGGTAGATGTTAAAGAAAAGAAGGTTACAAAAGTATTAGGTAATGATACTAAAATTACTGATGTTTTAGAACAGGGAACAGGTTATATAAATAAAGAAATAGTTATTTGTAGAGATGATAAAAGAATTCGTGTTAGTTCTACTGCGCAACCACTTATTAATCAAACTGGAGAGACAATAGGAGTAGTAAGTACTTTTAAAAAATTGGAGGCTGTACAGAATTTTGTTAATAAAATGGTTGGATCACAAGCTAAATTTACTTTTAAAGATATAATTGGTAAAAGTGTAGTATTACAAGAAGCAAAGCGATTGTCTCGGTTAGCAAGTAGAAATTTTTCAAATATTTTATTATTAGGAGAAAGTGGAACTGGAAAAGAGCTTTTTGCTCAGTCAATCCATAATTATGGTGATCATTGTAGAGGACCTTTTGTTAGTCTGAATTGTGCTGCTATCCCACAGAGTTTATTGGAAAGTGAACTTTTTGGTTATGAAGAGGGGGCTTTTACTGGAGCACAAAATAAAGGAAGACCAGGTAAATTTGAATTAGCTAATGGAGGAACATTATTTTTAGATGAAATTAGTGAGATGCCTCTTCAAATGCAGGCTAGTTTATTACGTGTATTACAGGAAAGAGAGGTAGTTAGAATTGGAGGTTCTAAAGCTATTCCAGTTGATGTAAAAATTATTGCTGCTAGTAACAGGGATTTAGAGCAAGAAGTAGAAGAAGGAAACTTTAGAAAAGATTTATTTTTTAGATTAAATAATTTTAGTATTAAATTACCTTCTTTAAGAGAACGTATAGAAGACATTCCAGTTTTAGTTAATCATTTTTTGGAAAAATTCAGTTTTAAATTAGGTAATAAAAACATTTCAGATAAGGCTTTGAAATTATTACAACGCTATAGTTGGCCAGGTAATATTCGAGAATTACAAAATATTATTCAAAGAGGAATGGTATTATCTGAAGATAGTAATCAAATTACTGTTAAGGAATTACCAGAAAAATTAAAGCAGGGATCCATATTTGAAAATAATGAAAGTTCTAACGTCCCTTTGATGTCATTAGAAGAGGTTGAAAAAAATCTTATTAAAAAGGTTTTATCTAAAACTGAAAATAATATTTCTCAGGCATCAGAATTATTAGATATAGGTCGTTCAACTTTATATAGAAAAATAGATAAATATGAGTTGAATTAATTGTATTATTTAGAAACATTTTTTAAAAATGTTTTAAAATGATGAAAAAATCACTAACCTTTTATTAGATCTAACTTCTTTAGATGCTGATGTAATGCTAGGTGACCATACTTTAAAGACTAGAATGAAATATGAAACAAGATTAGTTAGAGAAAAAACTACTGATAGAAATGCTGTTTTAACTCAGAGTCAAGCTGGGGCAGAAACAGTTATTTTATCGTCAGAAGAAAAACTAGCAGTAATTAAAGAATTAGAGGAAGAAGTTATAGTAGAAAAGCTGGTTGATAAATATATAGATTCAGAGTTTGATCTGGTTATTGTAGAGGGATATAAAACTGGTTCACTTCCTAAAATATAAATTTTTAGACCGAACTCATATAATCAACCTGTTTTTGAAAAGGAGAAGCTGTTAGTTAGAATAATTAAAAGTTAGAAGAACTATTTACTGACCAGTTAGAAAAGACTGTTCAATTAATTGCACAGGAAATTTTAAACTGAATGGAAGGGAGAAGTATTAGAATGGTTGAAAGTTAAATTAGATACTGTATTATATAGAGAATTTCTAAGGAAAATGTTTCACAATGATACAGTATAATTTATAAGATTATAATTATGGGAATCTACCTCTAAAGTAGATTCCCTCTTTTTTTTATTGAGTTGCTAGGCTTCACAGAAAAAATAATAATATTTTGCTTGTTTGGTATGGAACTTGCATTTTATATTAGGTGAAGAGCAATTCAATAAAAGGGGGAGGGCTAATGGAGGTTAATTATGCAATTCAGATTGGATCTGGAGTTGACTTGCATGGGCAAGATATGACCAAAGCAGCTTGTCGGGCAGTTAAAGATGCTATCTCTAATACCTGTCTTAGTGGTGTGTTGACTTTATCAGAAACAGGAGAATTAGAAGAAATGATAGTTAATATTTTAATAAGTGTTCCTACCCCTGATAAAGTAGATTCTAGTAAAGTTCTTGAAGTAATCCCTTTTGGTAAGAAAGAGATTGAGGTTAAAAAAGGTGGTATGTTAGCTAGAGGTTGTGCATTAGAATGTCTTAATGATACTGATAAGTCTATAATAGTAGCTAATGCTAGTGTTACAGTCTTTATTAATACTTAATATAAAGGAGGTTGAACAATAATGAGAGAGAATAAAGAAGAGTTATTAGAGATGTTAGAAAAGATGTTGGAAATTCGTGAATTTGAAAGTTCACTCCAACAACATTTTGCTGAAGGTCAAATTCCAGGGTTTGTACATTTGTATTTAGGAGAGGAAGCTATAGCAGTGGGGGCTTGTAAGGCTCTTAAGGAAGATGATTATATTACAAGTACTCACCGAGGTCACGGACACTTATTGGCTAAGGGTGGAGATGTAAAGAAGATGATGGCTGAGATATTTGGTAAGGTAACTGGTTATAACCAGGGTAAAGGTGGTTCAATGCATATAGCTGATGTAAGCCTTGGTATTTTAGGAGCTAATGGTATAGTAGGAGCAGGACTTCCAATTGCAGCTGGCTCTGGTATTTCCAGTCAAATTAATGATACAGATGCTGTAACAATCTGTTTTTTTGGAGATGGAGCTTCTAATCGAGGGACTTTCCATGAAGTTTTAAATATGGCTTCTGTTTGGGATTTACCTGTTGTATTTGTTTGTGAGAATAATAAGTATGGTATTTCAATGCCTCAGTATCAAAATGATGGGCGGAAGGGCCAAAATATTAAAGATGTGTCTGATAGAGCTGTTGGATACGGTATTTCTGGTGTTACTATTGACGGAAATGATGTAATGGCAGTAAATGAAGCTGTAAATGAAGCTGTCAAAAAAGCTAGAAATAATGGCGGACCAAGTTTAATTGAATGTAAAACTTATAGATGGAGAGGCCACTTTGAAGGTGACCCTACCCCTTATAGAGATGATGAGGAGTTAGCAGAATGGAAGAAGAAGGATCCAATTAAGCAATTTACTAATTTCTTATTAGATGAAGACGTTATTACTGAAAAAGAACTTGATCAACTACAAGATAAGATTAAGCAAAGAATTAAAGAAGCAGTTGAATTTGCTCAAGAAAGTGAAGAACCAAGTCCAGATGATGTTACAAAGCATGTATACTTTGAGGAGGTGGAATAGTGAAAAATTTAACCTATGCTGAAGCTTTAAGAGAAGCAATGGCAGAAGAAATGGAACGAGATAGTTCTGTATTTATAATGGGAGAAGATGTTGGATTGTTTGGTGGCTGTTTTGGAGTAACAGGAGATTTAGTGGAAAGATTTGGAGAAGAAAAAGTTAAAGATACTCCAATTACTGAAACAGCTATTGTTGGGAGTGCTGTAGGCGCAGCAATGACTGGTAGTCGTCCAGTAGCTGAATTAATGTTTGCTAGTTTTATGGGGGTTGCCATGGATGAGGTATTTAACCAGGCAGCTAAGATGTGTTATATGACAGGTGGGCAGGCTAAAGTACCTATGGTACTTAGAACTCCTTTAGGAGCTGGAATAGGAGCTGCTGCGCAACATTCAGCCAGTAATGAATCTTGGGTTGTTAGTATCCCGGGATTAAAAGTAGCTTTTCCTTCCACTCCTGCAGATGCTAAAGGTATGCTTAAATCTGCTATTCGAGATGATAATCCTGTAATCTTTTTTGAACACAAAGTCTTATATGAAACTAAAGGAGAAGTGCCAGAAGAAGATTATGTAGTTTCACTAGGTAAAGCTGATATCAAACGTGAAGGTGAAGATGCTACAGTTATAGCTACAGGTATGCTTGTTTCTCAAGCCCTTGAAGCAGCAGATAAGTTGGCTAAAGAAGGAATAGAGTTAGAAGTAATTGACCCTCGCTCTTTAGTTCCTTTAGATAAGGAAACTATTCTTAATTCTGTAGATAAGACAGGGCGAGCAATAATTGCTACAGAAGAATCTAAACAAGGCTCTTTTGCTTCTGAGGTAGCAGCAGTGATTTCTGAAGAAGGATTATTTTCATTAGAAGCTCCAGTGTTACGGGTCTGTAGTACTGATACTCCAGTTCCTTTTAGTACAGTATTGGAACAGGCTTACTTACCTAGTACTGAAGAGATAATTGATGCTGTAAAGAAATCTCTTTAAGCAAATCTAACAATAGGCTCTAAATTTAGAGCCTATTGTTAGAATTTCTAAAAAGGAGAATAAGAATATGACTAAGGTAGGTATTATTGCTAATCCAGCTTCAGGACGTGACATTAGAAGGTTAGTAGCTCATGGTTCAGTCTTTGATAATGCTGAAAAGGTTAACATAGTTCGAAGAATTCTATTAGCCTTAAATAGTTTAGAGATTGAAGAAGTTATGATTATGCCTGATTCTTTTGGTATTGGTCAAGCAGCTATAGATGGACTCTGGGGCGATGAGAAAGATAATTTCAATCTCAATGTTAATATTCTTGATTTAAGAATTAATGGCTCAGCTCAAGATTCTTATCAATCTGCTCAGATGATGGAAAGCGAAGGTGTAGATTGTATTATTATTTTAGGTGGAGATGGAACAAGTAGAATTGTAGTCAAAGCACTTAAAGAGACACCTATTTTACCTCTGTCTACTGGAACTAATAATGTTTTTCCCCTCATGATTGAAGGTACCTGTGCTGGAATGGCTGCTGGAGCATTTACTAAGCTAGGTCCAGATGAGCAAATGCAAGCTTCTGCCCCTTTTAATCTTTTAAAGATTTATATTAATGGTAAGCAGGAGGATATTGCTTTGATAGATGCTGTGGTTGTCAAAAAAAGTTACATTGGTACTCGAGCTTTATGGAATCTAGAAGCATTAGAAGAGATTTTTACAACTAGAGGAAAATCAGGCGATATAGGTATGGCTTCTATTGCTGGAGCATTAACTGATATTCAGCTTGATGAGGAAACAGGAATGTTTATCAGAACAGGGGAAAAAGGCAAATTAATTAAGGCACCTATTGCTCCGGGAATGATTAAAGAAATTAATATTGAAGATTATAGGAAGATAAAATTAGGTGAAAGGATTGAATTAAAATCTAAGAAAAGAATATTAGCCTTTGATGGCGAGCGGGAAATAACGGTGAAAGAGGATGATCAGGTGGAAATTGAATTAGCTAAAGCTCCAGTTAGATTTATTGATTATCGGGTAAGTTTGGAGTTAGCAGGGGATAAAGGTTGTTATTTTTAGATATAAAATAGTTTAGGGAGGAATGTAAATGGCTCAGGAAATAGTAATGCCGAAGCTTGGTTTAACAATGACCGAAGGTAAGCTTGTTAAATGGTATAAGGAAGTAGGAGATGAAATAGCTGAGGGAGAAGTGATCTTTGAGGTAGAGACAGAGAAGATCACTAATGAGGTTGAAGCTAATGCTGAAGGAACGTTGGCTAAGATTATAGCAGAAGAAGGGGCAACTGTACCTGTTACAGATATAGTGGCAATTATGGCAGAAGATAGCGAGAATGTTGAGGAGGTAGCTACTAATTATAATGCTGGAGAAAGTAGTGAGCAGGATACTGAAGAAAAGGATAATGTGAAAGAAGAACCAAAAAAGAAAGAAAAGAAAAGTAAAGGAAGGAAAGTTAGGTCTTCTCCTAAGGCTAAAAGAGCAGCTAAAGAAAAAGGTGTAGAGATTGAAGAGGTAGCGAAAATAAGTGAAGGTAAAAGAATTACTTCTGATGATGTTGATAGATATTTAGAGACCTTGCAGGAGAAAGAAGAGAAAGAAGAAGCTAAGCCAGAAGAAACTAAGAATAAAAAAGAGCTATCTCAGATGAAATTAACAATTGGTAATAGATTATCTGAAAGCTGGAATGCACCTCATTTTTATCTTCGCAATGAAGTTGAAGTAGATGAAATTATTAGGTTAAGAGAAAAGATTAAAGAGAATCAAGAACAAGTTCCTTCGTTAACTGATATAATCAGTAAGGCAGTAATAACAAGCTTAAAGCAACATCCAAATATAAATGCTACTTGGGAAGATGGTGATTACTATATTCATGATAATGTGAATTTAGGATTAGCAGTAGCTATCGAAGAGGGGTTAGTTGTTCCAGTAATTAATAAGGCTGAAGAATATAATCTAATAGATTTATCGGCTAAAGTAAGGGAGTTGGCCCAAAAAGGTAGAAATAATAATTTAGATTTAAAAGAGATGAATGGTGGAACCTTTACTATATCAAATTTAGGGATGTATGGAATTGATGAATTTACAGCTATAATTAATCCACCAGAGGTTGCAATTTTAGCAGTAGGAACAATAAAAGAAGTTTTATATAAAACTAAAGCAGGAGAAGTGGCAGAAAAGAAGGTTATGAATTTAACTTTAGGTTTAGATCATAGAGCAATTGATGGTGCCCAGGGAACAGAATTTTTACAAACATTAAAGAATTATATTGAAAATCCTGCATTAATGATTTAAAAATTATAATTTTTAGCAGGTGATAAAAATGAAATTAAATCTAATTGAAGAGTATGATATGAGTTACCCAAAAGCTTATCAGTTACAAAAAGAATTATTTACTTTGCGACAACAGGGTAAAATTAATGATACACTTTTTTTAACATCCCATCCTCATGTGATAACTATGGGCCGTAGTGCAAGCAAAGATAATTTATTAAGTAATGAAAAAGTTTTGGAGAAATTAAATATTGAAGTAATACCTATTGAAAGAGGTGGAGATGTTACGTACCATGGACCAGGTCAAATTGTTGGTTATCCAATTTTAGATTTAAATAATTTTAAGCAGGATTTACATTATTATGTACGTAAAATAGAGCAGACTATTATTGCTCTTTTAGCCAAATATAATATTAGTGCAGGTAGGATTAAGGGGTTAACTGGAGTTTGGGTAGCAGATGAGAAGATTACGGCAATTGGTATAGCAGCTCGTAAATGGGTTACTATGCATGGTTTTGCTCTAAATGTAAATCCTGATCTGTCTTATTTTAATTATATAGTTCCCTGTGGAATTATTGATAAAGATGTTACTTCCATGCAAGAAGTTTTAAATCAGAAATTAGTTTTAGAAGAAGTATCCCAAGTATTATTAACAAAATTTAAGCAACAGTTTGGATTTACAGAAATTAGAAGTCAGGAAGTATTAAATAGGAGTGATAATTATGGCTATGGCTCCCAAATGGTTAAAAGTTAAGAGTCCAGACCAAGAAAAATTACAGACTATGGAAAAATTGCTTGATTCATTAGAGTTAAATACTATCTGTAAAAGTGCTAAATGTCCTAATGCAGGAGAATGTTTTCAAAAAAACACAGCCACATTTTTGATTTTAGGGCCAACTTGTACGCGTAACTGCCAGTTTTGTGCTGTTGAACATGGTAATTTAAACTCTCCTGATGCTAAAGAACCAACTAACGTTGCTCAGGCAGTAAAAAAATTAGGCTTAGAGTATGTAGTAATTACTTCAGTTACGAGAGATGATTTGGCTGATTATGGAGCTGGACAATTTGCTAAAACCATAAGAGCAATAAAAGAATCTAATCCAAATGTTTTAGTTGAAGTCTTAATTCCAGATTTACAAGGTGATCAACAGGCATTAAGTAAAGTATTAGAAGCTAATCCTGATGTAGTAGGTCATAACTTAGAGACTGTACCTCGGCTCTATCCTAGAGCTCGTCCTGAAGCAATTTATAGTCGTTCATTAGAGGTTTTAAAAAATATAAAACTGATTAGTCCAGAAACAATAACTAAAAGTAGTTTAATATTAGGTCTAGGAGAAAAGGAACAAGAACTTATCGAGGTTTTTAACGACCTTAGAGAAGTAGATTGTGATATTTTAACTTTAGGACAATATTTACAACCCACTACTAAGCAATTAGAAATAGATAGATATGTTCCTCCCGAGGAATTTGATACTTATAAAGAACAGGCTCTAGAGATAGGGATTAAAGAAGTTTATGCAGGGCCACTAGTAAGAAGTTCTTATCATGCGCGTGATGTTTTTGAAAATGCAAAGGGGTGAAAAATTTGGCTGAAAAACAAATAGATGTTGCAGTTATTGGAGGCGGTCCTGGTGGATATCCAGCTGCTATTCGAGCTGCTCAAAATGACAAAAAGGTAGCTTTGATTGAACAAGATAAACTTGGTGGGACGTGTCTTAATCGAGGTTGTATTCCAACTAAAGCTCTTTTAAAATCTGCTGAAGTAGTTGAAACTATAGATGAAAGTAAGAAATTTGGAGTTGAAGTTACAGACTATGAGATTGATTTTGCAGAGGTTATGAATTGGAAAGACAGTGCTGTTAATAAATTAGTGCAAGGAATAGATCATTTAATGAAAAGTAATCAAGTAGAGGTAATTAATGGCCATGGAGAAGTTGTAAGCCCAGGTTTAATTAAGGTTCAAACTGAAGATGAACAGAAGAAAATAGAAGCGGAAAATATTATTTTGGCAATGGGTTCTAAGCCAGCTTCAGTTCCTATTCCAGGTATTGATGGAGCCAATGTAATTACTAGTAAGGAAGCACTTAAATTAGAAGAGATCCCTAATAGATTAGTTATTATCGGAGGAGGAGTAATTGGAGTTGAGTTTGCTTCAATCTTTTCTACTTTAGGTACTGAAGTGACAGTTATAGAAATGATGGATAGATTAATTCCTAGAGAAGATAAGGAATTAGCAGTTGAATTAGAAACAGAACTTAAGAAAAAAGGAATTAAAATTCAAACTAATGCTCAAGTTAAAGAAGTTAGTGGTACAAAGGAAAAGAATATACAATTTATTATTGATGAACAAAAGAGCCAATTAAAGGCTGATAAGGTACTTATATCAGTAGGACGTAAGCCACATGTTAATGGAATTGAAGCTTTAAATTTAAGATTAAATAAGGGGAAAATTCCAGTTGATGAATATTTAGAAACAGAGATTAAAGGTATTTATGCTGTAGGTGACTTATTAGCTTCTCCACAATTAGCTCATGTTGCTACAGCAGAGGGATTAATTGCGGCTGAAAATATATGTGGGGCAGATAAACAAATTAATTATAAAGCAGTACCACGATGTATTTATACCCATCCTGAAGTAGCAGCAGTAGGATTAACAGAGGAACAAGCAATAGAAGCAGGATATGAGTTAAAAATAGGAAAGTTTCCGTTAACGGCTAGTGGGAAGGCTACTGTAATGGGAAAAGATAATGGTTTTGTAAAGATTATCACTGATAAGAAGTATGATGAGATTTTAGGTGTTCATATTATAGGGGCTCATGCTACAGAACTAATATCTGAAACTACTTTTGCTATTAATTTAGAAGCTATTAGAGAGGAAATAGCAGAAACAATTCATCCTCATCCTACTCTGTCTGAATCTATTATGGAGGCGACATATGCTTTAAATAATGAGGCAATTCATATACCTTAAATTAATATTTTTATTTCATATCAGCTATGAGCTGTGAGTCGTGGGCTATTAGGAACAGGCTCCTGTAGTTTTAGGTCATAAGTTCGCTGGAGAAATAGTAGGCACTATAGCCTATAATAATGTTTTTCCAGCAGTAATGGCAATGATTAATGATGGTAGAATTCATGCTAAAAAAATAATAACAGAAAAGATATCATTTAAGTCATTAATTTGATTACTTTATAATTATATTACATTTCTACTTTAAATATGATCTTTTTTTGTTATAATTAAATTGATCAATGAATTAATCGCAAAAATTCCAAATAGGGAGCGATGAAGTATAATCTTTATTTGGTTGCCTGGATTATATGGAGCTAGTGGTGAACCCATCCCTTGCAAGGGATGGGTTTATTTTTTTTGAAGATAATTTTAAGGAACCCATAAGATAATTTAGAATGGAGATGATAATATGAAAGATAAAATTAATAATAAAAGGAGAAAATTATTAAAGAAGGTAACCCAACAAGAAGATTTACTTAATGAAGAAGTTCAGAAATTAAGCAAAAAATTAGATAAAGTTATAATTAAATATCTTAAGGAGAGTTATAATTTTTAAGCAACAAGATAAGTAAAGACCTAAGCTAATGCTTAGGTCTTTTTATTTTAAAGGAGTAAAAAAATTTTAAATTACAATAAATTCCTTGGCTAATCTTAGACAGTAACTTTATATTTCATTTGTGATTGTTTATCAATTACTTTTTGAATAGCTATTGGATTTATTTTAATTCCTTGATTAGCTAAGACTCCATATTATATTTAGTTTCTTCTCCTCGTCCTCCAACTATTGTTTTAATATGACCGGTTTTTGAATCAATAGTTGTAAGTCCTACTTGAGGTTGAGGAGGATCTTGTTTTTTATGGTTAGTAGGTATATAATTATTAAAAGCCTGTTGGATAGTTTTTTGGCTTTAAGCTGCATATCATAATCTAGTGAAGTGTAAACTTTTAAACCACTAGTATATACAATGATGTTTTAAGTAAGATTTTATTTGAGGAGGGAGAAGTTAATGGAGCAGAATAAGTATATATTGATAATGGTTTTATTATTAATCATTAGTTTTGGAATACCTGCTACGTCAGCTGCAGAGGTTTCTATCAATGTGGATCAAGATAGTAGCATTGTAAAAGTGCTAGGTGATATTCATGTTTCGAAAGAGCAAGAAGTTGTAGAAGATGTAGTGGCTGTCTTGGGAGATATTAAAATTGATGGAAAAGTTAATGGGGATGTAGTAGCAGTCTTAGGAGATATAGAGATTAATAATTCAATTGGTGGAGACTTAGTATCTTTATTAGGGACTATAGATCAAGCTCCTCAGACTTACATAGCAGGAGATGTTGTTGAAGTAGATGGCTTTCAAACTGCTTGGGAGTTTGATCTCCCATTTATTTTGTTAGGTTGGGGGTTTAAGATATTGAAATTAATTGTAGTTTATGGTTTGGCTGTATTAGTAGTTGCTTTATTTCCTACACGAGAGAAAACAATGACTGCTGCTTTAGCAGAAACTCCTGTTAAAAAGTTAGGCATAGGTAGTCTTTGTCTTTTATTGTTGCCTGTATTTATTTTATTATCTGTTATATCAATTATAGGTTTACCGCTGGTACCAGTGATCGTATTGGCTTTTTTAATTATCCAATTTATTGGTTCAGTAGCAGTTGCTTTATTAGTGGGCCAACGGATTAAAGCTACTGCTAATCTAGAGGTCAATATTCTAGTGGAGTTATTGTTTGGGGTGGTTGCTCTGTGGTTAGTTAAATCTATTCCAATTCTTGGTGCCCTAGCTTATTTAGTTATTGCTGCCTTTTCTTTAGGAGTAGTAGTTGATACTAAATTTGGTGCAGCTAGTTCTTGGTTAAATTTAGAGGGGCTAGAAAGAATATCTGATTCCGATGAAGAAGGAGATGAGGAGGAGTAATTTAATGAAACAGGTAGATTTAGCAGATCTTTATCGTAGTTCTTTTACAACTGATAAGTTGTTTCAATTACTAAATTCTTGGTCTCAAGGGATCAAGAAAAAAAGTAACCAACTAGAGATTCCGCAACTATATAGACCAGAGATTTTAAGCTGTCATCAACAAGCCATTTATTCTGATCAAAACGGGCACCAACTACCAATTATAGTGGTTAGACTGGCTCAAGATGCGGGCCAACAGATTAATCATTTTTTAAATCAATTTTATGCTTCCCAGTTACTAGTAGTTTTTGTTTATCCTTCCCGACAAGAATGGAAGCTATCCTTGGTTGATTTGGATTTTCCGCTACCGCGGATAGATTATTACTCTTTAGGTACTAACAACCAAGATTATTGGTTTAGAGAGCAAATAGGGAGCTTAATCAATCAGCGACAACCTAGTATAGCTGAGTTTAAACAAGCTTTTCAACAGAAGAAGTTAAGTAATCATTTTTTTAGAAGTTGTAATAGTTTAGTTAGTAGGTTGGCTGAGCAGCTAGAAGAAACTGGAGCCAAAGATTCTTTTCAAGCAGCTAAAGAAGTTTTTTTACAATTGTTAGTGCTTAAGTTTATCGAACAGAAGGATTGGTTGGCTGATTCACTATTAGAACTCCATCACTTAGCTAGTGCTAATGACGAGTTAGCTTGGCCCTTTTATTGTTCATCTATTTTTAATGATTTTTTTCCTCAGCAGGACTTTGCTGCTTATAGAGTTGATAATCAGTTGTTATTTACAATCTTGACTACTTTGGCTAAATATAATTATAGTTTAGAGGAGAATTTTCCGTGGCACAGGGAACTAGCAGTTACGCCCCGGATTTTAGGTGACTTATTTGAAGATCTCTCTAAAGAAGTTAGTCGCAAGAAGCGAGGGGTTTTTTATACTCCGCAGAAGATTGTCTATTATATGTGCCAAGAAGGGGTAGTTAATTATTTAGCAGAGGAGTTGGATATTAAAGATAGTAGACTAAGAAATTTAGTTTTTAGAGGTAGCAGTGACAAAGATTTAAAGAAGCAAGCAACTAAGATAGATAATAAATTAGCCCAGATTAAAGTTTGTGACCCTGCTGTTGGCTCGGGAGCTTTTGTAGTTGGGATGTTACAGACTATTGTGCAACTAAGAAGTCAGTTAAACCAAGAGTTGACCACTTATCAGCTGAAGTTAGAGACAATTAAACAAGCTTTATACGGAGTTGATTTAGATAGGCAGGCTGTAGAGATAACTAAATTGAGATTATGGTTATCCTTAGCAGCTGACCAGGAGCAACAGGCTAATCTAGAACCTTTTTCTAATTTACGCTATAAGTATGTAACAGGTAATTCCTTGTTGACTACAGAGGATAATTTATTTAACTCTAGTTTACAGCCGATTAAAGAGTTAAAAGAGGAGTATCAACAGGCAGATGCTCAGTTGCGAAATGAATTAGGTGCTAAACTAGATAATAAGTTGGCCCAATTAACTGGAGCCGGTTTTTCTTTTTCATTTTATTTCCCCGAAGTATTTACTCTTCAGTCTGGTTTTGATCTAATAATTGGGAATCCTCCTTATTTAGGAGAGAAAGGGAATAAGAAGTTATTTAGAAAGATAAAGAAGTATAAACTAGGTCAGTATTATACTGGTAAGATGGATCTGTTTTATTTTTTCTTTCATTTAGGACTTGATCTAGTTAAGGAGCAAGGTCATTTAGCTTTAATTACGACTAATTATTTCTTACGGGCTACTAGAGCTCAAAAGTTAAGAGAAGATTTACAGCACAGAAGTAGTATTCAACAGTTAATTAATTTTAATAATTTAAAATTGTTCCCGGCTGCTAGAGGCCAACATAATTTGATTACGATTGCTAGAAAGGGCCAACGAGATATACCAGCTCAGACAGCTGTTACTTACAGACAAGGAATCGCTAGTCCTTTAACAGTAGCTAATATCTTAGCTGGCTGTGATAGAGAGACTAACTACTATCAAGTCTCTCAGCAGTTATTATATGAAGGGGAGAAGAATTATCTTAAGTTAGAAGCAGGTAAGGTAGAGGAGCTACTAGCTACAATCAGACAGCAAGGAACTCAATTAGGAAAGTTAGCTACTATTAACCAAGGAATTGTAACTGGTTGTGATCGGGTATCTAAGCGCCATCTTAAGCGGTGTGATTTAGAGTTAGAGGCAGGCCAAGGAGTCTTTATCTTAGATCAAGCAGAGATAAATGATTTAGCACTGGATCCAACTGACAATCGCTACCTTAAACCATGGTTTAAAAACTCTGATATTGATTCTTGGCGACCTAATTTGGATAATTCTAACTGGCTAATTTACTTAGATCATGATTTACCAAAGTTACCAGCTGATTTTGGCCCTCATCTAGAGCAGTTTCGACCATTATTAAAGCAGAGAAGAGAGGTTAAATCTGCTACTATTAAGTGGTGGCAATTACAGTGGCCGAGAAGTAAACAGTTGTTTACTGGCCCTAAAATAGTTGTTCCTCAGCGGAGTAAAAGCAATACCTTTGCTTATACAGAACAGGACTGGTATGCTAGCGCAGATGTTTATTTTATTACTGCAGTTGACGCAAATGTTAACCTTAAGTATCTACTAGCTTTATTAAATTCTGATCTGTATTATGTTTGGTTGGATAGAAAGGGTAAGAAAAAAGGCAACTTACTGGAGTTATACCAAGGCCCTTTAGCAGAGATCCCTATTAAAATCAGTTCTCAGTCTGAACAAGAGGAATTCATTCGGCTAGTGGAACAGATAATTGGTCTGCAAGCTGATTTAGCTGAGTTAAAGAAGAAAAGTTGGTCTCAGTTACTGCCTACTAGAGAAGAAGAAGTTGCTTTGCAGGATCTAAGTCAGCAATTAACTACTATCTACCAGGGCCAAGCTTATAAAGTTCGTCAGTTGCAGGTAGAAGTGCGAGATTGCTCTGGTATTGTCTATAGTGCTCGGGCTGATACTGGTTGGTATCAGGTTTTAGAGTTTAAAGTTGCTTCTGCTTTAACAGCTAACTATATTAAGTATCAGTTAGAGAGTTTAAGTCCAGAAGATTTAAAAACTATTAATCAACAGTTGACAGGAGGTTTAGCAGACCGGATTAGTCAACTCAAGGTTCCTGCTTATAAGAAAACGACAAGGGAGCAATTAGTTAAGAAGTGGAGTAAGATTCAGACTGAAATAGCTGATCACAAGCAGGAGATAAGTCAAATTGAAGAGCAGATTAATCAGTTAGTGTATGAGTTATATAATTTAACTGCGGAAGATATTAGAGTGATTGAGCAGTATAAAGAAAAGATTATGTAAAAATAGTAGCATATTTTCTAGTTAGTTTAATATATCTTTACTAGAAGGGGTGATTAGATGGTAGATGATACTCGTGATTGTCCGCCCGGGACTGAATCTTATACTGTTAAATCTGGAGATACTATTTATGGATTGGCAGAACGATTTGATACTACAGTAGCAGCGATTATCTCGGCTAATTCTCCAATCGATCCTGATAATTTACAGATTGGTCAACAGTTATGTATCCCTCAACAGGAACAGTTTCCTTCTTGTCCCGAAGGGAATTACTATCGGATTCAAGAACAGGATACTTTTTATAAGCTAGCCCAGCGATTTAATATCTCTGTAGATGATTTAAAAGAAGCTAATCCAGCTGTTAATCCTAATAATCTGCAGGTGGGTCAGGTGATTTGTATTCCGTTAGCTACTCCACCAGTGGATTGTCCAGCTGGAACTTTTCAGTATGAGGTAGAACCAGGAGATAGTTTTTATTCTATTGCTAATGAATTTGGTACTACAGTAGCTGACTTAAAAGAAGCTAATCCAGACGTGAATCCAGATGCTTTATTAATTGGTCAAGTGTTGTGTATTCCTGAAGATTAATTTGAAATATTAACCAAGATTATGTTAAAATTACTATAATCCTAATTAAAGTTATAAATAACTTTAATTTCAAGGAGGTAGTAAGATGACCCATAAATTCAACCCGCAAAAGAAGGATAAATTACTAAGTGAAGAAAGATATCAGAAATTACCACCTAAAGCAATTTTACAACGCTTATCCTTACAACCTGGAGATAGAGTAGCTGATATAGGTTGTGGGGTAGGTTTTTTCTCTCTACCAGCAGCTGAAATAGTAGGTGCTAGTGGTAAAGTATATGCTATTGATATTGTAGAGGAGATGTTAACTGCTCTACATAAAAGAGCCCACCAAGAGGGACTAGAAAATATTGAATTAGTTACAGGAGAAGAGTATTCAGCCCATCTTGGTGATGATCTAGTTGATTTTATGTTAGTTGCTAATGTACTACATGAGGTAGAGAAGAAGGAAGAATTTTTACGAAATTATTTAGAAAACTTAAATGGTAATGGTAGATTAGCAATTATTGAATGGAAGAAACAAGAAACTAAAGCAGGGCCAACTATAGAGCATAGAATTAGCTCTCAAGAGGTAACCACTTTATTAGAGAAGTTAGGTTTAGAAGTGGTTAAAGAGGTTAATTTAAATCCTGGCCAATATGCTGTAGTAGGGAAGAATAATTAGAAGTAAGTTTAGGTAGCACCGCTGATTATGCCCTCCAGTTAGTGGAAGGAATGTTGGTTTCACTAGGAATAAAATAAAAATTATTTTGTAAGCAGGAATTATTATTATTTTATTGAATTTTAATAAGTGGGTAATTTTATATTCTTCAAGGAGGTTACAGTAATGAAACCAGTAAAATTGACTGAAGATGTATATTGGGTAGGAGGAATTGATTGGGATTTAAGAAATTTCCATGGTTATTCGACACAAAGAGGTTCTACATATAATGCTTATCTGATTATTGATGAAGAAGTAACACTAGTTGATACAGTAAAGCATTATTTATATGAGGAAATGATAGATCGGATTTCTGAGGTGATTGATCCAGCCGAAATTGATTATGTGGTTTCTAATCATGTAGAGATGGATCATTCTGGTGGTATTCCTAAGTTACTAGAGGTAGCTCCTGATGCGACAGTAGTTACTTCACCGAAAGGAAAAGAAGGATTAGAGAAGCATTATCAAGGAGATTGGGATTTCCAAGTTGCTACTCCAGGCCAAGAGTTAGATCTAGGAGCTAAGAGTTTAAACTTTGTCTTAACCCCAATGGTTCACTGGCCTGATAATATGGTAGCTTATCTACCACAAGAGGAGATATTATTTTCTAATGATGCTTTTGGGCAACATTATGCTTCTTCAGAGCGATTTGATGACCAAATACCTTTTGATATTGCTATTGAAGAGGCTAGTAAGTATTATGCTAATATTGTACTTCCTTATGGAGCACAGGTACAGAGTACTTTAGAGGCAGTAGCTGACTTAGATATTGATTTAATTGCTCCGTCTCATGGTATTATTTGGAGAGAGAATATTCCAGAGATTATTAGTAAGTATCAAAAGTGGTCAGCTAATGAGACTGATGAACAAGCAGTTATTGTTTATGATAGTATGTGGGGCTCAACGGAAAAGATAGCTTATGCTGTCCAAGATGCCTTTACAGAAGCAGGAGTTAATACTATAATGAAGAATCTAGATACTAATCATATTTCAGATATTATGACAGATGTATTGACAGCTGAATATATTTGTGTTGGGTCACCTACTTTAAATAATAATCTGTTACCTTCTGTTGCTTCTTTCCTAACTTATTTAAAAGGGTTGGCCCCTAAAGATAGAACTGGATTAGCTTTTGGTTCCTATGGTTGGGGTGGTCAAAGCGTTGGCCAAGTAGCAGAAGTATTAGAAGATGAGTGTAATTTTGAATTAATTGATCAGATCAAATTACAGTATGTACCAGAAGAAGATAAACTAACAGAGGTTACTGAGCAATTAATAGAAAAAATTGATCTATAATTTAGTAAATAGGTAATGGGGATTATCCCCATTACCTATTATATATTAAAGGAAGCTACCGTTTTGGCAGTAGGTTCTAGTGTAGGACGCCAGATTTCTATTTTATCAGCTGTAGTAGATAGTTGTTGTTTGGCTCCATCTAGGTTAAGACATAAAGCGGTTAAGTCTGGTTCAGGAATCGGATTATCAGTAAAATGGTTGCTGATTAATGTGATATGAAATTGCCAATCACTGTAGTTAGTAATAGTGGAGATATTAGCCGTTGCTAATTTATTATGAATTTTAGTGGCTAAGTTAATTAGTGAAGGAGTTTCTTCTACCTCTAGAGTTAAGAATTTATCATGTTGTTGAAGACATTTAAGATTATTAATTTCAATAGTAATTTTGTTAGTAGTATGAGCAATTTTTTGTAGAATTTTTTTAGCTGGTTTTACTTTTTCTTTTTTTATTCTATCTAAAGTGATATGTAATTCAGGATAGAGATTATCCTGGTATAGATTATAATATTCAGCCACTATCTTTTGTAAATTAAGTGCTGTTTGTAATTGTTGTTGATTAAGAGTTAATGCAATAAAAAATTCATCGTCTAAAGAAGCTGATTTGATCATAGTTTTTCCTCCATATTATGGTTTTTGCTAACTATAGTAACATTTTAATATATAATACCTTTAATAGCAAATTTAAGCTATAAGCAATTAATAAGGAGTTGAGATAGATGATACAGACTAATAAATTAACTAAAATGGGAATCATTGCTGCTTTATACGTAGTAATTACAGTTGTTTTTTCTCCCATATCCTATGGGCCAATCCAAGTTAGAATTTCCGAAGGGTTGACTATTCTGCCATTCTTTTTGGGATCTTGGGCTGCTGTGGCTCTCTGGATAGGATGTATGATTGCTAATTTCATTGGTGGTTTAGGAATGATTGATATTGTATTTGGTAGTTTATTAACTTTAATTGCGGGATTGCTAACGGCAAGATCTAAAAATATTTGGCTAGCAGGGATTCCGCCAGTAATAATCAATGCTTTCGGGGTAGCTTTAATTTTATATTATACTCTAGAAGTGCCTTACTGGATGACTACTTTATATGTTGGTGCAGGAGAAGCTATATCAGTTTATTTAATTGGTGTATTTTTAATCGGGAAAGTATTAAATAAGAAAATCTTAGGACTTGAATCTTAAGTTTATATATTAGCCGAGGCAGCTTCTGACTGAAGATGTCTCGGTTTTTTATTTTTTGTTATCTGATTATTAAACTTTACAAATTGAATAAAAGTTAGGTAAGTCATTTAAGCGAGATGAGTCAGGAAGGGTTATAGTTGATTTGGCTGGGAGTATGAATAATTCTCGGTTAGATTAAAAATAATAAACTTGTGACGCTAAGAATAAAGCTAAAGGATTTTTTGATAATCGAAATAGATTTTTTGGTCTTAGATCTTAGCCTTAATTTGAATATTAATATAGATAATTTTTAGGTGTTATTTTGTATAAATATACAGTAAGAGGGGAAAACTTAAAAAATAGATTAATTGCGGATGATTAATTGAATTAATAGGGATTATAGCAGATTTTATTTTTTTGGCAACCAACTTTAACTTGCGGCAAAGAAAATGCTGCTGACCTTTGATATGCCGGGGATCTGTTCTTAATAACGGATCACAGTACAACATCCACTACAACAAGGATTGAAACGGACTTAGTTCTTATTTAAGTGCTGATGCTTGCAACTATTGTGAACCAAGGATTTTAGATTTAAAGTTTGGTCAATCTAAAGATTTTCATAAGTTAACAATTACTGGATATTATTTGGTGATGGAGTCTATCTATTCTTATCCAGTATCAGTAGGCTGTCTAGTATATCCCGAATTTAAAGAAGATAGAATAGTAGTTAACAAAGAATTTGAGATTATTGATGATCAATTAAGACAGTGGTTTATTGAAGAAAGAGATGAGAAAATAAGAATGGTTAGTGAAGAAATTGAACCAGAAGTAGCCCAAAATTGTTATCAGACTTGTCCTTATTATGATAAATGTCATTAATATAAAAGAGATTAAAAAATTAGTTGATAAAGCAGGAATTGAATCAAAATAATAGAATTAAAATATTAGTCATCTAAAAATATTTTCGCAAACCCTTATGGGTTTTGTGCAAGATTTGGTTTGCGAAAATTTAGGTGCTAGTTAAGAATAGGGAAACACTCTAAACCCCTGAAATCATAGGGTTACTATTGTTGATCTCGCGCGGTTATAAAACATCCTCCATTAAGTAGGAGACTGAAAGGCATCACTTCTTCACATCTTCTCGTTAACCAACTATCAGTTACAAAACATCGCTTGCTTTCTAGTTAAATATTGTTTATGATAAACTAACTCAGTCTTTAAAGTACTAAAGAAACTTTCAGCAACTGCATTGTCTCAGAAGTCACCTTTACGACTCATTGAAGATCTAATACTATGCTGTTTAAGCAAATTTTAGCATCTTTATTGTTTTTATTATACAACTTAACTGGATGTCTAATAAATTGGTGGATGATTATCTGAAGTAATTTGCCAATAATAAGAATAGAATTGTGAATTAAAATATTTAGAGTGGTAGATATAAAAAGTAAATTTTAGTCTGCATCCTTTGAAGGGTGCGTTTTTATTTTTTGTGGTAGTTTTAAGAAAGTTAATCGGGAGAGCTATGTACTAAAATTACATTTTATTGAATTTATTGCAGGGATTATTTTTTAAGTTGTTTAATTTATTAGGCATTAGACTTCTGACATATGTCAGAAGTCTAATGCCTAATTGTCATAGGAGGGTTAAATTATGAATTTTAAGAAATATGGAGTTGTCGCTGTTTTAACTTTGCTGATGGCTTTTACAATTTGGGGTATGGTGCAAGCTCAAGTTGATAATGTGATTTTGATGGTTGGTGACGGGATGGGAATTGATCAGATGTCAATAGCTCGATATTGTAATGGCCAGGAACTTAACATGGATAAGTTAGAATCTACTGGATTTATGACTACTCATTCTGCTAATTCTTATGTAACTGATTCTGCAGCAGCTGGTACTGCTTTAGCTACTAGTTATAAAACTAATAATGGTTGGATCAGCATGTTGCCAAATGGATTTAAGCCGCAAACTCTATTAGAAGCTGCGCAAAGACAAGGGAAAGAAACTGGATTAGTAAGTACTACGCGGTTAACTCATGCTACTCCAGCAACTTTTGTATCCCATATTAAAGATCGAGATAAAGAAAATGAAATTGCTAAGCAAATATTAAACCACAAAGTTGATGTTTTATTGGGAGGAGGAAAGAGGCATTTTCTACCTGAATCTGAAGATGGAGCAAGAACGGATGGAGTTAACTTGTTAGCTAAAGCTGAAGATATGGGTTATGAAGTAGTAGATAATCGATATGAATTACGAAATAAAACTAAAGATGCTGGAAAAACACTTGGTTACTGATAGTCACATGAGTTATGAGTTAAATCGAAATCAAGCAACAGAACCTAGTATTGCAGGAATGACTGGAGTAGCACTTGATAAATTAAAAAATGATCAGGAAGGTTTCTTTTTAATGGTAGAAGGAGGTAGAATTGATCATGCTGCTCATGGTACAGATGTAGCTGGAATGGTAAATGACTTATTAGCTTTTGATAAAGCAGTTAAGAAAGCAATGGAGTTTGTAGAAGATAATCCTGATACTTTACTAGTTGTAACTGCAGACCATGAAACAGGTGGTTTAGGACTGAGCAATGGGGATTATGAGATCAAACCGGAAGTAATTAATGGAATCTCTAAGACAGCTAGCTATATGGTAGGTAAAATAAACGATAAACGATCTAATGTAAGAAAAGTAATTAACAAGTATGCTGATGTTAGTTTAACTAAAGAAGAAGTTAAAAAGATTAAGCAGGCTAAAGGTGCTTATGAACCAGGGAACACAATTGGAAAGATCTTAAGTAATAAAGCCTTGGTAGATTGGACTACTAATGCTCATACTGCGGCAGCGGTACCAGTAATGGCTACTGGTCAACAAGCAGATAAACTGACTGGAACCATAGATAATACTGAGCTGAGCATTTTAATTTCTCAGATTGCTAACTATAGAATTAGAATGCCAGTAGATGTTGTTGCTAAATAATATAGTTTAAAGAATAAAGCAGGTGCTAATTAGCACCTGCTTTTAATATGTAATTTTGTTATTGGTTAAGCATTTTGTACCATTTTTCGGCATTCGTCAGCACATTGACGGCAAATTTCTGCACAATTTTGACAGTGATCATCTGCAAATTTTTCACATTCAGCAGCACAATCATCACAGATTTGGGCGCATAATTTGCAAATCTCTACAGCATATTTACTATTCCCTGACATATACTTAGCAGCTAGAGAACAGATTTCAATACAATCTTTTAGTAATTCCATACACTCCACTCTTTTGTCTACATCTGCCTGATGAAGACAGGCATCCAAACAGAATTCACACTCAGTCATACACTTATTGCAGATATCGATACATTGTTGGTATCTATCCATATGTGTTTCCATACCTTTAGCCATTTATTTGCCTCCTTTTTATTAATTAAATTTGCACTTCTTATTATTTGTGATTGTGAACTAAACTATGCATATAGAGATAATATTCTCTGTAGTTAGTGATTATATAACAATTGTATATTTGATAGGGGATAAGCAGAGATTGGATTCCGCGACAAAATATTTATTGGTAGTTATATTGTATAAATATACAGTAATAGAGAAATTTCTAAATAAGACTTTAATCCTTCTAATCTGTAAATAATTTTGCTATTCCAATCTAGAGATAGAAAAGTTGGCTCTTTTATTTTTTGAACAAAAAATTATTTTAGTACTCAGAAAAATATGTTAGATTAATTAGCAAAGTAAGCTTAATTTTGCTGTAAAAAAACTTCAAAAAATTTAAGTAAACTTGAATATTTTTAATCTTTACAAAATAATAATAATGTAAGAAGAGTAAATATCTGCAATAGATATAGAAGGAGGGAATATTATGCTGACAGTTAAGGATCCAGTGGAGATGCAGGTTCTTACAAATGATAATTTAGAAGGGGTACCACCAGATTTTTTGAATCAAGAACAGGTAACACAAGTTAAAAAATTTCATTCTACTTTTGCTGATTATAAAGCTACTCCTTTAATCAGTTTAGATAATTTGGCAGATAAGTTAAATGTACAGCAGATTTATGTTAAAGATGAGTCCTATCGTTTTGGTTTAGATGCCTTTAAAGTATTAGGTGGGGCTTATGCTATTGCTAGGTTACTTTGCCAAGAGTTAGGTGTAGAAATTAATGAAATTGATTTTGATTATCTAAAATCCCCAGCTGTTAAAGAAGAAATCGGTGATGTAACTTTTGTTACTGCTACTGATGGAAATCATGGTAGAGGGGTAGCTTGGGCTGCTAGTCAGTTAGGGTATAAAGCTATTGTTTACTTACCTAAAGGTTCAGCTCAGAGAAGAGTTGAAGCTATTAGAGAAGCTGGAGCAAAAGCAGTTGTTACTGATATGAATTATGATAAAACAGTTAGTTATGCAATTGATCAGTCTAAAAAAGAAGATTGGCTGATTGTACAGGATACAGCTTGGGAAGGTTATGAAGAAATTCCAAGTTGGATTATGCAAGGTTATACTACTATGGCAGCTGAAGCATTACTTCAAATGGAATTAGATGGTATTGATAAACCAACCCATCTTTTTTTGCAAGCCGGTGTTGGATCAATGGCAGGGTCAGTTCTTGGTTATTATGCTAATTATTATAATGGGAAACCGCCAATAACTACTATTATTGAGCCGAATGATGCAGCTTGTGTTTTCGAATCAGCCTCTATCGGTGATGGTAGAGCCCATAATGTAAATAGTGAACTAGAGACTGATATGGCAGGTTTAGCTTGTGGAGAACCTAATCCTATAGCCTGGGAAATTTTAAGAGATTTCAGTAAGATGTATATTAAATGTGCTGATAATATTGCTGCTACTGGGATGCGAATGTTAGCTAATCCATTAGGTACTGATCAACGAATAGTGGCTGGAGAATCTGGAGCTGTAGGTCTAGGGTTACTTTCATTATTAAGGGATGAATCTAAGTTAGATGGACTACGAAAAGAACTAGGTTTAAACCGAGACTCAGTTATTCTGTTATTTAATACGGAAGGAGCTACGGACCCTATTAATTATCGAAGAATAATCTGGGGCGGTAAAGATAGTTTAGTACTTGATTAAGTCTCTAATAAAATTTTCAAGGAGGAGATAGAAGATGCAGACAGTATTGCGAGGGAAAGACTTTATTTCTTTACAAGATTGGAGTAAAGAAGAGGTTGATACATTATTAGATGTATCTTTTGATTTAAAACGCAAATTTGCTATGGGAATTGATACTCCATATTTACAGAACAAAACTGCAATGTTAATGTTCTTCGAAGAATCAACTAGAACTAGAAATTCTATGGAAGCTGGATTGGCTCAGCTAGGAGGTCATGCTAATTTCTTAGATACTAGTACTATGCAGGTCAGTCATGGTGAGGTTGCTAAGGATACAGGTGTTATTTTAGGTAGTTTTGGTCATGCAATTGCTTGTCGGAATTGCTTTTGGGAAGAAGGACATGGTAATGAATACTTAAGAAGCTTGGCTAAGCATGCTCCAGTACCGATTATGAATTTACAGTGTAACTTATATCATCCTATGCAGGGATTAGCTGATTTGATGACTATTCAAGAGAAGAAAAATATTACTGAAGAACTTAATGTCTCTATTATTTGGGCTTATGCTACTAGTCATAAGAAGCCTATTTCTGTACCAGTTACCCAAGCTTTATTATTCCCTCGTTATGCTATGAATGTAACTGTGGCTCATCCAGAAGGATTTGAGTTACCTGATTGGGTACTTGAGCAGGCTGAAAAAAATGCTAAGCAGCATGGTGGTTCGTTTGAAGTTACTAATAATATGGAAGAAGCTTACCAGAATGCTGATGTTGTGATCCCTAAAAATTGGGGTAGCTGGGTTAATCATCCAGATGGTGGAGGAAATTTATTAGAAGCTAATAAAGATTGGAAATGCACAGAAGAAATGATGGAACTAGCCAAAGATGATGTAAGTTATATGCATGCTTTGCCTGCTGATAGAGGAAATGAGGTAGTAGATTCTGTAATAGATGGTTCTCATTCTATTGTCTATGATGAAGCAGAAAATAGATTGCATACTGCTAAATCAGTGATGGCTGTAACTATGGGCGGAAAAGGTTAAAATGATTAGGTTAGTTTAGATAAGCTAATTTAATAATTTTAGATTAATTTATAAATTAAAAGGAGGTAATAGCTAGTGGAAAGATCTAAAGTGGTTAAAGAGATTAAGAACGAAATAGGTAAGTATCGGACTGAGATGGTGGAGTTTATGCAGGATATAATTAAAATTCCTAGTGAAAGTTGCCAGGAAGAAAAGGTTGTTCAACGAGTTAAAGAAGAGATGGAGAAAGTAGGTTTTGATGAGATCACCATTGATCCTATGGGCAATATTCTTGGGAGGATAGGTAATGGTGATAGAGTAATTGCTTATGATGCTCATATTGATACTGTAGGTGTTGGAGATCCTGAGGAATGGGAGTGGGATCCTTTTGCAGGTAAATTGGAAGAGGGCATAATTTATGGTCGAGGAGCTACTGACCAAGAGGCTGCTATGGTTAGTATGGTTTATGCTGGTAAAGTGATAAAGGATCTGAATCTGCATCAAGAATTTAGTTTATATTTTGTAGGTAGTATTCAAGAGGAAGATTGTGATGGGCTTTGTTGGCAGTATATTATTAATGAAGATAATCTAAACCCCGAAATGGTTGTTGTAACTGAACCAACTAATTTAAATATTTATCGAGGTCATAGAGGTAGAATGGAGATGGAAGTAACAACTGAAGGAGTATCTTGCCATGGTAGTGCTCCGCATCGAGGGGAAAATTCACTTTATAATATTGCTCCAATTATATCAGGGATTGAAAGACTGAATGAAAGATTAAAAGAGGATGAATTTCTAGGGAAAGGTACTATAACTGTAACTCATATTTATAATAATACTCCTAGTTTATGCGCTGTACCTGATAAATCTACTATCCATCTTGATCGGCGGTTGACTGCTGGTGAGGATAAAGAATTAGCAGTAAGCCAGGTAGAAGAAGTAATCGAAGAAGTAGGAGTAGATGCTAAGGTGGAGATTTTAAATTATAATACGCCAAGTTATACTGGGTTAGTATATGAAACCGAAAAGTACTATCCTACTTGGGTATTAGAAGAAGATCATGAGTATATTCAAGGAGCTGTGGGTGCCTATAAAGATTTATTTCAAGAAGAGCCAACTGTTGATAAATGGACTTTTAGTACTAATGGAGTTTCTATTATGGGTCGGTGTGGTATTCCTTGTATTGGTTTTGGTCCTGCTAATGAGATATATGCTCATACAGTAAATGATCAAGTCCCAGTAGATCATTTACTTAAAGCAGCTGAATTTTATGCTCTGTATCCAGATTTTATTTAAAATAGAGATAGGTGGTGTTAGAAATTATGGAACCTAACTTAGAGGATCAGACTGTTAATTCAGATCCGATTTATAAATTGGAGGATAAGCCACCTTTAGGAGAGAGATTGTTACTTGGGTTTCAGCATATGTTGGCTATGTTTGTAGGAATTATCACTCCTCCATTAATCATTTGTGGAGTAGTGGGTTTTAATGCCATCGAAACTAGTTTTATTGTGAATATGACATTGATAGTATCAGGGATTACTACTTATGTGCAATGTACCAAGTTAGGGCCAATTGGTTCTGGACTGTTAGGAGTCCAAGGAACCAGTTTCACCTTTGTACCTATGGCTATTGCTGCTGGTAATGCAGGTGGTTTACCTTTGATTTTAGGTATGTCCTTAGTTGCATCTGTATCAGAGATAATTGTAAGCAGGTTTATTAAACAAGTAAAAAAATATTTTACACCTGTAGTTTCTGGGACAGTAGTGATGATGATTGGTCTTAGCCTTGTAGAAGTAGGAATTACTGATTTTGCTGGTGGCCAGGGAGCTGAAAATTTTGGCAGTCCCCAGAATTTAATGTTAGGCTTTTTTGTGCTGAGTATCGTTATTATTTGTAATCGGTTTGGGGGAGGATTGATTAAAGCCGGGGCGATTGCTATTGGGATGATTGCTGGTTATATAGTATCTATTTTTCTAGGGTTGATTGATTTTGGTCCGGTAATGGAAGCGGGTTGGTTTACTATTCCTGTTCCTTTGAAATATGGAATAGCTTTTGATTGGGGTCATCTATTGCCTTTTGTTCTTGCTTATTTAGTTACTAGTATTGAGACAGTAGGTGATTTAACTGCTATTGCTAGTATTTCTGATGAACCTATTGAAGGTGAACTTCATGCTAAGCGTTTAAGTGGAGGACTATTGGCTGATGCTTGTGGCAGTGCTTTGGCGGCTATTTTTAATTCATTGCCCAATAGTACTTTTAGTCAAAATACCGGTGTGATTCAATTTACTAAGGTAGGTAGTAGAGTAGTAGGAGTTGTAGTATCGGGATTTCTTATTTTACTTGGTTTATTGCCTAAGTTTGGAGCTATTATTTCTGTTATGCCTGCCCCTGTATTAGGAGGAGCCACAGTTGCTTTATTTGGGATGGTTGCTACCTCAGGGATTAAAATAGCTGTTAAAAATGGTTTAACAGATCGAAAGTTATTTATTCTAGCTATTGCTTTAAGTTTTGGATTAGGAGTTACAATGAAGCCTGAAGTTGTAGAACAGCTTCCTAATTGGTTATCTACTTTAGTATCATCTGGAGTAGCAGTTGGAGCAATATTTGCTTTTGGGCTTAATTTGATTCTACCTAAGAATAATACTACTCAATAACAGACTAAATTATGGAGGTGCAAGAATGGGAAATAAGCAAGTTAATAAATCTGCTAAGAGAGTAGATGCCTATGAGAAGGTAACAGGTAAGGCTAAATTTGGGGCTGATTATAAGTTTCATAATATGTTATATGCTAAAGTGCTTAGATCTGATTATCCTCATGCAGAGATTTTAAGTATTAATATAGAACCAGCTAGAGAGTTGTCTGGTGTTGAAGTAGTATTGACAGCAGATGATATCCCCAATAATGAATTTGGTGTTATTATTCAAAATCAACAGGTTCTAGCCAAGGAAAAGACTATGTATATTGGTGATGGAATTGCTCTTGTTGCTGCTGAAACTAAGCAGATTGCTGAAAAGGCTATTGAGTTGATTGAAGTAGAATATAAAGAATTAGAAGGAGTCTATAATCCATTAGAAGCGAGAAAAGCAGATGCTAAGTCAATTCATGCCCAACTAGATAATAATCAAGTGGTCCATCATCCCTTACGTAAAGGAGATGTAGAAGAGGGGTTTGCTCAGGCAGATGTAGTCTTAGAACGGGAATATACTACTCAGTTTATCGAGCATAGTTATATTGAACCTGAATCTATAGCTGTAGTACCTAAGGATAAAAATTGTCTAGTAAGTATTTATGGTTCTATCCAAAATCCTTACGCTACTCGTGATGCTGTTGCTTCAGTATTAGAGACTGATTTAAATAATGTGCGAGTAACTCAGAATAATATGGGAGGAGCTTTTGGAGGAAAAGATGAAAATATGTCCTCTATGGCAGCTAGAGCTGCAGTTTTAGCTTTAGCAACTGATCGACCAGTAAAAATGGTTAATAGTCGAGAAAAATCTATCTTGGAAAGTTATAAACGGCATCCTTATTATTTGCAATATAAAGTAGGAGCTAGTGAAGATGGTGAGTTATTAGCTATGGAGATTGAAGTAGTAGCTGATAGTGGAGCTTATGCCTGCCAGACTCCTTTTGTTACTTGGAGGTCAGTAGTGCAAGCCACAGGTCCTTATGAGATTCCCAATGTGAAAACAGATACCTATGGTTTTTATACTAATAATGTTTATACAGGAGCTATGCGTGGATATGGTTCCCCACCAACTATTTTTGCCCAAGAATCACTGATGGATGAGTTGGCCCACGAATTAGAGATGACTTCTGAGGAATTACGGAAAAAGAATATGTATCAAAATGGTTCAGTGACTGCCAGTAGTCAAAAGCTAGATGATCATGAGGTAAGTTTAAATCAAGTAATGTCTGAAGCTATGGATGCTATTAATTATCAAGAAAAATATGATAAATATAGCCAAGATCAACCTGGTGATAAACAGCGAGGTATTGGTATGTCAATCAGTTTTCGAGGTGTTAGTCTAGGAGCTGAGGGGGTTGATGCTGCTGGTGCAATAGTATCTATCCAAAAAGATGGGAGTCTGATTATTCATGGAGGATTAGCGGAAAATGGTCAAGGTTTAAAGACAGTCTTTTCTCAGATAGCAGCTGAAGAGTTAGGAATTAATCTGGAAAATATTAATTATATGGAAGTTGATACTTCTATAGCCCCTGAAAGTGGTTCTACAGTTGCCTCTCGTAGTACGTTAGTTGGTGGTAATGCAGTTAAGGATGCTGCAGGAAAGCTAAAGAAGATAATTAAAGAGTTTGCAGCTAAAGAATATGACCTTGAGCAAGAAGAAATCGTTCTACAGGATAATCATCTATTTACTACTACTGGTGAACAGATAGTTTCTTTTAAAGAAATTGTTAATCAAGCCTATAGTCAAGGGGTCTTTTTATCAGCTTATGGTTGGTACCAAAGTCCAGATATTAGCTGGGATGAAGAGACGGGCCAAGGTAAACCCTACTTCACTTATGTGTATGGTTGTCAGATAGCAGAAGTAGAGGTTGATACTGGAACGGGTCAAGTTGATGTCCTGAATATGGCAGCTGCTCATGATGTAGGTAAGGCGATTAATCCAGCTAATGTAAAGGGCCAAATTTATGGTGGTGTTGTAATGGCTATGGGGCATTGTATTATGGAAGATTTAGAAACTGAGAATGGTTATATTAAAACCACTAATTTTGATGATTATTTAATTCCAACTGCTAAAGATATGCCAGATATTACGCCTATTATCGTAGAAAATCCCGATCCTAATGGCCCCTATGGAGCAAAATCTATTGGAGAACCAACTCTTGAATTAGGTAGTGCTGCAATTACTAATGCTGTTGCTCAGGCGACAGGTGAGCGGATCAGAGACTTACCACTCAATCTAGAACGGGTATTGATTGGTCGTTCTTTGAGTAAGGGGGGGAGTTAATAATGCTAGATTATGATTTCTTGACTACAAACAAATTAACAGAGGTCTTAAGTTATTTAGAGGAATATAAAAAGGTAGAGATAATTGCTGGTGGTACAGATGTTTTGGTTAATATGCACCAGCAAGATTTTGATAATGCAAAGTTAGATTATGTATTGGATATTTCCAATGTTGAAGGATTAGAAAAGATAACGAAAGCCGAAGACTATATTACACTTGGATCTTTGATTACTCATTCTGATCTAGTTGAGAGTCCAATTATTCAGAAGAATTATCCTCTATTAGCAACAGCAGCTAGTACTATAGGTTCTACTCAGATTAGAAATCGGGCTACTGTGGGGGGGAATATTGTTAATGCTTCTCCAGCAGCTGATTTATTACCTCCTTTAATAGCTTTACAGTCTGAGGTGGTTTTACGATCTACAGAAGAAAAAAGAGTTATACCTTTAAGTGACTTTGTAACTGGTCCTTATAGAACTAGTATTCAGGCAGATGAGATACTAACTGAAATTAGAATTCCTGTAGCTGATGAGAAAATATATGGTAATTTTCAAAAGATAGGAAGAAGAAAAGCTGTAGCTATTGCTAGGTTGAATTTGGCTCTAGTAACTAAAATTGATAATAACCAAGCTTTTGTAGATACTAAGCTAGTTCCGGGGGCAGCTACACCTTATCCTCAGTCGTTTACAAAAGTAGAAGAGGCTATTGATGGTAAGCAGATTAGTGAAATTGATGTAGAAGAAATAGGTAAGTTAACCCAGCAAAAAATGGTTGCAATTACAGGTAAAAGGTGGTCTACTCCTTATAAAAAACCAGCTATTTCTACTTTAGCACAAAGGGCCCTACAGGAGATAATTAAGGAGGTAAGTAATAATGGCTAACATTGAAGTAACTCTTACAGTAAACGGACAGAAATCAACTTTACTGATAGAACCTGAAGAGCGCCTATTGGATACCTTGAGAGAGCGATTGAATCTAATAGGGGTTAAAGAGGGATGTGATATTGGTGAATGTGGTGCCTGTACAGTAATTCTTGATGGAGAAGCAGTTCATTCATGTATGATTCTGACAGCTCAGGTAGATGGTAGTGAGATATTGACAGTTGAAGGATTAGAAGTTGATGGGCAACTTGATCCTTTACAGCAAGCTTTTATTGATCATCAAGCAGTACAGTGTGGTTTTTGTACTCCAGGAATGTTAATGTCTGCTAAAGCCTTGTTAAATAAGAATCCTAAGCCTAATAGAGAAGAGATTAAAACAGCAATTGAAGGAAATCTCTGTCGCTGTACAGGTTATGAACAGATAATTGAAGCTATTGAAAGTGTAACTGATGAGAGTTAGATTTACTTGATAGTTTGATTATCTTTTATAAGGAGGAGAAGAGATGTCTTCTATTTTGATTAAAGATGTTAAAGAAATTATAACTATGGATCAAGAACGTAATAGATTGCAGGATTCTGATATCTTAATTGAAGACAATAGGATTAGCAAGATAGCTAAAGATATAGAACAAGAGGCTGAGCAAATCATTGACGGTTCAGACTACTTTCTGTTCCCAGGTTTGGTTAATACGCATCATCACTTTTATCAAACTTTAACTAGGAATCTAGGTCAGGCGCAAAATTTAGAACTATTTGATTGGTTACAGTATCTGTATCCTATCTGGGCCAACTTAACTCCTGAAGCAATCTATTATAGTACTTTAGTTGCTTGTGGAGAATTATTAAAGACTGGTTGTACGACGGCTGTTGATCAGTTTTATGTCTTTCCAGATAGTCAGCCAGCTAATATTATTGATCAACAGTTTAGAGCTACCCAAGAAATAGGGATTAGATTCCATGGTTCCCGCGGGAGTATGTCTTTAAGTGAAAAGGATGGTGGACTCCCCTCAGATAAAGTTGTCCAGACAGAAACAGAAATCTTACAGGATTCCCAACGAGTGATTGAAAAGTTTCACGATAATGATCCATTTTCTATGCAGCGAGTGATACTTGCTCCTTGTTCTCCTTTTTCGGTTACAAAAGATTTAATGAAAGAGTCGGTTAAATTAGCCCGCAGTTATGGGGTGCAGAGTCATACGCATGTGGCAGAAACTAAGGATGAAGAAAAATTCTGTCAAGAGACCTTTGGTATGCGTCCTCTGGAGTATATGGAGCAAGTAGGTTGGGTAGGAGAAGATGTCTGGTATGCTCATGGTATTCATTTAACTGAGGCAGAACTAGATCGGATGGCTGAAACTGGAACTGGAGTTGCTCACTGTCCTGTTTCCAACCAAAAGTTAGCTTCTGGAGTGGCTAAAGTTCCCTATATGCTAGAAAATGATGTGCCAGTAGGTTTAGCTGTTGATGGTAGTGCCAGTAATGATTCTTCTAATATGATTTTGGAGATGAAGGCGGCTTTTTTAATGCACAGATTAAATTCTGGTATCAGTAGTATAACTGCCGAAGATGTGTTGGCTTTAGCTACTAATGGAGGACGTGATTTGCTCAATCAACCACAAATTGGGAGTTTGGAAGAAGGTAAAGCAGCAGATATGTTCCTAGTTGATAGTCAGCGGTTTGGCTTTGCTGGAGGTTTATCAGATCCAGTTTCAGCTCTGATTAATACTGGTGACACCCAGATTGTGGATATCACGATTGTTAATGGAGAAATAGTTGTTCAAGATGGAGAACTAGCCACGATTGAGGAAAATGAAGTTATTAGCCAGGCTAATCGTATTGCCCAGGAAATGATAAATAGTTAGAAGGGGATGTTAGGATGCTAATTTTCGGTAATGGGACAGTTTTGACTTTTGATCAAAAGTCCACTGTCATAAAAGATGGGGGCGTTGTGATTGAAGGGGAGGAAATTGTTGAACTTGGTAAGACAGTAGAACTAAAAGAAAAATATCCCCAGGCTAAATTTAAAGATGTAGAAGGTAAGCTAATTATGCCTGGGATGATTAATTCCCATATGCATATGTATAGTACTTTTGCTCGGGGTATGGATCTAAAAGCTGATCGTCCCCCTCAAGATTTTGTTGATATCCTACAGAAACTATGGTGGCGACTTGATCAAACTATGAACGCTAAAGATATCTATTACAGTGCTATTTTTGCTCTGCTAGAGGGAATTAAACAGGGAACAACTACTGTTTTTGATCATCATGCTAGTTATGGGCAGATTGATGGTAGTTTAGATATCATTGCTGATGCAGTCAAAGAAACTGGTATTCGGGCCAATCTTTCTTATGAAATATCAGATCGTCATGGTTCAGAAAAAGCTCAGAAAGCACTACGTGAAAATGAAAGGTTTATTAAAAAACTAGAAGAAGAGGATCCTTATCTAGGCGGGACAATCGGTCTTCATGCCTCTTTTACTTTAGAAGATGAGACTCTAGAACAAGTAGCGGCTTTGAGTCAAGAGCTACAGGCACCGGTACATATTCATACTGCAGAAGGCTGGGCTGATGTAGCTGATAGCCAAAAAAAGGGATTTGTTGGAGTAGTTGATAGACTAGATAAGTATAACATCTGGCAGGAAGATTCTTTGGCCATCCATGGAGTCCACCTTCAGGAGGGTGAACTCGATATTTTGAAGAGAAATCAGGTTAATTTGATTCATAATCCTGAATCAAATATGGGGAATGCTGTAGGAGTTGCTCCAGTTAAAGAGGCCTTGGAAGAAGATTTAACTGTTGGTCTAGGGACTGATGGTTATACAACTGATATGTTTGAAAGTATTAATGTAGCTAGTTTACTACAATCTCATGATCAAGCTCACCCTTCAGTTGGGGGAGAAGAAGCATATCAGATGGCTATTGCTAATAACCAACAAATTGCTCAAAATTACTTTGGCCCGCAATTAGGGATGTTAAAACCAGGTGCGGCCGCGGATTTAATTGTAGTAGAGTATCAATCGCCAACTCCCATGCAAAGTGATAATCTTCTGGGACATATTTTATTAGGAATGAATGGTAGTTTAGTTGATACTACAGTTGTTGGGGGTAAAATTTTAATGGAAAATCGGGAGGTGCAGGTTCTAGATGAAGAAAAAATATGCTCGGAATGTCAAGAACAAGCCAGACAGTTTTGGAAAAGATTTTAAGAGATATTTTGCTCCTGAAACCATAGAAGAAGCAGTTAATATACTACAAGAGTACGGAAGAAAAGTAACTGTATTGGCAGGCGGAACTGATTTATTAGTGGAATATTATGATAAATTATATGACTTAGATAACATCTTAGATTTGAAGAATATTCAGAAGCTAAAAGAGATAAATGTTAAAGAGGATTGGATTGAAATTGGGCCGCTAGTGACTCATACAGAAATTGAGAATTCAGAAAATTTAAATAATTATTTTCCTGTGTTGAGTCAGGCTGCAGCAGATATAGGAGCTCTTCAAATAAGAAATCGGGGCACGCTTGGGGGAAATATTGTTACTGCTTCTCCAGCTGGTGATCTTTTACCACCACTTTTAGCCTATCAGGCAAAGTTTAAATTGTCTTCTGCTAAGGAAGAAGACATAGTATTAGCTGAAGACTTTTTTACAGGTCCTAAAAAAGCAGTAATTAATCCAGAACAACTATTAACCAAAGTTATAATTCCTAAGCCTAAACTAAATACAGCTGGAGTCTGGAAGAAAGTTGGTAATAGAAAGGCTTTAGCTATCTCCAGCTTATCTCTAGCTTTAGTTGTTGAATTTAATCAGAATCAAGTAATTAGTGATGTTAGAGCCTGTATGGGGGCAGTAGCTCCTACTCCACTAGAAATTAAGGCAGTTAAGAAGCAAGTGATTGGTAAAAGGATAGACCAACTAGCTTATGAAGAACTGGGCCAACTAGTAGCAGATAATATGTCCCCGATAGATGATATCAGAGGAACTGAAGATTATCGCAGAGAGGTTGGGAGAGATATTATGATAAGTGCCCTAAAGGAATTAAAATGGGGGTGAATGAATTGGAAATCACAATAACAGTTAATGGGGAAAGAAGAGATATAGAAACTACGCCTACTACTCGTTTGCTTGATTTATTGCGAGAAGATTTAAATCTAACTGGTGCTAAAGAAGGGTGTGGAAAAGGCGAATGTGGTGCCTGCTCTGTAATAATGAATGGGGAATTGGTTAATTCATGTCTTGTGCTGGCTCCTCAAGCAGATGGGGCAAATATCTTAACTATAGAAGGACTAAATAGTGAGGAGAAGTTACATCCAATCCAGGAATCTTATGTTGAAGCTGGTGCTGTGCAGTGTGGTTTTTGTATGCCAGGAATGATTTTAGCTAGCAAAAAATTATTAGATGATATCTCTCAGCCTGATGAACAAGAAATCAGAAGGGGTTTGTCAGGTAACTTATGTCGTTGTACAGGTTATCAGAAAATAGTAGATGCAGTTAAATTAGCAGGATACAAACTTAGGGAAAGGGGGAGGGATAATGAGTGAAAAAATAGTTGGGGAGAATATAAAAAAAGTAGATGCCACAGAGAAAGTAACTGGTCAGGCTACGTATACGCGAGATATACAATTTGATGATATGTTATATCTGAAAGTTAAGCGGGCAACCCATCCTCATGCCTATTTGCGTAAGCTTGATATTAGCCAGGCAGAAAAATTACCTGGAGTAGTTAAGATAATTACTGCTGAAGATTATCCTGATTTAAATAACTTTGGATTAATTATCAAAGATCAGCCTGTATTAGTTGGTAGTGGGGAGAAGATGCGATTTATGGGCGATGCTTTAGCTATAGTTATTGCTGAAACAGAAGAAATTGCTGTTAAGGCCCTTGAGTTAATAGAAGTTGAGGTGGAAGAACTGGAAATTCTGACTAATCCCTTAGAAGCCATGGAAGAAAATGCGCCAGTAATTCATGAAGCTGAAAGTGAATTAATTTCTGAACATTTAGACGATACTATATACTCTAATAATATATTATGTGATCACTATCTAAAAAAAGGAGATGTAGAACAAGGATTTTCGGAGGCTGATTTAATAGTAGAAAAGGAATATAAAACACAGCATCTAGATCAGGTTCCATTACAAGTAGAAGCTGGAGTAGGTTTATATGAAGAAGAGACGGGAGTGACTAAGATTTGGGCAGCTACACAGTGGTTGCATGATACACAGGTAGATATTGCTCAATCTTTAGGTGTGCCTAAAGAAAAGATAAGGATTATACAACCTACTATAGGTGGAGCCTTTGGGAAGAAAGAGGATATTTCTGTTCATATACATCTTGCATTGGCAGCTAGGGAGGTAAAAAGACCAGTTAAGTTTAGTTATACTAGAGAAGAATCAATGATTTCTCAGTCTAAACGTCACCCAATGATTATTAGACATAAAACTGGAGTAACTAATGAAGGTTATCTGACAGCTTGGCAGACAGAATTAATAGGTGATGTAGGTGCTTATGCTTCGAGTAGTCCAGCAGTGGTACATAAAGGGTTATATCACTGTACTGGACCATATAATGTAGAAAATGTTAAAGGAGCTTCTTATGCTGTTTATACAAATAATACTTATACAGGGGCAATGAGAGGCTTTGGGGCTACTCAAATGGCATTTGCTTATGATTCCCAGATGGATATTATAGCTCAAAGGTTAGGAATGGATCGAACTAAATTACGTCTCCAAAATGCTTATGAAATAGGGTCAACTACCCCTAATGGTCAGGTTTTAACTAAAAGTGTTAATGTTAAAAAAACTATTCAAGAAATAATGGATATGTCAACAAAGGGGGAATGACCAATGAAAAAATATGGTCAAGGAATATCAACTATAATGTTTGGTTTTGGTTATGGAGAAGGGTTTCCTGATCACTCTATTGCTTCAGTTGAAATAGAAGAGGAAGGAACTATTCTTATTAGAACAGCAGCGGCTGATGTTGGGCAAGGGGGTTTAACAGTAGTTACTCAGATTACAGCTGAGGTTTTAAAGATCAATCCTGATTTAATCAGAGTTAGTCAGGGAGATACTCATTTAACTAAAAATGCAGGTTCTACTTCTGCTACTCGTCAGACATTTTTTACCGGTAATGCTGTTAAGGAAGCAGCTGAAGAATTGCTAAGTAAAATATATCATTATGCTAGTTTAGAATTTAGGTGTAATTATCCGGAAATGGGAGTAGAAGAGGGGTATATTTTTAGACATGATGATTCTAGTAATAAACTTAGTTACTGGGAGTTGGCTACCAAGGTGCAAGATAGAGGGCAAGAACTTAAAGCAGAGGGTTCCTATTTTCCTAAAACTTATGAACCAGATACAGTTACTGGTCAATCTGAAAAAGTATATGTAGCATATACCTTTATGACGCAAGAAATTGAAGTAGAAGTAGATACTGATACAGGAGAAGTTAAGGTTTTAAATGTAAATACAGCTCTTGATTTAGGTAAAGCCATTAATCCGCAAGGAGTTGAAGGGCAGATAGAAGGTGGAACTGTTCAGGGAGTGGGAATGGCTCTTATGGAAGAGCAAGTAATAGAAGAAGGAATAACTTTAAATCCTGATTTGAGTGGCTATATAATACCTACTGCTCTAGATAGTCCTAACTTTAATTCCCGCTTGGTTGAAGATCAAGATTCTGATGGTCCTTTTGGGGCTAAAGGTGTTGGAGAACCATGTACTATTGGAGCAGCACCAGCAATTGCCAATGCTGTCTATGATGCTATAGGAGTTAGATTTAAGGAATTACCTATTACTCCTGACAAAATAAAGAAAGGTTTAGCAGAAAAATCCTAATGATGGGTAATTAAAGGATTGTTTTAATAACAATATTAAAGGAGGAGATTAATATGATAGATTTAAGTTTGAATCTTTTTGGAATTGATTTTAAAAATCCAATTATGCCTGCAGCAGGGCCAACTGTTAAAGATGGTGATATGGCTCATAAAGCTAAAGAGGGAGGGGCTGGGGCAATTGTAACCAAGACTATATCTGTTAAAGCAGCTCAGGTACCAAGACCAAATATGGCACAGGTTAAGAGTGGGTTTATGAATGCTGAATTATGGTCTGAATTACCCCCAGAACAATGGTTAGAAGAAGAATATCCTAAGACACAAGAAACTGGATTACCAGTGATTGTAGGGTTAGGTTATTCAGCAGAAGAAATAAAAGAATTAGCACAACAAGTAGAACCGTATGCTGCTGCTTTGGAATTATCAACTCATTATCTTGGTAATGATCCTTCTCCAGTAGTAAATAGTATTAAAGCAGCTAAAGAAGTGACTGATATTCCAGTTATGGTTAAATTAAGTCCGCAAGTAGATGTACCTACATTTGCTGAAGCTGCTGAGGAAGCAGGAGCAGATGGAATAGTGTTGATTAATTCTATGGGACCTACTTTAGATATTGATTTGGAGACAAGTCAACCACTGATGGGGAGCGATAATGGTTATGGTTGGTTATCAGGAAATGCTATCTTCCCTTTAGCATTAAGATGTGTTTTTGAGGCTGTGCAGGCTGTTGATATTCCAGTTATTGGAGTAGGAGGAATTTCAACTGGGGCAGATGCACTAAAGATGATTATGGCTGGGGCCCAAGCAATACAGATTTGTACTGCAGCTATTGTTAATGGTCCTGAAATGTATGGTCAGATTGTCAGTGAGATGAAGGAGTTAATGTCTGAGTTGGGATATAGTAGTCTAGATCAAGTTAGAGGGTTGGCCCAGGAAAATCGATCAGAAGATGCCAATTTTACAACTATACCTCCGACTGTTGATCAAGAAGCTTGTACTGGCTGCAGTATGTGTGTTGAGAGTTGTGTTTATCAAGCTATTGAGCTAAATGATAATAATATAGCAGTAGTTGATCAGGATCAATGTGCTGGCTGTGGTCTTTGTGTAACTCGATGTAATTTTGGAGCTCTTAGTATTTAATAATAACTTATTAGTTTGAGTTGTTTTTAAGCAAGGAGGGGTAAATTTGAATTCTAAATTATTAAAAAAAGCTCAAGGAGAAATAAAGGCTGATTTAGTATTAAAGAATGGTCAAGTGGTTGATGTTTTTAATGAAGAAATAAAGGAGTTAGATGTAGCTATAGCAGATGGTGTAATTATTGGGACGGGATCTTATAAGGGACACAAAGAAATAGATTTGCAGGGCCAAGTACTTGCTCCTGCTTTTATTGATGGTCATCTACACCTTGAGAGTGCTATGGCCAAAGTAAAAGAATTTGCCCAGGAAGTAATTTCTTTAGGAACTACTACAGTTGTAGCTGATCCACATGAGATAGCTAATGTTATGGGGATAGAAGGGATTAAATATTTGTTAGATGTAGGCTTGTCTCTACCTTGGAACTTTAATTTAATGTTACCCTCCTGTGTGCCAGCAACTAAATTTGATACTTCAGGTGCTATTTTGAAAGCTGAAGACTTAGAGGAGTTAATTACGGCTGAAGGAATTCTTGGCCTTGGTGAAGTCATGGATTTTACTGGTGTAATTAATGGGGAACAGAGTATTTGGGAAAAATTATCTTTATTTAGTGATCGGTTTATAGATGGGCATGCTCCAGGATTGAATGTTAAAGATTTAAATACTTATCTTCTAGGAGGCATTAAAGCTGATCATGAATGTACAACTTGCCAAGAAGCTCTTGAGAAGATTGGTAAAGGAATGTACATCATGATCAGAGAAGGATCTGCGACTAAAGATCTTGCTAGATTATTACCAGCAGTTAATGAAAAAAATAGTAATCGATTCTTATTTGCTACTGATGATCGTCATCCAAGAGATTTAGTTGGAGAAGGACATATTAATTTTCTAATAAAAAAAGCAATTAAGCATGGGATGGAGCCTTTACAAGCAATTAAATTGGCAACTATAAATTCTGCTAATGCTTTAGGGTTAGATAATATTGGAGCTATAGCTCCTGGCTATAAAGCTGATTTAGTTGTGATTGATGATTTAGAAAAAATAAACATTAATAAAGTTTTTAAAGATGGTAGACTAGTAGCTCAGAATGGTAAATTTATTCTGGATTCTGCAGACGAAGTACAAGATTCCGCAAGTCAGAATAGTGATATATATAATTCAGTCAATATAGGGAAGATAGAAAAAACTGACTTTATGTTACCAGAAGGTAATAAGTATCGGGTGCTGGAGTTAATGGAAGAGCAGATAATAACTAGGGAATCTACTGTCAATTTAAGTTCTCAACAGCTAACCTCTAGTGAGTTGGCTAAGCAGAATTTAGTTAAGTTAGCAGTAGTAGAAAGACATCAGAAAACAGGAAATATTGGTTTAGGGTTACTAAAAGGTTTAGGATTACAAACAGGAGCAATTGCAACTTCTATTGCTCATGATACTCATAATATTATTGTAGCAGGAGTAGAGGCTGAAGATATGATATTAGCTGTGCAAGAAATAGAAAAGTTACAAGGAGGTATTGTGATAACTAATAAAGGTCAGATAGTTGACAAATTACCTTTGCCTATTGCTGGTTTAATGTCAGATAAACCTCTAGTAAAAATTGCAGAAAAATTGGATAGTTTGCAAGCTACTGCCTTCTCCTTAGGAGTTACTAAGGAAGAACCATTTATGACTTTATCTTTTATGTCTCTACCAGTTATTCCTGAGTTAAAGATAACTGATAAGGGATTATTTTCTGTGGTAGATTTTCAATTTGTTCCTTTAGTTGTAGGGTAGGCAATTAAAATCAAGGAGGCGAGAAAATATGGGTACTCCTAATCCTGACACTGGTGAGACTGTTAATGAGAATGGTATTTTAGAAAGAATATTTCATTTAAGTGAGAATAATACAAATATTAAAACAGAAATTTTGGCTGGAGCTACTACTTTTTTAACAATGGCGTATATTATTTTTGTTAATCCTTCTATTTTAAGTGATGCAGGTATGCCCTTTGGGGGAGTATTTATAGCCACTATTGCTGGAGCAATAGTAGGAACATTAAGCATGGCTTTGTTGGCTAACTATCCTTTTGCTTTAGCATCTGGTATGGGATTGAATGCTTTTTTTGCTTATACTGTAGTTGCTAATATGGGGGTCCCCTGGCAGGCTGCATTAGGGGTAATATTTTTAGAGGGGATAATCTTTATTCTACTGAGTGTAACACCAGTTAGAAAAAAGATAGTTAACTGTATCCCAATGTCTTTAAAAGCCGGGATTTCTTCTGGTATAGGGCTGTTTATAGCTTTTATTGGTTTGCAGAATGCTGGATTAGTTGTTTCTAGTCAATCTACCTTGGTAAAGATGGGAGCAGATCCTTTATCAGGTCCATCTCTTGTTGCTATTATAGGAATGATAGTAACAGGTGTATTATATGCTCGTCAGATTAAAGGAGCTCTTTTATTAGGAATAATTGCTTCTACAATTGTTGGCTGGTTTAATGGAGTAACGCCCCCTTTAGAAGGAATAATTGCTATGCCTAAATTTGGAGAATGGTCTGCTGTGTTATTTGAGCTGGATATTAAGGCTGCTTTTGATGTAGGGATTGTTAGTGTGCTATTATCTTTTCTTTTCGTTGATCTTTTTGATACAGCAGGAACTTTAGTAGGCGTAAGTAAGCAGGCGGGATATATTGATGAAGATGGTAATTTACCAAAAGCTAATCGGGCTTTATTAGCTGATGCTATTGGAACTACTTGTGGTGCTTTATTTGGGACTACAACAGTTACTACTTTTGTAGAGTCATCCTCCGGGGTAGCTGAGGGTGGTCGAACTGGTTTAACTGGAGTGGTAACTGCTGGGTTATTTTTTCTTGCTTTATTTTTTAAGCCTTTAATCTCTGTTGTGCCAGCAACTGCTACTTCACCAGCTTTATTATGTATAGGAACAATGATGATGTCAAATATTATTGATCTTAATTGGGATGATTTTACTGAGATATTCCCAGCTTTTGTTGCTATGATTGCCATGCCTTTAACTTATTCTATTTCTCATGGGATAGCACTTGGATTTATTATGTATCCCTTAATGAAGTTATTTACTGGGCAAAGAGAGCAAGTTAATAGGTTAGTTTATTTATTAGGGATAGTTTTTGTAGGTTATTTTCTCTGGATGTAGAGGTAATAAACAGCAAGGAGAGAAATTAATTTCTCTCCTTGCAAATCAAATGATAAGGATGTGTTTAGATCAATGATTACAGCAATTATATTAGCAGCAGGTGAAGGAAGTAGAATGGGAACTCTAAAACAATTACTACCTTGGAAAGATAGTACAATTCTGGAGACAGTAATTAAAAATATTGCTGACTCTAGATTTATTGATGATGAAATTAGAGTTGTTTTGGGAGCCCAAGCTGGTAGAGTTGAAGCTGTTTTAGAAAATTGGAGTGAAACTAGATTGAAAGTGTTTAAAAATAACAATTATAAAGAAGGGATGTTGACTAGTGTATGGCAAGGGATAACTAATCTTCCTAATTCTACAGAGTATATTATGTTAGCGTTAGGAGATCAACCTTTAATTAGTACTGATGTTTTTAATCTAGTTTTAAAAGAATGTTTAAGTAAGCAACCAGAGATAATGGTGCCAGTAGTTAATGGAAGCAGAGGTCATCCTTTGCTGATAAATACAGATTTAATTTCTGAAATTTATGATCTTGAAAAAGAAGGTGGTTTGCGTAATCTATTATGCAAATATCCAGATAAGATATATCATTTTCCTATTAATGATGAAAGTATTATTATTGATCTTGATTATTATACTGAGTACACAAAGTATAAACGGTAATATGTATATAATTTATAACATAAACATTAATTAGTATAGTGGTTATATAAGTTTATCAGCGTTATATGAGGTTAAGTATAACGCCAATTGATTGAATTAAGGAGTGAATAAGATGGAACAACAATTACAAAAATCATTAGGTATTAAACAAGGAGATCTAGTTACAGTAGTAGGAGCAGGGGGGAAGACAGCAACGATCATTGCTTTGGTACAAGAACCAATTAAACAACGATTATTAGTTACAACAACTACTCATTTTACTGAATTTGATCAGTTTTCCAATCTAGAAATCATGGGGGAAGATACTATCCAGATAATAAATAAACTAACTGATATCTGGCAAAAGGAAGCTCAACAGAAGGTAGTTGTAGGAAGGAAACTAATTAATTATCAGGCAACAGGAGTTAGTTATAAAATTAAGGGGATATTACCAACGGAGATAGATAAGCTTAAGTTAGTCTTTTCTGATCTTAATATATTAGTTGAAGGAGATGGTTCTGCTGGTAAACCTATTAAGGCTCCAGCCTCTTATGAGCCAGTAGTCCCTAATGAAACTGATATATTAATTCCCGTTTTAGGAATGAGTGGTTTAGGAAAAGAAATTAATGATCAGTATTGTCATCGTTTAAAACAACTGACAAGATTAACCGATAAAAATGTAATAGATAAAGAATTAATAGTTAAGATACTAACTTCAGTTAATTCCTATGGATATTATCAGAATAAGGTTAGAAATTACATACCTATTTTAAATCAAGTGGAAGAAAACAATTTAGCTAAAATAAGAAAGATTGCTTTTGAGTTAGTAGAAAAAGGGATAAAAAAAGTAATTCTTGCTAATACTCGAAATTTTGACCCAGTACTACAAGTAGTGAGAAGAGGGGGATAATTATGTGGAGGAATGTACCTATAACAAATGTGTTACTTAAAGGTGGAGGAGATTTAGCCTCAGGAATTGCCTATAGATTATACCAAAGTGGTTTTAAGGTAGCAATTAGTGAGATTAGGGAACCGCTGATGGTGAGAAGAACTGTTTCTTTTGCTGAGTCTGTATATAGAGGAAAGTATGAAGTAGAAGGAGTAACAGCTCAATTTGTTACCGATTGGAACTCATTTAAGGAGATCATAAATAAAGGAGGGATACCTGTATTTACTCAGGATAATTTATCATATTTCAAAGAAAAGTTTGCTCCCCAGGTAGTAATAGATGGGCGGATGTTAAAGCGAAACCAAGCTACTAATTTAAATGAAGCTCCTCTAGTTATTGGAGTTGGCCCTGGTTTTAAGGCAGGAGAAGATGTAGATGCAGTTATTGAAAGTTGCCGAGGGCATTATTTAGGTAGAGCGATTTATCAAGGAACTACTCTTCCTAACACAGGTCAGCCAGGTGAAATCATGGGATATACTCACAAAAGGGTTTTACGTGCTCCTTGTGATGGTGTATTTGAAAGTGACAAGAAGTTAGGTTCCGAAATTGAGGCAGGCGAACTGTTTGGTAGGGTAAATGATAGGCCAGTAAAGGCAGAGCTAAGTGGTGTGATTAGAGGTCAGATTCATTCTGGGATTTATGTTGAAGAGGGGTTTAAAATAGGTGATATAGATCCTAGGAATCAACGAGGTTACTATAATAAGATTTCTGATAAGGCTCTTGCGGTTGGTGGTGGGGTGTTAGAAGCCATTTTACATCTGGCCAATAAAAAACCAGAGAAAGGATGAGTTAAAAGTGAAACAAATTGAATTTTATAGAAAAATAGCAACTGCTTATAAGCAAAAAGAAAAATCTGTAATAGGTACAATTACAGCTGTGGAGAGTACTAGTGATTTTGAATCTAACCCTGTAGGTAGTAAACTGCTTGTGAATCAGTCAGATAGAATAGTTTATCCAGCTAATAGGATGGAATTGTGGCAAGTTATCATGGATAATATTGGTAGTTTTAATTCACTAATAGATTTGCAACAGCCAGTATTAAATAAGGTACAAGTTGATCAGAAAACTGAAGTTGAGGTTTATTTTGAGCCAGTGATAGAAGAACCGCGATTAGTGATTTTTGGAGCAGGACATGTTGCTCAATCTTTAGCTCAGGTAGGTAAAATGACAGATTTTAAGGTTACTGTAATGGATGATAGACAAGATATGGTGACTAGGGAACGTTATCCTAAGGCTGATAAATTAGTCTGTGCTGATTTCGATAACTATTTACAAGATTTAAAGATAAAAGAAAATGATTATTTAGTTATTGTGACAAGAGGTCATCAACATGACTATGATGTTTTACGAGAGGTTATTACAAGTAAAGCAAAGTATATAGGAATGATTGGTAGTAGTCGTAAAGTAAAGATATTATTTAATCAGTTTCGAGCTGAAGAAGGGTTTAGCCAAGAATTAATAGATAAGGTTCATGCTCCAATTGGTGTAGATATTGGTAGTGAAACTCCAGCAGAAATAGCAATATCTATTATTGCAGAAATAATTTCTATAAGGAGGGGTAAGTAATGGATAGAGAGATAGTGAATAAGATTATAGATTATGAGGGGCCAGGTGATTATATAGCTCTTGCTACTGTTATTTTCGCTACAGGTTCTTCACCTAGAGATATTGGAGCACAAATGTTAGTTTATCCTGATGGTACTATTAAAGGGACAGTTGGGGGAGGAGCATCTGAAGCAGAAACTATTGAAACTGCACAAGATTTAATCCAGATAGGAGAGGATAAGAAATGTTTTTTTGATATGAGTAATCAGGAAGTAGCTAAGGCTGGTGGGGTCTGTGGTGGTCAAGTTGCAATTTTTATTGAAACTATAAAGATAAATGATTAAGGAGACTTGTTAATCTGGTTAGTTATTTAATGGTAAAGTGAAATAATATTGATATATTGCGTCACCAGAGGTGACACAGTCGTGTGTCGTGTGCTGTGTGCTATCAGCCAATTCAAAACCTTTAAATTCAAAATCTAACCCCTTAAGATTACTGTGTTTTCAGAGGTTGAATTAGGTTTATAATTTTGAATTGAAGAATTTGAATTAGCTCACTGCTCACGACAGACAGCTGATAGCTGTGGCACGAAAGTGCCACTTTATATCAATTAAGTTATATATAAAGGGGGGGTAAAATGAAAAAAAGCAGTTGGGGATTAGTTTTAGTTTTGATTTTGTTACTATCTGTTACTGTTCAAGCTCAGGAGTCTTTATTTGTGTATTGTGGTGCAGGTTTTAAAAAACCTATGCAAGAAATAGGAAAGCTGTTTGAGAAAAAGTATGGCGTACAAGTCAATTATCAATTCAATGGTTCAGGAACCTTACTTAATCAGATTAAAACAGTTAAAAATGGAGACTTATATATACCTGGGGATATTAGGTATATTGAGAAGTTAAAAAATATAACAAGTGAAGTAGGAGAGACAAATAATTATATCTATACTCAAGCGCCAGTGGGTTATCATACACCAGTAGTTATAACCTCTAATAGCAATGCAGATGAAATTAGAGAATTTAGTGATTTGAATAAAGCACAGAATAAAGCAGTGTTAGGAAGTAAAAGTGCAGCTATTGGTCGAGTTACAGATAAAATTTTGGCTAAAGCTGATTTTACTTTAAATCCAATTGCTAAAATGGGGACAGTTAATCAAGTAGCTATGGCTATTGCTATGGGCCAAGGTGATGTAGGAGTAGTTTGGAGAGCTAATTATAAAGAATTCAAGGAGCAATTACAAGTAATTAAAATCCCGCAAGAAGTTAATATTGTTAAAGATTTGGCTATAGCAGTACTTAAATTTTCAGATCATAAGCAAAAAGCAGTTAAGTTTATGAATTTTGTTTCTTCCAAAAAGGGACAGAAAATTCTTAGTAAATATGGGTATAAAACGACTGAAAATTAAATCAAACTATAAATTAGTGAGGGAAGCCAGATGAAATTTAATTATTTTAAAATAATAATGTTTGCTGTGTTTATAGTTTTTATTGTTTTTTTAACTACTGTATTAGTGACTCCTTTGATCTATATTGAGGGAACAACATTATTATCAGTTTTAGTTAATAATCAAGAAGTTTATTATGCTTTATCTTTAAGCTTGCTTACATCATTAATTTCTATTTTGTTAGCTACTATAATTTCTTTACCTGTTGGTTATGTATTAGCTAGATATGATTTTAGAGGTAAAAAAATATTTGATATTTTACTAGATTTACCAATTATTCTACCCCCTTTAGTGATGGGATTGAGTTTATTAATTTTGTTAGGGCCAATATTAGGAGATCAGTTAGCTAAATTAGGGATCAGATTTGTTTTTACACCTGTAGGAGTAGTAATGGCCCAGTTTATGGTGGCTACGCCTTTTACTATTCGAAGTTTTAAGACAGCTTTTATTGAGATTGATCTTAACTTAGAAAAGGCAGCAATGACTTTAGGTGATTCTTATTTTCAAGTATTTAGAAGAATTACTCTTCCCTTAGCTAGAAATGGTATTGTATCAGGGATTAGTTTAGCTTGGGCTAGAGCAATGGGGGAGTTTGGAGCTACGGTAATGTTAGCTGGAGCGACTCGATTAAAGACTGAAACGTTGCCTATTGCTATTTTTTTAAATATTTCAACTGGTGATATGGATATAGCTATTTCTATTTCTTTAATTATGATTATTTTTTCTATAATTGTTTTAGCAGTCTTAAAAGTTTTTGCTAGAGGAGTTTATGAGTCTAGGAGGTGAAGAATTATGGTTTTAGACGTGACTTTAGAAAAAGAGATAGAAGATTTTAATATTTCTCAAGAGTTTACTGTAAATAATGAAATTTTAATTTTATTTGGCCCTTCAGGAGCAGGAAAAACTACTATTTTAGATTGTATTGCTGGTTTACAGGATCCAGACCAAGGGGTTATTAAACTAAATGAAGATTACTTATTTTCAACTGAAAGGAAAATTAATCTCCCTCCATTTAAAAGAGAGATAGGATATATTTTTCAAGAGTATGCTCTGTTTCCCCATCTAAGTGTCAAAGAGAATGTAAGTTATAGTTTAAATGGATGTAAAAGTGGTAAAGGATATAGATTTAGTGTAAAAGAGGTTTTAGAGATGTGTCGGATTACTCATCTACAAAAGCGATTGCCTTCTCAATTGTCTGGGGGAGAAAAACAACGGGTAGCTTTGGCCCGAGCTTTAATGAGCGAACCATCTTTATTGTTATTAGATGAACCATTGTCAGCTTTAGATAGTGAATTAAGAAAACATCTACAACGTGAAATTAAAACTTTACATCAAAAGTGGCAAATTCCTTTTATTTATGTTACTCATAATCGAGATGAAGCTGAATTTTTAGGAGATAGAATTTTACAGATTAAGCATGGTGGCTTAAGGAAAGTGAAGGTTATATAATATAAGTTATTATAATAATTTATTAAACTAAGACATAATAATTAGAGTAGAAGGAGGAGACTTGATGGAAATTAAAAAAATACCAGTAGATGAATCAATTGGTAAGAAGATAGCTCATGATATGACTCAAATTATTCCTGGCAAGTTTAAGGGGGCTAGATTTGAAAAAGGGGATGTAATTGACCAGGAAGATATATCTATTTTAAAAGATATGGGCAAAGAGCATATCTATGTTCTTTCTTTAGCTGAAGGTAGGATTCATGAAGATGAGGCAGCTTGTCGAATTGCTAAACAGGTAGTTGGGAAACATATAGCTTTATCAGAAGCAACAGAAGGAAAAATCACACTGACGACAAAGCAAAAAGGAATTCTCAAAGTAGATAAGGACTTGCTCTTTGAGGTTAATAGCACGCCTGAAATTCTTATTACTTCTAGCCATAATAATACCTTCTTACAGTCAGGAGATTCATTAGCTGGAGTAAGAATTAACCCCTTAATAATTAAAGAAGAGAAGCTCCAACAAGTTGAAGGTATTATTAGTAACTACAATATTTTTAAGATTGAACCTTGTGCTAATAAAAAAATAGGAGTAGTGGTTACTGGAAATGAAATTTATAAGGGGCGAATTGAAGATGAATTTGTACCAACCTTACAGCAAAAAATTAAGCGTTGGGGAGGAGAATTATTAGATTCAATTATTGTTCCAGATGATGTTGACCAGATCACAGAAGCACTATTTGACTTAAAAGAAGCTGGGGCGGAGTTATTGATTACTGGAGGAGGAATGTCAGTTGATCCTGATGATTTAACACCACAGGGGATAAGAAATACAGGAGCTGAAGTTGTTAAGTATGGGGTACCAGTATTACCTGGTAATAAATTGCTGGTGGCTTATTGGGATGGTGTACCAGTATTAGGTTTACCGGCTTGTGTTATTTTTGAGGAAGTTACTGTTTTTGATCTTATTTATCCTCGACTATTAACTGGAGAAAAGTTGACTAGAAATGATTTAATAGAATTAAGTTATGGTGGTTACTGTAATCATTGTAAAATATGTCAGTTTCCGCAGTGTTCTTTTGGTAAACTTTAAATAGTTAGGGATAAATTAAAACCACTTTTTAGTTAAAATTTTTTAATTTTACTTGAAATATTTGAATTATATCCTTTTAGTGATAGGGAAGGCGATAAATATGATTCTAAAAAATGGTAAAGCGGTTGTTGATAGTTCTGTAAAAGAGGTAGATATAAAGATTAAAGGTAGTAAGATTCTAGCTATAGAGAACGAATTAAAACCAAAGGAAGAGGAAGAAGTTATTAATTTAGCTGGTAAGTTAGTTTTGCCTGGAATTATTGATAGTCATACTCACTTTCTACTTAAATCTAGAGGTACAGTAACTGTTGATGATTTCTATTATGGGACTAAAGCAGCTGCTTTTGGTGGAGTTACTACTATTATTGATTATGCTGAGCAGACTCAGGAGTCTATTATAGAAGGCCTACAAGAGAGAAAAAAGGAAGCTAAAGGTGAAGCAGTAGTTGATTATAGCTTTCATCTGATTATTAATAAAGATTTTAATCCTGAGAGACACTTAAAGGAACTATATCAACTTCAAGAATTAGGAATTTCTAGTTTAAAAATATTTACTACCTATAAGGATATATATATGTTAGATGAAGATAAATTAGATATTTTATTTAAGGTTGCTGCAGATGCAGGATTATTAATTACAGTTCATGCGGAAAACAATGAAATAATTAAGTTACAAGAAGAAAAATATAAGCAGCTAGGTAAAACAGATATTAGCTATCATCCTGATATAAGACCTGGACTAGTGGAAAAGAAGGCAATCAAAAGATTAAATAAGCTGAGTCAAAAAAGGGGAACAGGACTTTATATAGTCCATTTATCTTCTAAGGAAGGATATACAGCAGTAAAGAAAGCTAGAAGATCAAATCCAAATCTATATGCTGAAACAGCTCCTCATTATTTGGTTTTAACTAGAAAAGAACTAGAAAAACCAGAAGGTAGATTGAGTTTTATGACTCCCCCACTAAGAGAAGAAAAAGATAACCAAATGTTATGGCAAGGAATTAGAGATGAGATGATAGATGTTATTGCTACTGATCATTGTGCCTTTGATGAAGAACAGAAAGCTTTTGGTAGTGACTCATTAGATATTCTTCCTGGTATACCTGGAGTAGAAACTATGTTACCGTTAATCTATACCTATGGTGTAGATCAGAGACGTATTTCAGTGGTTAAGTTAGTAGAGTTACTTGCTATTAAACCAGCTAAAATTTTTGGTCTTTATCCGCAAAAAGGTAGTCTGAAAGAAGGTACAGATGCTGATATAGTGGTCTATGATCCGGAAGTAGAGTGGACTTTGCAGGATGAAGTTTTACATTCTAAAGCTGGTTATACCCCATATCAAGATTTAACAGTTAAAGGAAAAGTGGATTTAACTATGGTTAGAGGAGATATTATAGTTGCAGATAATGAATTCACAGGAGATAAAGGTTATGGTGCTTTTCTTAAGGCTGAAATTGAGTAACAATCTATTTTTCATTTTGCTCTCTAATTTATTTTAAGAATTGTTTATGGAATTGAAGATATTTATAGAGCTAATTATAAAATAGCTGGGAGTAAAGAGGTGACAATGAAAATGTCGAATTTAATAGATGATTGCGGAAGAAAAATAGATTATTTAAGAATTTCAATTACTGATAGATGTAATCTGCGCTGTAAATACTGTATGCCTCCGCAAGGAATTGAAGCTAAGAAAAAGGATAGGCTTCTTAACTATGAACAAATAGTTAAAATAGTTAGTGCTGGTGTTGAAACTGGAATCAGAAAAGTAAGAATTACAGGTGGGGAACCGTTGGTAAGGTCTGAAATAATAAATTTAATTCAGATGTTAAGTAAAATCTCTGATCTAGAGGAGATTAGCATGACTACAAATGGTGTTTTGTTAGCAGAGTATGCAAAGAGTTTAAAAGAAGCAGGATTAGATAGAGTTAATATTAGTCTTGATACATTAGATAGAGTAAAATATAGAGAAATTACTAATAAAGATAATTTTGATAAAGTAATTAGAGGATTAAAAGAAGTTCTCAAATTAGGATTTGATCCAGTCAAAATCAATACAGTAGTCATGAAAGGAGTTAATGATAATGAACTAATGGATTTTGTTGATTTAAGTTATAATCAACCACTGCATGTTAGATTTATTGAATTTATGCCTTTAGGGGCTTCAAAAGAACAATATCAAGCTAGATATATTTCACTACAGGATTTAAAAGAGAAGATAAGAAGTAAAGTTGATCTAACCCCAGTTACCTTAGAAGGGAATGGGCCAGCAAATTATTTTAGTATTCCTAAAGGAAAAGGGACGCTAGGTTTTATAAATCCTATCAGTCATAAATTCTGCTCAGATTGTAATAGATTGCGTCTTACAGCAGATGGAAAGTTAATTCCCTGTTTAGATGCTAATGTAGAAGTAGATCTTAATGATCATGAAGATAAGGAGTTTAAATCTGATAATATCAAGCTAAAATTTAATAAAGCAGTTAGACTTAAGCCTTCTAATCATAATTTTAATAATATAACGCAGAGTATTTCTGATAGGAAGATGAGTCAATTAGGTGGTTAAAATGAAGAGGAGGGATTTAATGTATAGAATATTTGCCAAGGAAATTCTAGCTCCTACAATAACTAAGTTACAAGTTAAAGCTCCTGAAGTAGCTGCTAAAGCTAAACCGGGACATTTCTTAATTGTAAGAGTAGATGAGAAGGCAGAAAGGATTCCCTTAACTATTGCTGATTATAACCGCAGACAGGGAACGATTACAATTATTGTGCAGGAGGTTGGCTTTAGTAGTGGGCAGATCTGTAATTTAGAAGTAGGCAACGGATTTTTGGATTTAGTTGGCCCTTTAGGTAATCCAATTAAAACCGAAAGTTATGATAAAGTAGTCTGTATTGGTGGTGGATTAGGAGTTGCTCCGTTATACCCTAAGGCTAAGTCTTTAGCCCAGCAGGAAACAGAGGTAGTCAGTATCTTAGGAGCCCAAACAGAGGAAAAATTAATTTTAGAGGATGAATTTAAGGAACTAAGTGATCGATTATATATAGCTACTGATGATGGCTCTTATGGTCATGAGGGCTTTGTTACAGAAGTTTTAGCAGAACTGTTAGAAGAGGCGAATGATTTTGATCTAGCTATTGCTATTGGCCCGATGATTATGATGAAAGCAGTGGCTGATTTAACAGCAGAATATAATTTAGATACGATAGTAAGCTTAAATTCTTTAATGGTTGATGGTACAGGAATGTGTGGTGGTTGTCGAGTAACAGTAGGAGATGAAACTAAGTTTGCTTGTGTAGATGGCCCTGCTTTTGATGGTCACTTAGTGGATTTTGACGAGCAGTTGAGAAGACAACAATTTTATACTGAGCAGGAAGAGGAAGCTAAGCAGTGTCAACATGCTGGAGGTGAGCATCAATGTCACAAGAGGAACTAAAACATAAGATGCCAGAACAGGATCCTACAGATAGAATTGATAATTTTGGTGAAGTTGCTTTAGGTTATGATGAAGAGACAGCTATCAAAGAAGCTAAGCGTTGTCTCCAATGTTCTAATCCCAAGTGTAAAGCAGGTTGTCCAGTCGGAATTGATATTCCTGAATTTATTTCGTTAATAGTAGCAGGTGAGTTTGAGCAGGCAGCTTATAAAGTTAAAGAAAAGAATAATCTACCGGCTATTTGTGGGCGAGTCTGTCCCCAAGAAGAACAATGTGAAGCAGAGTGTATAGTAGGGGTTAAGGATGAACCAGTAGCTATTGGTCGTTTAGAACGATTTGTAGCTGATTATATCAGCGATACAGAACAGGTTGAACCAGTCAAACAAGATCAAGGTCAGGTAGCAGTAATAGGGGCTGGCCCAGCAGGTTTAACGGCGGCAGCTGATTTAGCTAAGTTGGGCTATCAGGTTACCATTTTCGAAGCCTTTCATAAACCAGGTGGAGTTTTAAGTTATGGTATTCCGGAGTTTAGATTACCTAATGAAATAGTTCAGCGAGAAGTAGAGAAGATCAAAGAATTAGGAGTAGAAATCAAATTAAATAAGGTAATCGGTAAGATCAAAGGAGTAGATGAGTTATTTGAAGAAGGTTATGATGCTGTATTTGTAGGGACAGGAGCTGGCTTACCTAAGTTTTTAGGTCTAGAAGGAGAAAATTTAAATGGCGTTTATTCAGCTAATGAATTTTTAACACGAGTTAATTTAATGAAAGCCTATAAATTTCCGAAGTATAAGACCCCAGTCCAGATAGGAGATAAAGTAGCAGTTGCAGGAGCGGGAAATGTAGCTATGGATGCAGCTCGGACTGCTTTAAGATTGGGAGCTAAAGAGTCAATGATTGTTTATCGTCGGGGACGAAAAGAGATGCCGGCCCGAGAAGAAGAAATAGAACATGCGCAAGAAGAAGGGGTAGAATTTAAGTTACTAAATAATCCGACTTGTATTTTAGGTGATGATGATGGTTTTGTAACCGGAATAGAGTGTATTGAGATGGAGTTAGGTAAGCCAGATGAGTCAGGTCGGCGACGTCCAATTTCTATTGCAGGATCAGAATTTAAAATGGAAGTGGATACAGTAATTATGGCTATTGGCCAAAATCCTAATCCAATTTTAATTGATGATACACCACAGCTTGAAACGACTGATTGGGGAACTATTAAAGTCGATGAAAAAACAGGTGCTACTAGTAAAGAAGGAGTTTTTGCTGGGGGAGATGTAGTAACAGGAGCTGCAACAGTAATTGAAGCTATGGGAGCAGGAAAAAAAGTTGCTCAAGCTATTGATGAGTATATAAGTTAAACAGTTATAATTGGAGGATTAAAATATGTTTTCAGTAATTTTATTTGTTGGTAGCGAGAAAAAAGAAATATTAGAAGTTATCTTAACTGATATATTAAATTCTGATTATATTGATGGTGAAATAAGAGTGGTTTTAAAGAAGCAGAGAGAAAAGATTAAATCAGTAATTGAACAAGATTATAATTCTAATTTAAAAGTAATAATCAATTCTGGAGATAGATTAGAACCTATTAAAAAAGCAATTGTTGATTTATCAGAAAATAATGAAAATTTAATCATGGCATCAACAGAGCAAGTAGTGAATAATAACAAATTATTTAACCAGCTTATAGAAGAGTATATTGCTAAAGAAGTTAAGTTGTTAATTTCTAGATATAAAGACCAAGAAGGCTATCCCCTAGTAATTGATAAGGACCTTATTGCTAGCCTAGAAGGTTTAAAAAGTCTTAATGAATTACCTATATTTTTTAAAAACCAGGCTCCAAAAATTTGTTACTATTTTATAAATGAAAAATACAATTTCTTGGGTCAAGTAAGTTTAGGAAGATTAAATTATAAATTTTGGTTAGAAGATGGAGATAAAGTTTTCGGTGATGGACCCTGTGATATTTTATTATTGGTAGATGAATATGGTTCGTTACGTAAGGCTGCTTTGGATATAGATATGTCTTATAGTCAAGCTTGGAATTTAATAAATGATTTAGAAGAGAAGTTAGGATTTAAATTAATTGAAAAGAAAGTTGGTGGTGCTTCTGGGGGTGGTTCAGAACTTACTAGCAAAGGAAGAATATTGATGAATAACTTTAATTCCTTTCGTCAGGAGGTAAAGAGGGAAATCACTAGGTTAGAAAAAAAGTATTTTAAGCAAAACTTATGGGCGAAATTAAAATAACTAAGTATTAATCTAAATAAGTTTAATAATTGAATATTAAGGAAGGTGACTTTAGGGAAGAATATTAATTTAATTATAATCTAAGGAGGGATAAAATGTCTAGAATGGTAGTGGCGTTAGGAGGTAATGCTTTAGGAGAGACTCCTTTAGAGCAGAGAGAAGCAGTACAACATACAGCAAAACAGATTGTTGAATTAATAGAAGAGGGGCATGAGATTATTTTAGCTCATGGCAATGGACCACAAGTAGGAATGATTAATCTTGCTTTTGAAACTTCAGCTCAATATGAGGAACAAATTCCTGAGATGCCTTTTCCAGAATGTGGAGCAATGAGCCAGGGCTATATAGGATATCACTTACAAAATGCTATTAAAGAAGAATTAAATACTAGGGAGATTGATAAACCTGTTGCTTCTATAATTAGTCAAGTTATAGTTGATAAGAATGATACTGCTTTTGAAAATCCTACTAAACCAATTGGGAGTTTTTATTCTAAAAGTGAAGCAGAGAGATTAGAACAGGAAGGTTATAATATTAAAGAAGATTCTGGTCGTGGTTATCGTCGTGTTGTTCCTAGTCCTACTCCAGAAGATATTGCGGAAAAAAATACAATTAAAACTTTAGTAGAAGAGGGACATATTTTAATTGCTTGTGGTGGAGGTGGAGTCCCAGTAGTAAGAGAAGATGGAGTTTTAAAAGGGGTTTCAGCTGTGATTGATAAGGATTTTGCTAGTGAAAAATTGGCTGAGATTTTAGAAGCCGATTTATTTGTAATTTTAACTGCTGTAGAGAAGGTAGCTATTAATTTTGGTACTGCTAATGAAGAGTGGTTATCTAAAATGGATGTTAAGACTGCAAAAAGGTATTGTTGTGCTGGTCATTTTGCTACTGGTAGTATGTTACCTAAAGTTAAAGCAGCAATCAAATTTGCTGAAAGTAAACAAGACAGAAAGACATTGATAACTTCCTTAGATAAAGCTAAAGAAGGGTTATTAGGGCAGACTGGAACAATTATATATGATAATTAACTTAATTTTTGCTTAATAGAGGGGAGTAAAAATGGTTTCAGCAATAGTTTTGGCTGCTGGGATGTCAACTAGATTAGATGAGGGTAAAGCTAAGCAATTACTTTCAATTGGTGATAAAACGATGATAGAAAAAGTTGTAAACAATTTATTAGCTACTAAAATAGATGAAGTAGTAGTAGTTCTGGGGTATCAAGCAAGTCAAATCAAGGAATTAATAGTCAATAAAGAAGTTAAAATTTGTTATAATCAAAATTATAAATTTGGTCAAAGCACTTCCTTGAAGAAAGGGTTATCAGCAATCACTAATAATTGTAAGGCAATTCTTTGTGTATTAGGAGATCAGCCTTTAGTAAAAAAAGAGACGATTAATCAATTAATTACTGAGTTTAAAGAAGGAGAAGGATTAATAGTAGCTCCGGAATATAAAGGTTATAGAGGTAATCCAGTAATTTTTTCAGCTGATTTAAAGTCAGAAATGATAAAGGTTAGTGGAGATCAAGGAGCTAGAGGATTAATTGACAAATATTATGATCAAAGTAAGTTAATCAAGGTAGAGGATCAAGGAGTTATTTTTGATATTGATACTAAAGAAGATTATTTAAAACTATTAAATATTATAAATTAAACTCTTAAAGAAAATAAGAATAGATTATTGTAGGCTAATTTTTATAAAAAAGGAGTGGTTTTGTGAATCAAAAAAAGGTTCCTAAAGAACTAGAATACTTTATTCCACTGGTAAGGTTTCTAGCTAATACATTAGGGGAATATTTTGAATTAATTTTATATGAGATTAACCAAGAAGAATCAGAAGCTTCCATTATAGCTATTGAAAACTCGCATATTAGTAACCGGAAGGTTGGAGATAAGGCCCCAAAACTTTTACAAGATATATCAAATTCAATTAAAAAAGATGAAGATATGATTTTAAATTATATAACGAAAACTAATGAGGGACGACCATTAAAATCTTCCACTTATTTTATACGTAATAATCAGAGAGAGATTATAGGAGCTTTTTGTATTAATCTTGATCTTACAAATATAAAAGTTGCTCAAAACTTTTTAGGAGAAATTTCTAGTATAGAAGAAGAAGATTCATTAAGAGATAAATTTCCAGAAGATGTAGACCAATTTTTAGAAATAATTATAAAAAATAGCTTAGAAGAAGTGGGCAAGCCTGTTCCTTTCTTAACTAGAGATGATAAACTTAAGATTGTTAAATATCTTGATGATAATAATGCTTTTAATATTAAAGATGCTATTAATATGTTAGCTGATGAGTTAAATGTTTCTCGTTATACAATATATAACTATCTTGATGAAGTTCGAGCGGACAAAAAAGACTAATTAGAATTTAATTATTTTTTATTAATCTATGATATCTTCTTTATAGTCCTGATAAGTAGGGAGTTCTTCTTGATTGCTATTAGTAGCAAATTTAGTATTTACATTAACTCTAGATAGGTTCCATCCCTTTTGGTCAGGAGTTAATTTATAGTATTTAGTAAAATTAAGCTTTTGATTGCCATAGTTAATATTTTGATAACAACTCTCTAATCTAATAAAGGTAACAGCCTTTTTCTTTTCCATTTTTTCTACTAAATAATCTTCTAGAGGTAGTGAATCATAGACACAAGGGGCCTCGTTGGCCCCTAAACTAAAGTCTAACTTAGCAAAGAAATATTGATTAAATTTTTCTTTATTTTGTAGTGATTGATAGTTTTGGTTGGGAATAATATCTAATTGCTGATTACTTATTTTAGGCTCTACTAGTAGATAAATACTTCCTGTTATAGATAAATCTCCTACATTTTTAATCTTAAGTGCTAGTTTGTCTTCTTCAGTAAGTTTAAGTTGGATATCTATCTGAGGTCGATTATTTCTCCACTGTAATCTAGTCTGTTTATAGGCAAAAACAGCAAAGGTTAAAGTCCCAATAGTAATCAATAGATCAGCTGATAGTTGAATTAACCACTTACCATTGTCTAAGATCCAGTCCATAACAACTACTCCTTAAATATCTTCTATAATTTTTGTTATTTCTAAACTCCGTAATCTATTTAAAGTCGCTCCTACTTCCATCATCCGGGGCCGGACATAATTATCTTGGGGAGCCGAAAAAGGAGAAATAACTTCTAAACCTTTGTTGTCTAGTATATTATCTAATTCTTCTAGACTATCGGCCAGAGGGGTTTCCTGGTTGATAATATCCTCTTGTAGAGCATAAACTATTAGATCTCCAATAGTCTGCGTTTCTTCTCGGCTAAGCAATTGTTCTAGTCTACTTAGGTTAATCTCCTCTCTACCAAACTTTAGCTTTTCTCTATCGTGAGCTTTAACCTTGATTTTCCCTTTATATTCTGGATCAATACTGGCTGGATTAGGATATCGTCTACCAACAGTGTTGAAATTAGTATCATTTTCTAGAGAGCGTTGGCTAGGATATTCTTGAGCGATTTTTCTTGCTTTAGCAGTTACATCATAGGGGAGATAATTTTGCATCATAATTACTTGATCTGCTATATCAAAGTAATCTCCAGCCCCTCCAACTACTAGTACAGTAGACACATCATGATCTTGATAGAGGTCTTTTACTTGGTCAATCAGGGGAGTAATAGGTTCTTGCTCATTAGCAATTAGTTGTTGCATTCTAACATCCCGGATCATGAAGTTAGTAGCTGAAGTATCCTCATCAATCAATAATGTTTTACTGCCTAGTTCTAAGCCTTCCACAATGTTAGCTGCTTGGGAAGTACTACCACTAGCATCAGGTGTGCTAAAAAAACTAGTATCAATCTCTTGAGGTAGATTAGTAATAAAGGGGCTGATGTCAACTCTTTCTATTTGTCTGCCATCTTCAGCTCTAATTTTAAGGGCGTTTGGTCTAGTAACTACTAATTCTCGTCCATCATTAGGAATGTGATTATAGATTCCTCGTTCAATTGCTTGGAGTAAAGTTGATTTGCCATGATAGCCACCACCTACAATTAAAGTAATACCTTCTGGAATACCTAAGCCTGTTATCTTGCCGTGATAGGGTAAATCAAACTCCACTTCCAAGGAATCTGAACTTTGGAAAGGGACTACTTGGGTATTAGTTAGTGGTTTATCATTTCGGCCACTCTTTCTAGGTAGTATAGCATCATTAGCAATAAAGGAGATAAGATTTTTTGCTTTTAATCTCCGGCGGAGGATCTGTTGATCTTCTATAGTTAGGATGTGTTCTTTAAAGTTAGCCTTATTTAATTTGTGGTAGAATAGGTTGTCTGCCACTAATTGGGGTAATTCAGTCAAAAAAATTTCTTCAGCTTGCTGGGCGAGAATAGTACGCCCTTTAGCAGGCAAACCAACTCGTAGTCTTACTTCTATTCTGGCTTGATTAAAGTCAATTGCTGTTCTGGCTAGAGCTTCTTGACCAGTGTTAACAATAGAAACTTTACCGCTAGCGCCTGAACCACGATGTCCTTTAACTACTTGTTGGATGCTCTGATCTAGTTTACGAATCAGATAGTCTTCTGTAGCTATCTGCCGAATATTATTTTGTAGAGTCCAGTCAGGAAAGTTGGCAGTTGCAGCGTCAATCCTAATAAATACTTGGGAAGGAGTAGCATAGGGATCACCTTGGACATAAGGAATTCCTAGTTGGTAGTTACCAAAATCATACCACTTATGTTGTAATTTTTTATATGCTTTATAACTTTTATTATCAATTTTTTCTAGAGTCTGGGCCAACTCTTGTTTAGTTAACATTGTAGTCGCTCCTTTATATTTTTTCTAATCCTGCTTCTTTAGCTGCTGTTAGTGCTTCTTTAAACTCCTGAGCAGTAATTGAACGGCTTAGTTTTGTAAATTCTTCTGCTTTGTAAGCCGGATAATATTGTTTCATAATATTAACATAGGTAGTTGGAGAGATCTCTTGGCTGATAAACTCCATTATTTCTTGGGTGCCGGCTAGTTTTTCGGGCAGGATTAAATGACGGATAAGCAATCCAGTTTGGGCTATTCCGTTCTTAATCTCTAAATCTCCTACCTGGCGGTGCATTTCTGTAATAGCTGCTTTAACTATAGAAAAGTAGTCTTCTATTTGGGAGTATTTAAGAGCTACTTCTTCATCAGCATACTTTAGATCTGGCATATAGATACTGATCACATCATCTAATAGTTTTAGTGAATTTACTTCATCATATCCGCCTGAATTATAGACTAACGGAATTTCTAATCCTAACTTACAAGCTTCTAGGGTGGCAGCCAATAAAGCATGGATCATATGACTAGGAGTAACGAAGTTAATATTATGACAACCCTGGTTTTGTAAATCAATCATTATTTCTGCTAATTCTTGGACTGTAACTTGCTCGCCTCTACCTAAGTGGCTTGTATCATAGTTTTGGCAGTAGACACATCTTAGATTACAGTTGCTAAAGAAGATAGTTCCCGAACCTGAAGTCCCGACAAGTGGTTTTTCTTCTCCGAAATGCGGGCCAAAGCTAGCTACTTTGATCTGACTACCAGTCTTACAGTAACCAAGTTCATCTTGAGTGCGATCAACATGACAGTGATGGGGACAGAGAGTACAATCTTTTAGTTGTTCGTAGGCTCGATTTACTCTTGTCTTTAATTCCCCAGAGTCAAAAAGTTGTAGATAATTAGGTTCCATTAGCTTCCTCCTTTATTATTAATAATATCCAGTTAACTAAAAAATATAATTTCCTATGTTTATCTGATCAATTTAAAATTTAATTAAAAGTGATTTTTAACTAGGCCAGCATGTAGAAGTTTAAGATAGTAGAGGGCTAGAGATAAATTATTCCAAATTATTATTGACATATGTTCATAATTGATTTATACTAATACTAGAGTTTGCAGTTTTTAATCCTGGGTAACGGAGGAGTTAGAATGCTAGATGAAACTCGTGAACTAATAAATAAGATAGGAGAACAATTTAATATTAGATTAACTGTGCAGCGTAAACTTATTTTAAAAATATTAATTGAGCAGCAACAACAACATTTATTAGTCGATGAGATTTATACTTTAGTTAAAGAGGAAGGGGCCTCAATTGGTTTAGCAACTATTTATCGTACTTTGGATTTATTAGAAGAAAAAGGGGTGGTTGCTAAAAGAGATTTTGGGGATGGTTCTGCTAGGTATGAATTATTATTTAGAAATACTGATCTTCATCATCATCTAGTCTGTAAAAAATGTGGTAAGGTAATTGAAACTACAGGATTATTAGTTGATGATTTTAAGGAACAGATAGTACGTGATAATAATTTTAAACCAGTTGATTATTGGGTTCAAGTAGAAGGTTATTGTGGAGATTGTCAAGAAGATTAAAAAATTTAATAATTATTAACATATGTTTAAAACTAAAGAATAAAGGAGTGGATAATATGAAAATTGCAGTAACTGTCAGTAATAATACAGGTTTAGAGGCTGAAGTTGATTCTAAATTTGGCAGAACAGCTTATTTTGCTATTATTGATCTTGCTACTGAAGAAGTGGAATTCATTGCTAATACAGCAGCTAACTCTGCTAGTGGAGCTGGAGTGAAGGCAGCTCAATTAGTAGCAGATGAAGAGGTAGAAACATTAATTTCAGGTAGAGTTGGCCCTAAAGCTTTTAGAGGATTAGATAAAGTAGGAATTAAGATCTATACTACTACAGGAACTACTCTTCAAGAAGTTATAGCTGACTATAAGGATGGTAACTTAACAAAAATAGATGGGCCAACTAATCAAGGCCACTTTGGTATGAATTAAGGTGATACAATGAAACTAACAGTTCTAAGTGGTAAAGGAGGAACAGGAAAGACTACTGTTGCTACTAATTTAGCTTTATCTTTAGATAATGTCCAGTTTTTTGATGCTGATGTAGAAGAACCAAATTCTTATATTTTTATCAACCCTGATTTTGCTGCTAAGGAACAAAAAGTGTATCGTAAAGTTCCAGTTATAGATCAGGATAAATGTACTAGTTGTCGAGCTTGTGTTGATTTTTGTGAGTATAATGCTTTGGCTATGCTAGGTGATGAGGTATTAATTTATCCCGAAGTTTGTCATAGTTGTGGTGGTTGTCAGCATCTTTGTCCTGCAGGGGCAATTAGAGAAGAAGAAAGAGTAGCTGGTAAAGTTAATTGGGATCAAGATGCCAATGGTTTAGAATTTTACCAAGGGGAATTAACTATTGGTGAAGCTTCAGCAGTTCCAGTGATTGAAAATCTAAAAGAAAATATTTCTGATAGTAAAACAGTAATTATTGATGCTCCTCCGGGAACTACCTGTCCTACAATTGAAGCTACAATTGATAGTGATTATTGTATTTTAGTTACTGAGCCAACCCCTTTTGGTCTACATGATTTAAAAATGGCTTCCGAATTAGTTGAAGAATTAGGTAAGCCTTATGGAGTAATCATTAATCGCTCTGAACCTAAAGCTGATCAAATAATAGAGGAATATTGTGCGGAAAATGATATTCCTATTTTATTAAAGATACCCTTCAAACGACAAATTGCTAAATTGTATTCTCAAGGGATTCCTTTTGTAGAAGAATTATCAGGTTGGAAAGAGAAATTTCAACAGGTGATTGGGAATTGTAGAGAGATTTAATTATCAATTGTTAATTGTAAATTTAGAAAAGAAGGGGGTGGTAGAATGAAGAAGTTAACTGTGATTAGTGGTAAAGGAGGCACTGGAAAGACTACTGTTACTGCTAATTTAGCTGGATTAGCTCAAGATTTAGTATTAGCTGATTGTGATGTTGATGCTCCTAATCTACATTTATTAATGGCCCCTCAAGTTGAAGAAGAAGAGACTTATCAGGGGGCTAACTTAGCAGTTAAAGATGAAGATTTATGTACTGATTGTGGTTTATGTAGAGAATTTTGTAATTTTGGAGCTATAACTTCTGACAATCAAATAAATGATATTAAGTGTGAAGGATGTGGGTTATGTGTAGCTAAATGTCCTGAGGATGCTTTAGAGCTTGTAGCAGAGGAAACAGGAAAAATTTATTATTCTAGAGCTCAAACTGGGCCAATGGTTCATGCTAAATTAGGGATCGGAGCTGAAAACTCAGGCAAATTAGTTAGTCAAGTAAAGGAAAAAGCAGAAAAGTTGGCCCGGAAAAAGGATAAAGAATTAGTTTTAGTTGATGGTTCACCAGGAATTGGTTGTCCAGTAATTGCTTCTCTTAATGGAGTTGATGCTACATTAGTAGTTACTGAACCAACTAAATCAGGTTTAGCTGATTTAAAAAGAGTACTTAAGGTAATAGAACATTTTTCTATTCCAGCTTTAGTTGTAATTAATAAGTATGATTTAAATGAAGAATTAACAGCTGATATTATAGAATTTTGCCAAGAGCAGGATGTATCTATAGTAGGTAAGATTCCATTTGCTGATACTATTGTTAAAGCCATGGAACAAGGTCAGCTTGTAATTGATTATGCTGAGAATAGTAATTCTGCTCAAGCAATTACAGGAGTTTGGAAGACGATTCAGGATAAGATTTAATTGGTAATGGACGATAAAGGGTTATGATTTTAATTATACATTGTAAATTGTAAACTGTAAATTAAAATTATTAAGGAGTGATAACTATGAAAAAAATAGCTGTACCTACAGATGGAAATCAAGTAGCATCACACTTTGGTCATTGTCCTGAATTTACTATTGTAGAGGTTGAAGGAGAAGAGATAGTTAATGAAAATGTAGTAGATAATCCAGGTCATAAGCCAGGTTTTTTACCTAAATTTTTGAATAATAAAGGAGCAGATTGTATTTTAGCTGGTGGAATGGGTCAACGAGCAGTAGATCTGTTTACTAAAAACGATATTGAGGTAGTTACTGGAGTAAGTGGTAATGTTGAAGCAGGAATCAAATCATATTTAGCAAATAATTTAGATACAGAAGAAAATATTTGTGACCATTAAGTGATATAATGTGGCACAAAAGTGCCACATTATATCAGCTATCTGTCGTCTGCTATGTGTCGTGAGCCAATTCAAATTCAAAACCACAGATCCAGTTCAAATCCTTAAAACATAGTAATCTTAAAGGGTTAGATTTTGAATTTAAAGGTTTTGAATTAGCAGATAGCACACAGCACACGACATACGACTGTGTCACCTATGGTGACACAATATATCAATAATATGTAAATCAAATTAGGAGGTTTTGAAATGTACACTTTAAAGGATGGAGAGTTTGAACTTGAATATGGAAATATTAAGGAAAAGTTAATTGCAGTAGCTAGTGGGAAAGGTGGAGTAGGAAAGTCTACAGTTACAGCTAATCTAGCTGTAAGTTTAGCTCAATCAGGGAAGAAGGTAGGAATTATTGATGCAGATATTCGCGGGTTTAGTATTCCTAGAATTTTAGGATTAACAGAAGAAGCTAAAGCAACTGAAGATGAAAAATTAATTCCTGCCCAGATACATAATTTAAAAGTAATGTCTATGGGGACTTTAATGCCTGAAGAAAAACCAATTGTCTGGAGAGGGCCTTTGTTAGGTAGTACTCTTAAGCAATTTATGACAGATGTCAATTGGGGAGAATTAGATTATTTATTATTTGATTTACCTCCTGGTACAGGAGATATGCCTTTAAATATTCTACAACAAATTCCAGATGCTAACTTAGTAGTAGTAACTACTCCTCAAGTCACAGCTACTAAAGTAGCAGGTCGAGTAGGTAAGATGGCCCAAGAGCTTGAAGTAGAAATTAGTGGGGTAGTAGAAAATATGTCTTATTATCAGTGTCCTGACTGTGGAAATAAGGACTATATCTTTGGACAAGGTGGAGGTCAAAAACTAGCTGATAAGTTAGAGACACAATTATTAGGAGAATTACCTTTGGTTCCTGAAGTAAGAGAAAGTAGTGATCAAGGTGCTCCTATTATGATAGCAAATCCTGAGTCTGAAGTTAGTAAGGAATTTAGTGAGATTGCTAGTCAAATTAGTAACTAAAAATAAGGGCGCATAGGTTGCGCCCTATTTTAGAGAATTTTTTTAAAACTGTTATTGACATATGTTCATAAAAGGTATATAATATAATTGAAAAGAACAAATGTTCAAAAATATAGCGAGGTGATTAAAATGCCTAATAGAGATGGAACAGGTCCAGAAGGATTAGGTTCTAAAACTGGAAGAGGTCTTGGCCCATGTGGCAATGGAAGAAGATCACAAAATGGGAGCCGAGGTAAAGGGCGAGGTAGAGGTAGACAAAGAAGATAAAATTTTAGTTGTTATTAGCATATGTTCAAAACTTAAATAATTAAAAGGAGTGATTAATATGCCTAAAGGAGATGGAACAGGTCCAGAAGGATTAGGTGCTAAAACTGGGAGAGCAGCTGGTTATTGTGCAGGATTTGATCAACCTGGTTTTGCAAATAATAGAGCACCTCGTATGGGATTAGGAAGAAGAAGTACTAATCGAGGTAGAGCAAGAGGTTTTGGACGAGGAGTTAGAGGTCGAGGTAGGAGAAGAAATGCACCTCGGTTTAATGCATCTGCTCAGTCTATGCAGCAAGAAAAAGAAATGTTAAAAGAAGAATTAGATGCTATTGAGAATCGATTGTCTGATTTAGAAGATGAAGATGAATAATTATTTTAAGAAAGACTAGCATAATTGCTAGTCTTTCTTTATACATACAGAGAGGAGAATAAGTAATGAAAAAGGAGTTAGACACTTTAAAAAATTGTTTGCAACCTAGACCTAATATTGTTGTATCATGTCGAGATAATAAAGGAGAAGACAATGCTTTAGCTGTAGCTTATGCTTCCAATTGTAGTTATGATCCTCCGATGGTAATGGTTGGGATTGTTCCGTCGCGTTATTCTTATGATATGGTTAAGGAGTCAGGGGTTTTTGTAGTTAATTTGGTTCCTGAAGAATTAGAAGAAGAATATTATTATTTAGGTAGTCATAGTGGACGAGATGAAGATAAATTAAATAACTTAAACTTAGAAGTTAAGGATGGAATAAAAGTTGATGCTCCTATATTAGTTGATTTTCCAGTTAATATTGAATGTCAAGTAGTTGATTCAATTGTAACTGGTTCTCATGAAATGTTTATTGGGCAAGTAGAACAAGTTCATATAGATCAAGAATTAGTTAATGATGATAAAGAAGTTAATTTGTCTGCAATTAATTATTTGTTATAATAATTTAATTATGAATATTTTAAGTATAAGATTAGGTTGATATTCTCTAGTAATTTATGATATAATTTAAGAACAAAAATGGAGATGATAATATGGTACGTCCTACTAAGGAGCGAAGAGTCGAATATATACCAGAGGTTAAATTCTTTAAGCCAGCCGGTATTCCAAAACGTAAGTTACAGAAAGTTTCTTTAACTATTGAAGAAATAGAAGCAATTCGATTAAAAGATAATGAAGAATTGACGCAAGCAGAGGCAGCAGAAAGAATGGAAGTTTCTCGACCTACTTTTCAGAGAATATTAACTAAGGCTAGAAAAAAAATTGCTGAAGGATTGATAGAAGGTAAGGCTATTAAATTTCAGGGGGGAGATTATAGGTTTAAACCTCGATGTGAAAAATGTGGAGCAGATTTTACTCCTCAACCAGGTAAAAAGAGGCACAGACATAGAAAAGAAACTTGTCCTAAATGTGATAAAAAGGGAGATGAATAAATTTGAACTCTCAAGATTTAGAGATTAAAATTTTGGCTAATGATAAAGTGATTAAAGAAAATTTATTAGCTGAACATGGACTTTGTTTTTGGATTAAGTATGGTAAGGAAGAGTATCTATTTGATACAGGTCAGGGATTAGTTCTACAACACAATGCTGAAGAATTAGGAATTGATTTAAATAATTTAGCAGGGATAATATTAAGTCATGGGCACTATGATCATGGTGGAGGATTAAATAAGTTAGTGAAGAAGGGGTTTAATTGTAAAGTTTATGCTCATCCTCAAGCCTCCAAGAATAAGTATTCTAAGCACGATGAAGAATTAGTAGATAGAGGGATTAATATAACAAAAGAAGATGTTAATTTTGTTTCTATCACTAGCCCTTTAGAAGTCATTTCTGGTTTATGGGTGACTGGAGAAATTCCTAGAACTAATGACTGGGAGCAGATTCCTAAGAAATATAAGATTAAATTAGATGATAAAGTGCAGCAGGATTATTTTCAAGATGATCAAGCAGTATTTATGGAGACTGAACAAGGAGTAATAGTTTTATTAGGTTGTAGTCATGCTGGAGTAGTTAATACTTTAGAGTATATTAGAGAACTTACTTCTAGTCCTATTCAAGCTATAATAGGCGGGATGCATTTAATTAATGCTGATGGTGATCGAATAAGTAAGACAGTTGAGTATCTAAAAGATTTAAATCCTGAATTAGTTATGCCCCTACACTGTACTGGATTTGTAGCAACTGAACAATTAATTGAAGTATTAGGGCCAACTGTAGAGTTAGGTAAATTAGGATCTCATATCAAGTTTTAAGTTTAATTTTTCTTGACAGAAAAATTAAACTATATTATAATTGTACATGCAATTTGATATTAATTATTAGCGGGCTGTAGCGCAGGTTGGTAGCGCACTACGCTGGGGGCGTAGGGGTCGCTGGTTCAAATCCAGTCAGCCCGACCACTTATAATCGTTGAATCGCCGGGGATTGTGGACGTTAACATTCTCTGGCGTTTTTTATTTTTTTGACGACACTCTGCCGACAAAGTAATGAAGAATCTATTTTTCAAGACTATTTTTTAGTTTTTGAACTGCTTCTTTTTGCATGGAAGGGATAACGTGAGAATATGTATCAAGGGTTTGATTAATTGAATTATGGCTTAATCTTTCTTGGATAATTAGATCTATTCCTAGTCGTTTCAATAGCTCATATGGTAGATTTGTCACTAAAAACAGGAGGAATGATCAGAACAATCACTATATGGTTCTATATTTCAAAGGAAGGAATGAGTGCATTAGAAAACTTAGGGCAGGCTGGAGTTCCGATACCTTCTAGATTAAGAGATGCACTACAACAGCTTAATGATAGCCAGTAAGAAAGGAGGTGATATATTGAGTACTATAAGAGTAGTGCGCAAGGAAGAAACTGGTGAAGCAACATTAGGCGAAATATTTGTTGATGGAGAAAGGATAGGTCATACTTTAGAGCAACCTTGGCAGAATAACAAGCAGGGTGAAAGTTGTATTCCGCCAGGAAAATATTGGGCCTATCTTCGGGACCAGGAGCAGAGTAATAGCCGTTGGGACTATAACCCTATCCAGTTTATTGATGTGCATAATCGTGAGTATATCCAAATTCATATAGGCAATTATCCAGAGGATACGGAAGGTTGTATATTGCCTGGAAAAGGAAGGGGCAAAAATGCTGTCTGGAATAGTGCAGATGCTTTTGAGGAGATTGTAAGTAAGATTGATAAGACTAAACCTGTAAAAGTGATTATTGAATATGTTTAATCAGACTGCCAGGAATGGCAGTTAAATTATTTTTTTGAGGTGATAATGTGCAAGGTGGAGAGTTTGTAGCAGGTTGGATGAAGATATTGATTATTATTTTTCTAGCTGGAATCGCAACTGATGAGCTAATCAGATTCATTTTAAGATTACTTTCCTAAAATGTAATGGTTGATTCGATAGGGATTAGTGCTACTGAATTTCCTGGATTAAGTTTAGTTGCCACTAGTAAAGATATACATAATAAACCATTAATAAATTTCTGTGGCACAAGTGCAGCAACCCCAAAAGCTTCAAAAATGCTATCAAGAATATGGGCAGAAAATCCTGAATATAGTGCTGCTACTATTCGAGGGCTGTTAATTCATTCAGCTAATTGGACAGGTGCTATGAAAGAACAATTTGAGAATAGATATAATTTATTTCGCACTTGTGGATATGGTGTTCCGGATGTTCAATCTGCTATTAAAAGTGCTAATTCTCATGTGACATTAATTGCTGAAGATGAAATTACTTGTAATTATGAGGAAGGTCAATCTGAAGAAAGATATTTAAATTATTATGAAATCCCTTGGCCGAAAGATTTATTATTGACATTAGGAGAAAAAGAGGTAGAGTGAAAAGTAACATTATCTTACTTTTCAGAACCTAATCCTCGACAAACTGCTAGAAATTATCAAGGGGCAAAATTGAAATGGGGGATGCAGAACCCAAATGAAACTGATGGAGAATTTTTCAAAAGGATTAATTATAAGCATCGTGAGGAAGGAGAGAGCGGCCACACAGATGATATACCTTGGGAATTGGGGGTTAGAGCAAGAAGCCGCGGAACCGTTCAATCAGATAAATGGAATTGCATTGCCTCAGAGTTAGCTACTTGTGGTCATATAATTGTTTATCCGGTTAATGGGTGGTGGAAAGAAAGAAAGGAAAAAAGAAAAAATGCTAAATTATCTTTTTCTTTGATTGTTTCTGTGAAAACTGAGGATATAGATCTTGATTTATATAATCCTATAGAAGAAAAAATAACTCAAGAAGTAACTTCAGAAGTCCAAGAAGTTACTATTTCAACATAAACAACAAAGGACTTTATATCATACTAAACATACTGAATACAAAATCAAGTTTCTAAGTTTTTTAGAGTTATTGATTAGTTTTAATACCATTCTACCACAATATTATGTTAAAATCAATATTTGTTAAAATCAAGAAATTAGGTTCAATAGTACCAACTTGGTTAGTGTTTTTATTTATAACTGCTATTTTTGCTATGGAGGATAGTTTGATTGGAGCAGGGATATTTGGTTTTAATGCTATTTTATCTGTGATTTCTAGATTAATCAAGAAAAGTTAGGGGGATGATTATAAAAAGACGTCAATTTAGATATCCACAAGATGCTTGGGATCAATTTAAAAAGAATTGTAAAAATAATGGAACGGATGCTAGTTCAGAATTACATAAATTTATTTTTGAATTTAACAAACAACATGAATTTCTAAATGAATTAGAGGAAATAAATGAGTTAGCAGAAAATAAACAGATGGATGAAATAAAAGATAAAGTTAACGAGATGATTAAAAAGTTAGAAGCTAGGGAAGTGGAAGAGTGAAAATTACTAGCTTCTTCTACAAATTAGCTCGTACTGTTAATCTTATAGGCAAAATCATAGCGGGTCCATTTAAGTTGGTGAAACATTTGGCTCGCAAGTCATTTATTAAGAACATATTAAATATTTTCGGGTTGTAATGCTACCTTAATCGGTAGTTTTTTTCTTTTTTTGCTGACGACACGCTGCGGATAGGATCAAATTAACTGTTTCGTATATCCGTTCATACTTGCCGGTTACTGGATTCTTACCTTTGCTAACTATTATTTGCCATGAGTTTTTCCTGGTTTGCGAATATGGCCCATTTTTTCTTCTCCTTTCATATTAATCGCTGATATTTTTATGGAATAATTTATTTTTAAATTTTTTATAGTGGACACGATTATTAAAAAATAAGCATATCATATACAAAACTTATTTTCAAAGGAGGTTTTTATGAGTAAACTAAATAATTCAATTGAACTTGTAGGGGTGGCTGATAGTTTTCCAAAGATAAGTGAAAAAGAGCCTTGGAATCAATTAAGTATACATAAAAATTTGAATATTCCTAATCCAAAACCAGATATCGAACAAATAACTAAAGTAGTTGTATCTCCGGAGATTTTATCAAATCGTATTATACATACTCCTAAATGTAAAAAGTCGAAATTTTCAGGTAGAAAATCAACAGGAAAAAAACTTATAGTAGGAGGAAAATTAAAAACAAAGGTTTTTTATGTTGCAGATAAGCCTGAGCAGCCAATACATTCAGCACATTTTGATCTTCCTTTTTCTTCTCATATAATACTTCCGGCTTGTACAAAACCCACTTGTGAACTAAAGGTCAATTCATATGTAGAAGATATTTTTATAAAATCAATCAACTCCCGTGATATTTTTATAGATATAGTGTTATTTTTACATGTTGTTTTTCCTAAGTGTAATAAATACTAAAAATTATATGTAACATTTTGCCAGTGGGATTAATATTATATACCAAAAGATTGAAAGGAGGTATTATTTTGGCTCAATTACAGGATTTTGTAGAAGTTGTAGGGTTGTGCGAGCCGGATGATTTTCCAGACTTGACTTTGGGTGCATTTAATCAAATAACTGTAGAAGAGAATTTAACTATTCCAGAACAAAAACCAGACATTGAACAAATCATGAAAGTAATAATTGAAGGAACAGTTACTAATTTAAGATTAGTCAGAACACCTATTGGTGTATCATTAGACGGAACAGTTTTAACTGGCTGGAAAGTTGTTGTAGAAGGCCAACTTAACCAGAAAATTGTATATGTAGCTGAAACCGAAGAAGGTGATCAACCAGTTCATTCAGCAGAATTTAGTACTCCATTTAGTACCTTTATTATTGCTCCAGTGGATGCTGTGGGGGCACTTACACCAAATGATGTTGACCAGATTGATGTTAATATTTGTACCGAAGATGTATTCGTGCAACAAGTTACTCCTCGAGAAATATTTAAAAATGTTACTATTTTACTGCAAGCCAATAGTGACTTATTTACTGATTTAGGATTATCTTCTCCTTTAACTCCATGATTGAAAGTTTAGTAGCCTAGTGTAAAAGCTAGGCTACTTTTTATTTGATTAACATTTATATATTTAATTTTCGCATAAGAATAAATCACGGGTAAAAAAATAATAGTAACTTTTAATGAAAACAGGTGATATAATGCCAATTCATTTTAACTTTGCGATATATACTGGTGTTTTAGCTTTAGTTCTTGTTACACTTATTCCCAGAAAAACGATTAGAGAACTAATAATTTATGGTATTATTTTTGGTGCTATTGGGGATTTCTTAGCTATTTTTATTGTAACTCATCTTTTAGGGTGGGGAGGTTACATTAATTATGGGCAATTTGGTTTATAATGCATTTTTACTTTATACCTGATCATAAGATATTAAGATATATTTATATAGTATCAGCAGCTGCTTATTCTGTTTTGTTTTCTAATGTTTTAGCTAACTTTGATATTTTTAGGTGGAATTATAGTGAGATAATAATTCCATTCTTTATCTATGTTACGTGGTTTACTGGAAGTGCTTGGGCTAAAGAAAAAATCGATCAGGAGGTATGATAATGGAAAAATCCGAATTATTTTCGGATCCGATATTACTTGGTTCAATTGCGGGAATAGCGGGCAACATTCCTAAATCAATTTTAACACTTACTTTTCAACAATTTGGCTGGATGTACTACACCTATCTTTAATTGTGGATTATTCTGTTGATTTTACGGTTGCTGCTTTATTAGGAGTATTACTTGTATACATTATTCGATTAACGGGCAATGATTATGAGATTTATAAAGGATTACTTATTGGTTTAGCTAGTTTCATATTTCTTTATGGGATTATGGTACGAACGAGTCTTACTAGTGGTAATTTAGCTACTCCTTTACCAAATTTTTTAGGACTTCTCCTTCATATTATATTTGGATTAGTTAGTGGTTGGGTTATTAAGCAGTATGGCAGGGTTTAAGCCAATATAAGTTCAGGAGTGTTAAACATTTGAGCGTTTTATTTAAGACTGTAAACTCCATATTATTTATTGAATTTGATAATTTTAGAGCAAGAGTAACATTAAATTTATTAGTTAAATTTTGAGTTTTAGTAATTGTATTTTTATGTTTACTTCAGTTGGTTTCTAAAACCTCAACTGTAAATAAAACTTTGGATTTAAAAGAAAATTATATGCCAATTCCCCTATTGCTTTGCTGCATATAGATATTTCAAAGGATAGAACAGAAAATAAAGAATTAACCTCTTTAGAGGTTAGGAAATATTTAAGAGGGTGGGGGTTGAGTTATTATTAAAATTATAGTACTGTTAATCTTATAGGCAAAATCATAGCGGCTTCATTTAAGCTGGTGAAATATTTGGCTTGCAAGTCATTTATTAAGAATATATTAAATATTTTCTGGTTGTAATGCTACCTTAATCGGTAATTTTTTCTTTTTTTGCTGACGACAGGATAAAATATGATTATGATTTTTATTTTAGCTCATGAATTTAAACTTGCGGTTTGTTAGTAATTAAGCCGTGTTATGATTGCCTATTAATATAGAATAAAACCAGGTTATAAAACTGGGGGCGTAGGGGTCGCTGGTTCAAATCCAGTCAGCCCGACCACTTATAATCGTTTACATTATAGGAATTGTCGGAGGTTTAATTACTCCGGCATTTTTTTATGCCAAGTTGGCCCACTAAACTGAGACTGTTAGATCTTCATTAGGTTGTGTTTCTTGCCCTTCGAAATAGTAGTCTACAATCTTGCTTCTGATTCTCCTCTCCGTATCCGCCTATAATATCTTCTTTTTTACAATTCCGTTGCAGAATAATTGCTAGTTCTCTTAAAACTTCATTTCCAGCTGGTCCTTACCTTGAGTTAAATACTGCTTTGTTTTTTCCTTAAAAGTTCTTAAATTTAATAATCCTATTCTTGGATCATATTTAGCTAGTTCCTTTTATCCAGTTCATAGCAGTAAAGAATTCTTTTAACATGAGTTTAGTCAATTATTAATTAGTCACTTATGACTATAAATTAACTTACATTTTTATACAAAAAATTCTTGAAAAAGTTAATTACATCCATTAAAATAAAAATGAGCGTAATTAATAAAACTAATATAAGTGTTGAGGAGGCGATTTATGAAGGATTTAGCATTGATTTTGGCAGGTGGTAGAGGTACAAGATTGGATATTTTATCTGGACATCGGGCTAAACCTAGTGTCCCTTTTGGAGGAAAGTTTAGATTAATTGATTTTGCTTTAAGTAACTGTGTTAACTCAGGGATTTATGATGTAGGAGTTTTAACTCAATACCTACCTATGTCTTTAAATGAACATATCGGTATTGGAAAGCCCTGGGATTTAGATAGAAGAATAGGCGGTGTGACTTTATTACAGCCTTATACTGGCAAAGGTAAAAAGGGCAGTTGGTATCAGGGTACAGCTCATGCAGTGTACCAGAATATGAACTTTATTAGGCAGCATAATCCAAAGAATGTTATTATTTTATCTGGTGATCATGTCTACAAAATGGATTATAGTGAAATGATAGCTACTCATGAACAAAAAGATGCGGGTTTGACTGTAGCAACTCAGCGAGTACCTTATGAAGAAGCAAGTAGATTTGGAATTTTAGAACCTGATGAAGAGATGAAAATAGTGGACTTTAAAGAAAAACCAGAGGATCCACCAAGTAATTTGGCTTCAATGGGGATTTATGTATTTAAGACTGAAGTATTGTTAGAAGCTTTAGATGAGTATTGTACTCAAGAAAGTTCTGATTTTGGTCATCATATTATTCCGCCACTAATTGAGCAAGGTCAAGCATATACTTATGAGTTTGATGGGTACTGGAAGGATGTAGGAACCTTAGAATCCTTCTGGGAGACTAATCTATCATTGACTAATTTAATCCCTGATCTTAATTTATATGATCAGGACTGGAAAATACATACTAGAAGTAAAGAAAAACCGCCTGTTAAATTTGGGGCTAAAGGAAAAGCAATTGGTAGTATTGTTGCTAATGGTTCAATTATTAATGGAAAGGTAGAAAATTCTGTTATTGCTCCCGGAGTATTTGTTGAAGAAGGAGCAGTAGTTAGAGATTCTATTATATTTGATAATACAGTAGTGAAAGAAGATTCTATTGTGTGTAAGTCAATTATTGATAAAAAAGTAGTAGTTAGGAATAATTGTCATATAGGTTTTGGGAATGATATGACCCCTAATCAGGAGAAACCGGATTTATTACATACAGGATTAAATGTAATAGCTAAAGGATCTCGGATACCTTCAAATACTCAAGTAGGACGAAATTGTAGGATCTTTTCTTATGCTGATAAGGAAGATTTTGCTGATCAAATAGTTACTAGTGGAAGTACAGTCGAAAGTAATACTACTGATGACCTACTATCTAATAGTGAAGTGGCAGTTACAAGTGAATAAAAATTAATTAAAAGCGTTCTCCTTAAGGAGAACGCTTTTTTATTGTGTGCTCTGTAAATTATGAAAATAGTAGATGAGAATTT
>NZ_BAAHYI010000005.1:0-190425 GCF_054657635.1 Halanaerobaculum tunisiense
CTTATCAATAATTTTATTAGCTCTTTTAATTATATTTAAATGTCCATTAGTCACAGGATCAAAGCTCCCAGGATATACTGCTGTTTTCATTATCCCTCTCCCCTTGCTTCTTTATTTATTATTATCAAATACTAAAATATTGTTAGTTATATAAGTTATATAATTAAAAATATTTCTCTACTTCTACTAATTCAACCTTTAACTTTTAGCAAAAGATAATACTAAAATTATTTTATTCACAATCTTTGCTATAAAAAAAAGTAATTATAATGAACAATAATTTTCCTCGCCTGTTCATTTCTTCTATAAGTATTTTAACATTTCGTTAAAAATATATCAAGCCTTTATTAAAAAAAGATTTTTCCAATTCAAGAAAGGAAAAGTTGCTTACTTTCTAGTATCACATCAGGTGACCAAACCTCAAAAAAATAGCTTAAATTTTCTTCTTAATGGATAGAACCTTTAATATTTCCAGATAGTTATAGTCTAAATAAACTATTTGCCAGTATCTAAAATGGATTTTGTAATCAATAAGTCCCAATTCGCTTTTAAAGTAATGGTAACTTGTTTCAATTTCCCAACATAATAAGACTTTCGCACAATCAATGTTGCCAACTGATCCTTGATACTCTTAAAAATAATAGAAATCATCAGCTGAACTTGGCGCTTTATAATAACCAAGTCCTTCAATTTGGCTATCATTTTCTGATTGAGGAGTTAAAGTATCATCGATTATTAAGAATCCTGTTTCATCTTTTTCAGCTTTTATAGTAGTAAAATTAATAATTTCTTCACCTTAACATTATTCAATTATTTCTGTGAATTATAATTTTTCCCTTCTTTTTTAGATAATAAAATCATTTAAAGCAAAAAATGAAAAAATTCCTAAGGGCCAACTCCCCTAGGAGGTCAAATCACTACTAATTTATTAAATTAGCTGATATCAAATTCTAACTCTTCTTCTCCAGATGTTTTAAGTATTTAATTCTGAATTCATTTTTCTAAATCATCAATTCCTACAAATCTAATCCCTGCTTGATCTAATCTAGGTAGTATATTCTGCAAAGCTAAGACAGTTACCTTACCTCCCCGCGGGCCAACATGGCCAATCCCAATTGCCTGTCCTTGTCTAATTGCCTGCCCAGCTAATCTTAACAGCGCCTTGCGGATATAACCATAGTCTTTGTGGTGATCTAAGAAGACATCTCGCTCTAAGACTGGTACATTTAACTTATAAGCTACTTCTTGGATAACACTTTTAGGAGTGGTTTTACTATCTATAGCTAACAAACCTTCCTCTTTAGCAACTTGTAAAACCTGCTCCATAACTCGTCTATTAGCAGTAGCTTTACCACCAGTATGATTATTAAATCCTACAGCTTGGGGAATATCAGCTATTGCTTCTTTCATTCTAGTCTTGATTTCTTGATCAGATAAATCTGTCAAAATAGGCTTCGGTCCTAACCAATTAGGTCGATCCAATTCTGCTTCCATAGGCAGATGGATAATTACATCATAACCTCGTTTTATAGCTTCCTCAGCTTCAGCAGTAGATTTCTTTTCAAAAGGCATAATAGCACAGGTGATTTTCTGCTTTAGCTTAAATATTTCTTCAGTTCCCTTAGCTCTATTGCCTAAATCATCAATAATAATTGCTACCTTAGCAGCTTCTTCTCGAGCCTTGATCTGCTGAGTAGTATCCAAAAAAGGAGATATACTCAATCTCCGCGAATTAATCAAAAACTGGATAGATTCTACTTCCGATATAGTTGAAGCATCAGTGATCAGTGCTTCAATAAGATCAAACTGTTTAAAAGTATTCAGTTTATAAATTTTTTCTGTTAGATTTAAATAAGCAATTCCTTCGTTATATTCAACATCTGATATAATTTGAGACTTCCTTATAGACTGCCTGATTTCAGTTTCTATTTCTTCTTGTATTCCTTCATCAGGATCATATCCTACTAACTCTAATAATTGACTAATCTCAGAATATAAGGAAAAATCTCTTAACTCAGTTTGTGGTTGATCTTGTTGCTCGTTAGTAAATAACATAATTCCTGTAACCAATACAATAAAACATAATAATAAACTAATATACTTGAAATAATCTACTTTAACCACCTCTGGTAATATTATTTGCAAAAAAGTAGAATATATTCTACTTTTCTAAACTTAATAATCTAATTCAAATTTATCTAATTTATAATATAAACTTCTAACTGATATATCCAATAATGCAGCAGCTTGCTTTTTATGTCCATCACTTTTTTCTAAAGCTGTAATTATTGCCTGACGTTCTGTTTGGTTTACAATTTTGTCTAAAGTCTTATTCTCTACGTCTAATTTAGAGTTAGAGAATAAACTAGATTCCTCTTCTTTACTATTATCCTCTAGTGGTGGGATATGCTCCGGTTTAATTATATATTCATAACGCTCCATATTTATTATACTACGACCAATTATATTCTCCAGTTCTCTTACATTTCCTGGCCAACTGTAATTAGTCAATTTTTCTAAAGCTTCTTGCGTAATATCCTTTACTAATTTACCATAGTCTTGAGTATAACATCTCAACAACATTTTCACTAATGCTGGAATATCATCTTTTCTCTGGCGTAAAGTAGGAATAGTAATTGGGAATTCATTTAATCTATAATACAAATCTTTTCTGAATGACCCCTCTCTTACTTTCTGGTATAAGTTAGAATTAGTAGCAATAATCACCCTAACATCTATTTTTATAATTTCAGTCCCCCCCACTCTAATTATTTCATTTTCCTGTAAAACTCTTAATAATTTAGCCTGAGACTTAAAATCTAATTTCCCTACCTCATCTAAAAAAATAGTTCCTCTATCTGCTTCTTCAAATAATCCCTTCTTTCCCTCTTTTTTAGCTCCAGTAAAAGCTCCTTCTTTATAACCAAATAATTCACTCTCTAATAATGATTCAGAAATTGCTGGACAATTAACTGGAATAAATTTTTCTTCCGTTCTATTACTTGCATTATGAATAGCATGAGCAAAAAGTTCCTTCCCGGTCCCACTTTCTCCTTGTAATAAAACAGTAGCTGGAGTTATAGCAGCTTTTTTAGCCTTATTAATAGCAGAAATTATCTCCCTCGTTTCTCCAATAATATCTTTAAAAGTATACTTTGCTTCTAACATCCGCAATGCTTTTTTAGTCTCAGATAATTTCTTACCTAATTTTCGAATTTCAGAAACATCATGAATGACTCCTACACTTCCTTTTAATTCTCCATCTACTATAATGGGAGATACATTGACTATTACTTCTTTACCTGTTGGTCCCACTTTCAGTGGGACTTCAAAAACTGGTTCTTGAGTTTCTAATACTTGCAAGTGCATACTTTCTCCTTCAGCAATATCTACTGTAGCTGGTTTGCCAATTACATCCTCTTCAGTCAAACCAGTAATTTCAGTATAAGCCCGATTAATCATAATCCCTCTCCCATTTTCATCAACTACAGAAATAGCATCTTGGGTAGCATTAATAATTTCTTTCAATATAACTTTTATTTCTTTTAAATTAGTTACTTTTCTTGCCATTTCCCTTACTTCTGTTATGTCTCTAAAAACTGCTACAGCTCCTATAACTTCACCTGCTTCATTCTTGACTGGAACTCGATTGGTCATTATTTTTTTCTCTCCAATTAATTGCAGTTCATTAATTTCTTTTTGACCAGTTGCTAAAACTTTATTAAGTCTAGTATTAGGGACTACTTCTGCAATTGGTTGGCCTATATATTTTATATCTTTTCCTAATAATTCTCTCGCCGAATTATTAATTAAAGTTATCTGCCCTTCATTATTTACTGCAATTATAGCATTATGAGTAGAATTAATTATAGTCTTGAAATTATAGTTGGCCCTTAAATCATTATACTCCTCTTGTTTCGCTAGCCAAGCAAAGATATCAGAACTAATTATTATAATCCCATTTTCAGAAATATCAAACTTCTCTTTTAAAGTTTCTGGAGTAAGACTAGAAAAAATAACATCAACTTGTTCTAAATTCAATTTCGTAGAATCTATTTCAGCCAAAGAAATAGTTCTTAAAACTTTCCAAATAGAACTCGCTCTTAAGTAATCCACTAATAAGTTGTTATCCTCATTGTCCTCAATTACAATAGCATTTCTCATTCTCCCCCTCCTGATTTATTTTTTCAAAAAAATAACAATATTTAAATATTTTAGTTTAACCTCTATTAATAATAATTGCATAAAAAAAAGTATTTTCCTAGAAAATACTTTCAATTTTTATAACTTTTTAATTACTAAAGCTCTATTGCCACGTGGCAATAGAGCTTTAGATCCTAATTATTAATTTGCTTAAAACAAAGTACTAATCCACCACCCAACACTAATATAGCAAATAAAAACATCATCAAAGCACTAGATGACATATTAATTACCCCCTTTAGATTCATGAAAATCGGTTACATTTAATTCGTCTATTTTATTCCCTTGCCAAGATTGCTTACTTAAAATAACTCCCCCAATTATAGCTGCTGCAGCTACTAACCAGCCATATTTAACTAAAGCACTTATAGAATAACCACTATAAGGTTTAGCAAATTCTTGGATTATATTACGAATAAAGGAGATACCTAATATAACAGGGGTAATATATTTAATTACAATTAACCACCAGTCTCCTACTCCAAAATCAGACTGGGAATTAACATAATTCTTAATCTTACTGGTTTTATAAAACCAACCTATAAAAATACACTCCACTAAACCAACAAAAGCAATCCCAAAATTCATCATCCAATGGTCTATAATATCTAAGAAATACAATCCTCCTCTAGTAGCAAATAGTAGACTAACTACAAACGCAAGTCCACAAACAATTGTAACTGCTTTCTTTCTAGCTAAATCAAACTTATCTCTTACAGCAGCTATAACTGCTTCAGTAATGGAAATAATGGAGGAAAAACCAGCAATTGATAAAGATAAGAAAAAGAGGATAGCAAATAAGGACTGAAACCCTGGTAGCAAATTGATAGCCTTCGGAAAAGCTACAAAAGCTAATCCAATACTCTGAGCTACCACTTCAGATATTGGCTGACCAGTCTCTAGTGCCATATAGCCTACTACTCCAAAAACTCCTATTCCAACAATAAAACTAAAAAGACAATTAGATAAACCAGTAATAAAGGCATTATTAACTAAATCAGCATCATCCGGCAAATAACTCGAATAAGTTATCATAATCCCAAAACCTATACTCAAAGTAAAGAAGATTTGACCGTAAGCTGCTAACCAAACATCAACATTTAACAAAGCACTAAAATCGGGTTCTAAAAACTTATTTATTCCTGACATCGCTCCGGGCAAGGTAATCCCCCGAATTATAATAATCACCATAAAAACAGCCAAAAGAGGCATAAATATTTTAGAAGCTTTTTCAATTCCACCTTCAATACCATTATACAAAATTATAAAATTAATAAACCAAACTAAAACTAAACTTATTAAAATTGTGATATTCATCCCACCGATTTTGTCTATTCCAGAAGTTATCTGTAAGTGAGTTACATTAAAAAACTCCCCAGGATTACTACCCCAAACTCTGCCAAATGCATAGGTAATATAATTTAACCCCCACGCAATAATAACTGAATAATAAGTCGAAATAGCAAAAGAGACTAAAACAGGCCACCAACCTAACCATTCCCACTTTTCTTTCATCTTAGCAAAAGATAAAGGGGCTGATCCTTTATTCTTATGCCCAACTCCAAACTCTAGAATTAAAATAGGCAATCCTGCTGTTAATAAAGCAAAGAAATAAGGAATTAAAAAAGCTCCTCCTCCTTTATCATAAGCAACATAACTAAATCGCCAAATATTTCCTAATCCTACAGCTGAACCAATTGCTGCTAAAATAAACCCTACTCTTGACCCCCATTGAGTTTTGGTATTATCTGCCATTTTTGTTTACTCCTTTCTACTCCATTCTCCCTAATAAGAAGCTTGGCTTCCTCCTTATAATCTTATATAATATAATAAAGTTAGGGATAAGCAAACTTAGTATTGCTCCTCCCTAACTTTTATTAACATCTAATCAACTAACTTTTTTCCTTCTTCTAAAGCTTTCTGATTCAAGGACAATAAATCATATCTATGCTCCGGTAACACCTCTTCTAAAGACGAAACTACTGAACTAAATTTCACTGGCTGAATCTTAGCCACAACTGCCGCTAACATCACCATATTAGCTACTTTATTACTTCCTAGCTCATTTGCAATTTCATTAGCTGAAACTTCAATAACACTAACATCTTCGCGGATTACTTCTTTATCAATTAAAGAAGTATTAACAAATATACTACCGCCACTTTTAACCTTAGGCACAAATTTATCCAAAGAAGGTCTATTCATTATTACAGCTATATCAGGTTGCGAAACTACTGGAGAAGCTATCAACTCATCAGAGACAATTACATTACAATTAGCTGTACCACCTCTCATTTCTGGACCATAAGAAGGAATCCAAGAAACTTCTTGTTCCTCCTTCATTCCTGAATAAGCTAATAGCTTTCCTATTAACATTACACCTTGACCACCAAACCCAGCCATAACTAATTTTGTTTCTTCCATCTTATCCTTGCACCTCCTCAGACACTATCTCTCCGAGAGGATATTCGGGAATCATATTTTCCTGTAACCACTTTATTGATTCTACTGGAGTAAGTCCCCAATTAGTAGGACAAGTAGATAATACTTCTACTAAGGCAAATCCCTTACCTGCTAATTGAATTTTAAATGCTTTCTTAATTCTTTCCTTAGCCTGCTTAATGTGCTGAGGGGTATCTACTGCTACTCGAGCAATGTAAGCCGATCCATCTAAGGTAGATAGCATTTCCGAAACTTGAAAAGGAAAACCAGCTTCCTCTACATTTCTCCCCCGAGGAGCAGTAGTAGCTTTTTGGCCCTCTAGAGTAGTAGGGGCCATCTGCCCGCCAGTCATTCCATAAATAGAATTATTGATAAAGATAGTAGTTATTTCTTCCCCCCTATTAGCAGCATGAACAATCTCTGCTGTTCCAATAGAAGCCAGATCACCATCTCCTTGGTAAGTGAACACAGGTTTATCAGGATGAGTTCGTTTAATCCCTGTAGCTACAGCTGGAGCTCTACCATGGGAAGCCTCATGCATATCTAAATCAAAATATTCATAAGCCAATACCGAACAACCTACTGGAGCAACACCAATTGTTTCTTCTTGAATCTCTAATTCATCAATTACTTCTGCTACAACTCGATGAACTATACCATGAGTACAGCCAGGACAATAATGAAACTCTTTATCTGTTAATGCATCTGGCTTGCCTGCTATCTTTTTCATCACTTCCGAACCCCCTTTACTTTATCAACTATCTCTTCTGGGTCAGGAACCACTCCTCCAGTCCGACCATAAAATTCAACTGGTTTTTTTCCTTTGACTGCTAAACGAACATCTTCTACCATCTGACCAGTACTCATTTCAACTGTCAAGAATTTATCAACTTGATCTGCCACTTCATTAATTATTTGCTCCGGAAAAGGAAATAAAGTTATCGGACGAATCAAACCTGCTTTGATTCCTTCCTTTCTGAGTTGCTTAATAGCTGCTTTAGCTATTCTAGCCATTGTACCATAAGCAACAATTGCTATTTCTGCATCCTCAATATTCTCTATTTCGTATTGAACTTCATTTTCTTTAATCTCTTCATACTTATCATTTAATTTCCAATTATGTTCTTCTAGATTTTCAGCATCTAGATATAAAGAATTAATAATATTTTTCTTTCGATCCTTAGCTCCATCAGTTATCCAGTCTTTGGCTGGTAAATTATTACGACCTATATCTTTAAACTCTACCGGTTCCATCATCTGCCCGAGATAACCATCCCCTAAAATCATAACTGGATTGCGATATTGATCTGCAATATCAAATGCTTCCTGCGTTAAATCTACTGCTTCTTGAACTGAATGAGGAGCTAAAACTACTAATCTAAAATCACCATGAGCCATACCCTTAGTAGCTTGAAAATAATCAGATTGAGCAGGTTGAATTCCTCCTAAACCTGGCCCGCCTCGCATTATATTAACGATTACACACGGAAGTTCAGCTCCTGCAATATAAGAAATACCTTCTGCCTTAAGACTGATTCCCGGGCTAGAAGAAGAAGTCATTACTCTAGCTCCTGCTCCAGCAGCACCATAAACCATATTACTAGCTGCTACTTCACTTTCCGCTTGTAAAAAGACGCCTCCTTCTTCAGGTAACCTTTGCGACATATATTCGGGAAGAGCATTTTGCGGGGTGATTGGATAACCAAAAAAGTGACTACAACCAGCTTGAATAGCTGCTTCTCCAATCGCCTCATTTCCTTTCATTAATGTTTTGTCCCCCATCTTCATACCTCCTTTGATTTACTAAATCAATCTATACTAAGTCCGCCTTAATTATAAACCTCTATCACTAAATCTGGACAAATAGCGGCACAAAATCCGCAGCCGATACACTGCTCTTGATCAGTTATTTCAGCAGGCTGAAATCCTTTAGCATTAGTCTTCTGATCAGACATAACCACTATTTCTTGCGGACAAACTGTAGTACATAACTTACACCCTTTACACTTTTGAGAATTGATCTTTACCTGTGCCACCGCAGATCAACTCCTCCTTTCTACATAACTGATGTTCCTTATTATCACCAATAAAATTTAACTTCTTCCTATCCTTGTAACACTCGTAATGCTCCTTGGGCCAACGCCTCTAACTCATTTTCTCCAGGATAGATTTCAACTGGACATTGCTTATTCCTCCTACTCTTTATCTTCCCGGTTTCCGAATACTATTTAACTTAGCTACCTTATCAATTCTTTCCTGGGCCATAACATCTGCTGCTTTATAAGTTGGAATGTTATCTCGATCAGCAATCTCAAACACTCGTTCAATCTTACCATAAATCTTTTCCACTTTACTTTCAGCTCTATTTGGATTATAACCACCAGCAGCAAATTCTTCTGCTACATTAATTACTCCTCCACCATTAATCACATAATCCGGAGCATAAATCATCCCTTTTTCTTCTAGTTCAATTCCGTGTTTCTCTGGATCTTCTAACTGATTATTAGCCGAACCAGCAATTACATCACATTTTAAAGTTTCCAAGGTTTGATCATTAATAATAGCACCTAAAGCAGAAGGAGCAAAAATATCACAATCTACACTATAAATATCATCCGGATCTACTACTTCCACCTCAAAATCCTTTACTACCTGACTGATATTGTCTTCGTATAAATCACAAACAACTACTTGGGCTCCTTCCTTATCTAAATGTTTAACAAGATGATAACCAACATGCCCTACCCCCTGAACAGCAATCTTTTTATCTGCTAAAGCATCACTACCATAAGCTTTCTTAGCAGCTGCTTTCATTCCACAATAAACTCCATAAGCAGTGTAAGGAGAAGGATCACCACTTAAAGACGGTAGCCCGGCAACATTATCAGTTTCCTTCTTAACCAACATCATATCTTCTACATTGATCCCTACATCTTCAGCTGTAATATAGCGCCCACCTAAACTTTCAACATAACGACCAAAGGTTCTAAACATTTCATCATTTTTATCCTTCCGAGCATCACCAAGAATTACTGTCTTACCGCCGCCAAAATCAAGCCCCATAGCTGCATTCTTATAAGTCATCCCTCTAGATAAACGCAGTCCATCTAATAAAGCATCTTCTTCACTCTCATAATCCCACATTCTAGTACCACCCAAAGCTGGACCTAAAGTGGTATCGTGAACATTAATAATTGCCTTTAAGCCGGTCTCTTTCTCCTGTATAAATACAATCTGTTCGTAATCATATTCCTCCAAATAATCAAATTTATCCATGATTGATTCCTCCCTACCTTATTTTTTATTCTGCACCACTACTTTTCCTAAGATAATTGAATTTAATTATTCTTAGCACTATCAGCCCGTGAAGATAAAACCACTGGCGTAGTTGCACCAATTAATACCCCACCAAACTAAGCCTCAGATAAATGCATTAATGACTCATATAACACATTACCAACTTCAATTCTAGCACCACAATAACATCCGCCTTGCCTGCTACTTCACTCTCAATCCCCTTGATTCTTTTACTTCCAGACTGATTGCATTATCAAAAGCTAGGCCCGTCAACTCTCGCTCCCTTTATTTGGCCTCTATCTGCTATTTTAGATAAAATCGCTGCATCCATTGTAGCCGGCATCTTCTCCTTAACTTTCTCTACTGCTCCTACTATAGCCACTTTAGGTCGGTTAACTTCCAATGCTTGGGCTACTTGAATAGCATTTTCCGTTATTTATACCTTTTCTTCTAAATTAGGAGCTATATTCTCCATTTATAACTGCTTGCAATAACTTAGCAGTACTAACTAACCCTTTCATTACGAATTCTGCTTCTCCATCGCTCACTAATTTAACCGCCCTTTTAGCTGCAGCTTCAACTTGTTTGGTTGCAATAATATCTTAGGTTTATTTCCGACTAAAATAGGTTCTATTAGCCTGGTTTTAGCTGTACTAATTGCTTGTTTTGGCCCACAAGCGTCTTTATCTATCATCTTTATTCATTTTAACTTCTCGCTGATAACTACTCACTTTATTTATACTGCAAGTTAAATACCAAAGTCGTAAAAGACTAATTTTTTTGTAAATATTCTTCCTAAAACCTATTAATTTAAGCTAATTAGAAAATAATTACTAGTAAATTAATTCCTAAAAATCATCTTGCTGAAATAACTAGTCTGCAATAAACTTCAATTTGCAAAAAAATTCATGCAATTTATTTCAGGAGTTTCCTTTTTAAACTGTCCAATGTCTGCTCTAAATCAGCTTGAGTAGAATTTTTATAGAAGCAATAATTAAACCACAAAAAAATAGAAAACATGAGAGAAAATTCTCTCATGTAGCCCATTCTAAAATCTTAACTAAACCTGAAACTCATTACAAAATAAAAAAATTTCCTGCAAAAATAATCATTTAAAATCAAAAAAACCGGGCCTTAGTTGGCCCGGAGTTTAATCTATTACTATTATTTTTTCAACTTATCTTTAAGTAGCTTCCACCATTAACTCAGTAATCTGGTCACTAAAGTTAACTGGATCATCGGGCGTAAATCCTTCTACTAGGGAAGCTAGATTATATAATAATTCACTATACTGGGCCAACTGATCTGAATTACCCTCATCTTCATGAATCTCTTCTAACTTAGCAAATAACTCATGATCAGGGTTGATCTCTAAAATCCGCTCGGCTTGGCCCATATTTTGATCCATCTGCTTAAGTACTTGCTCCATCGACATGCTTAATCCAGCATCTCCACTCACTAAACAGACTGCACTGGACTTTAAGCGTTTACTCAGGCGAACATCACTAACTTTATCTGCTAAATTCTCTTCAATTGCTGTTAGTAACTCTTCGGCTTGCTCTTCTTGCTCCTCAACATCTTCGTCAGCATCCTCTAAATCCAAATCACCTCGTAGAACTGATTTGAATTCTATATCATCATATTCTCTTAAATTATTAATTGCAAATTCATCAATCTCATCAAAGAAATACAGTACCTCTAATCCTTTCTCCTGTAATAGCTCCATCTGTGGCAGCTTAGCTACTGTTGTTTCATCTTCACCAGTTACATAATAAATCACATCTTGATCTTCTTCCATTCGTTCAACATACTCAGTTAGCGTAGTCATTTGACTATCAGAATCAGAAGAAGGGAATAACATTAAATCAACTAACTTGTCCTGGTCTTGACCATGAGTCATATTAACGCCACTCTTAATTAACTGACCAAATTCACTCCAAAACTGCTTATATTGCTCACGGTCATCCTCTAACATACTCTTTAAGCGCTGGAAAACTTTCTTCTTTAAGTTTTTACTAATTATCTTTAACTGCTTATCATCCTGGAGAACTTGTCGGGAAAGATTTAAAGTGAAATCAGGCGAATCCACTAACCCCCGGACAAATCTCATATAATCAGGCAATAACTTAGAACAATTATCCATAACAAAATTATTTTTAGAGTATAGTCGCAACCCTTGATCAAAATCCTCAGAGAAAATATTAGATGGTGCTTGCTGAGGAATAAAAAGCAAAGTAGAATACTTTACTAATCCTTCTACTTGACTATGGATTACTTCTAATGGTTCCGTCCAGTCAGTAAAGACTTCTTGGTAAAATTCATTGTATTCTTCTTCGCTAATATTACTTTTATTTCTAACCCATAATGGTTTCATACTATTTAAAGTCTTTACTTCTTCGGTTGTTGTACCTTCCTCATCTTCCTCATAAACCTTCATCTTAATAGGATACTCTACATAATTAGAATGTTTCTGGACCAAATGTTCTACATTCTGGCGCTTAGTTAAATCTAATTCCTCACCACCAGCAGTGAATTCATCTCTTAGATGTAGCTTAATGGTAGTACCTCGCTTGGCCTTAGCAACTTTTTCTATAGTATATGTACCATCACCTGTTGACTCCCACCTGATTCCTGTATCTCCTTTAGGCGCTCTAGTAATTAACGTCACCTTATCTGCTACCATAAAGGAAGAATAAAAACCAACTCCAAACTGACCAATCAGATCTAAAGCCTCATCATCCTCAGCTTCAGCTTTAGTCTCCTGTAACTTCTCTAAAAACTTCTGCGAACCTGACTGAGCAATAGTTCCAATATTTTCTATAACTTCATCATAAGTCATTCCAATTCCATTATCCTGGATAGTAAAGATATTATTCTCTTCATCTACATCCAGCCAGATCTCAAAATCGGAATCTCCTTCCAAAATATCCTGATCTGTTAGTGACTCAAATTTAACTTTATCAATTGCATCGGAAGCATTAGCAATTAACTCTCTTAAGAAAATCTCCTGATTAGTGTAAATAGAATTAACCATCAAATCAAGTATCTTTTGAGTTTCAGTCTGAAACTTTTTTTCTTCTGCTTTTTGAGCGGTCATTAATCATCCCTCCTTAGTAATAGATCCACCTAGCATACATTTTAGCATCAGATAGCATTCATTGTCAAATAGTAGCCAGCTCTAAACTTTATACTTTAAATTCTTCTATTAATTTTTGCAACTCTTGAGCCATACTCGCCAGTTCTTGGGAAGATTCAGTAGCTGAATTAACTTGCTCACTATTTTCAGCTAACTCTTGTGTAGCACTAGCAGTCTGTTGGATCTGGGCTGCTGTCTCTTCAGTAGCTTCATTAATATCACTAAATACTTCTCCTGTTTTATGAGCTATTTCCTCTCCTTTATTTGTTTTTTCTTTTACTTTCTCAACTGCTTCTAAACCTAACTTCGATTTTTCTTGTGTTTCCTCAACTAAACTAGCAATTTCTTCTGTTGTTTGAGAAGTTTCTTATGCTAACTCTCTAATCTCATCTGCCACTACAGCAAATTCTTGGCCATGTTCACCAGCTCTAGCTGCTTCACTAGCTGCATTTAAAGCCAATAAGTTGGTCTGTTCAGCTATATTAGTAATCATCTTTACAATCTTACCAATCTCTTCTGAATTACTATCTAAATCCTTAATTACCGCTACTGCCTCTTCTACTGATCTATTTATCTCTTGCATATTATCTACTGCTTGTTCAATATTTTCCGCACCTACCTCAGTCTGTGAACTAGCCTGTTGAGCAAAACTAGTTACTTCTTGCGTGCTAGCTGAAATCTGTTGAATGCTAGCCGACATGTCAGCAATTAATTCATTAGTAGAATCTATTGTAGCATCACCTTCTTCTGCTGAAGCTGATAATTCTTCACTATAAGCTGATAGATCTTCAACTGTATCCAATAGCTTAACTATTATATCTCTTAAACTATTTTTCATCTGCTTTACTGATCTTTCTAATTGTCCAAATTCATCTTTTCTATCTGTTTTAATATCAACTGTGAAATCTCCTGCAGCTATTTGGGGGATTTTAGTAATCAACTTATCAATCGGCTTTAATAAATATTTATTATTTATAACATAAATTACTATCCCTAAAACTATAGCTACAATAAAACTAAAGAATAAAATTAACTTCTGGAGCTTATCTCTAGTCTGATAAACTTCCTCAAATGGTAACTGAGCAAAAATAGCTCCATCAAGTTTATCAACTGTTACATAGGAAGCTAATTTTTCTTCCTTGGTATCAACATCTTGATACTCTATTTATCCTTGCCCTTGTTCCAACAAAGGATTTAGATTGAAGTCATTATTAATATCATAACCTTCTTCCACTAATTTCTGCTCAGGATGAGCAATAATTCTTCCTTCCTGATTAACCATATAGACATAACCGTTTTCACCTATCTTTTTATTAACAATCTTTTGACTTAAAGTCTTTAACCTTACATCCCCACCTAAAACACCAATCAATTCTCCTGTTTGATCTTTAATTGGTACTGCCACACCAATAATTGGTTGGCCACTAGCTGCATCTACAAACACATCAGTCCAAATCATTTCTCCTTCTTGTTTAGCCCTTTTATACCATGGTCTCTCCCGAGGATCAAATCCACTCCAATCATCTTTGGGGAAGGACTTCATACCACCATTAGTAGTTCCTAAATACAAATAAGAAAAGTAAGGATGATTTTGAGCAATTTCCTCAAATAACTTAGTCATCTCTTCGGTATCATTCTTCTTTACCGCTGAAAATTTAAATAACATATCTAATGTAATCTCTGTTTCTTCTAAAAAAGATCGCACTTCTTGTTCTAAATCCTTGGCTACTTCCAAATTATTTTTGTGCTGATTTAGTTATTTCTTGGGATACATAATTATTAATCATAAACCCTAATAAAGAAATAAATACAATCAGTAATACTATGATTGTACCATTAACTTTAAACATTAAACTATCATAAAATTTAGTCTCCTCTTATTTCATATTTAACCCCTTTCTATTATATAAATAACCCATTAATTAGGGATTCACTAAAAAAATCACTATTATAAATCAATAATTGACAATTAATTCAAGAGTATAACATTGTTTAACTGCTTGCTTGTTAATAAAACTTTAGTATTCTAATATACTAACATTAAAGAAAAATTTTATAATAAAAATCAGCTGCAGGAGGAATCGGACTTATGAAAGAATCAACAACACTTATAGAACCTATAGTACTTGGAGCAATTGCAGGCTTTATCAGCAATCTTCCTAAAACAATACTTAGTAACCTCTTTCATCATTTTAGCTGAACAAGATATACTTTTGATCAGCTAGCTGCTGGGTTATTTATAAAACAAGAAGTACTTTCTAATCCCTTAGTACTAATTGTAGGTTATGTTACAGATTATACAGTCGCAGTTTTTCTCGGAGTTTTACTAGTCTATATTATCAGAAGAACAGGTAATAATTATGAAAGCTTTAAAGGATTACTAGTGGGCTTAGGTAGTTACGTTTTTCTATATGGCCTTATGCTTAAATTACACATTACTAGTGTTAATTTAGCAACACCATTACCTAATTTTTTAGCTTTATTCCTGCATCTTCTCTTTGGCCTACTTAATGGTTGGATTATTAAAAGGTATAATACTAGCACTAAACTTTCTTAATTTAGATTATATTTTTGTTGAAAAAACTTAAAATATAGCCTGCAACAGCATAATTAATACTTTAAATCAAATTGACGATTGAATATATAGGGAGGGTTTCTCATTGACTAACGATAAAGTAATAAACTGAGTTATACTTGGAATTCTAGCCAATACTATCAAACTGATTTCTAACTATATTAGGACTATTTGGTACCTTACTCGTCTTCTTTTCGCGCCTGAAAAAATAGATAAGCCCCTCTAAATAAAAGTACCCTCAGCACTATAATAAGGCCAAGGGTAAAATAAATTATCTGTTTTTAATTTGTTGATAATAATCTAAAATTTTATCATCCATTTTTTCACTTAGATCACATAATAATCTATTTAATAGATTATTTTTGCTTTGATTTTATCTTCTAGCTGTTGTCTAAGTTCTCTAATTTTCCCTTTTAAATTCTTCATTTTATCCCTCACTTTAACTAATCTTCTTATTTCAATTTAACATTCCTTCTATCTTAGTTATAACATCTTGTTTGCTATCTACTGTCAACATTTCCTCTACAAAATCATATTCATCAATTAATTTTAACAATTCAGATAAAGCAGAAAGATGAGAAACTTCATCTACAGGAGCTAGCGTAAAAATTAGATGAACAGGATCATAGTCATGCCCAAAATTAACTCCTTCTTTTATAATTCCTAGCCCCATACTCTTATTTACAACTCCATCTTCAGGTCTAGCATGGATTAAACTAATATGAGGCGCTATTACTACGTAAGCACCTTTTTCTTCAACGATTTCTATTGTTCGCTTAACATATTCTTCTAATATATACCCTTGGTCTACTAAAGGTTGTCCGGCCATTCTAACTCCTGTTCTCCAATCATCTATTTTATCAATTACCCTTATATTATCTTTAACTAATAATTCTAATAGTCCCTTACCACTCTCTTCTATACTTTGCTTATCAACTGTATTATCCACTTCATCCAGAACTTTAACACCTTTAGAAGCAAAAAAATCTTTTAAATCTTTTTTTAACATATCTTTATCCCCTACAATTGCTTCTTGCTCTATAACCTCAATTACTTCTTCAATCTCAAAGGAATGATCTGTTTTAGATTTAGAGTCATCTGTAGTTTCAGTAGCAGCAAAAACATCTTGCTTACTATGAATAATTGCTTTAATATTTTTCTTATCCTCTTGACTCAATAGCGGATTAACTTGTAATACTAAAACATCATCAAGTTCTAAGGGGATAGTTGTAATAACTAAATCAATATTTTCTAAATCTACTTCATTATTCTCTAATTGGATAACCGAAAAAACATCACAAATCTCAATCTCAGAAAATTCTTTACTTAATCTAGAAGATAACAAATTAGTTGTTCCCACTCCACTTGAACAGACTAAAACTGCCCTTAACTTCCTACTAGACTGTAAAGATTTACTCCTCTCTAAAGCAGCTCCCAGATGAAGGGTAATATATCCAATTTCATCTGAACTAATTGATTTTTGTAACTTGCTCTGTAATATCTTAGCTGCTCTTTGAGCTGCTTTAAATATTTCCCCATACCTACTTTTAACATCTAACAGTAAAGGGTTCTTTAATGGTAGATCATATTTGATTCGATTAATAGTTGGTTTTAAATGTAACGCTAAACCAATTATTAATTGCGTATCATCAATCAACTTGACTTCTAAATAGTCTTCAGCTATCTTAATCATTTCTTTAGTTAAAATAATCAGCTCTTGGTCTAAATCTTCGTCAACGAGTTTTTCATAATCATCATCACCTATTTTTTGCCATAATTTAGCTCCCATTAAATGTAAGGTGACATAACCTATCTCCGAATCGGGAATGCTTATTTCAAAAATTTGTTCTATGATTTTTCCTATCTTCTTGGCGATCTTATATTCATCACTTTTTTTGATAACCTCTAATCGTTCCTCAGGTAGCTCAATATCTTCCCCTTCTAATAATCTACTGATTGCTAAAGCCAAATGAACTAACAGACTAGCATAAGCTTCATCGGCAAATTGAAATCCTAATTGTTTTTCAGCAAAAGAAATTACACTTTCAATCTTAGTTAAATCAATACCAGATACTAATTTATCAAACTCTTTAAAGAATCCTGGCTCTAGGTTTCTATCTTTTAATGCTTGTTTTTGAATTCGTCGTAAAAAACCAACTAATTCTTTTTTATTTGCTGTTTCTTCTAAAACATTCATCATAGCATGCCTAATATCTATCTCTTCACCCTTGATCTCCAAACCATAATTTGTCTTTCTAATCAGAGTTAGATTGTGTTTAGATAACCAGTTTTCGACTTCATCTAAATCTTTAATTATTGTTGACTTACTGATGCGTAACATTACTTCTAATTCTTTGATAATAATCGGTTCTTTAGCTTGAAATAACCTAAATAAAATCAGATACTGGCGCTCTTTAGGAGATAAAATTCTTTCCAGTCCATGAATATCAATTAATTCTTTTTGAATCTTATTTAATTCTTCTTCTGCTCCCTCTAAATAAACCCCTACTCGTGGCTTTCTTATTAGTTTAGCATCATAAGAAGCGATACTAGACTCAATATCATCTAGATCATATCTAATTGTTCTACTACTAACATTAAACTTATTAGCTAACTGTTTAATAGAGACTTCTTGCTCTTGACTAATTAAATACTTTAACAATTGACAAACCCGTGGCTTTAAACTCAACTTCTTACCTCCTCATTCTCACTTTATTTAAAGGGAAAAGCTCTTGTAATTAATTACAAGAGCTTTAAAATGCTTCTAATCCAATTTTTTTATAATATCATTAGCAATTTTTTCAACATTAAAACCAAATTCTTGAGCAACCTTTTCTCCCGAAGCACTTAACCCAAAATCTTCTATGCTAATAACATAATCCTCACCTTCTAAAATTGAATACCAACCTTGGCTGACTCCGGCTTCTATTATAACCTTTAAAACATTCCTATCTCCCAAGGTAGAAGCTATATAATCCTGATCTTGAGCCAGGAATTTTTCTCTATTTGGTACTGAGACAACTCTTACATTTAAATTTTTCTCACGTAATGAGCTAGCTACCTCACTTGCTAAAGCAACTTCACTACCAGTAGCTAATAATGATACATCTAAACTTTCTTCTTGCTCTTTACTTACCAGATACCCACCTTTATTGAAATTACTAGTACTACTTACTTTACTAATATGAGGTAAGTCTTGTCTAGATAATATAAGAGCAGTTGGCCCATCACTTTTTTTCAGTGCTCTAATCCAGGCTTCTTTTGTCTCTTCTCCATCTGCTGGACGAATTACTGATAAATTAGGAATAGCCCTTAAACTAGCTAAATGTTCAACTGGTTGATGCGTTGGCCCATCTCCACCTACATAAATAGAATCATGAGTAAAGACATAAATAGCAGGAAGCCCCATTAAGGCTGACATTCTAATAGCTCCTCGCATGTAATCTGAAAATACTAAAAATGTAGCTGTAAAAGGTCTTAAACCAGATAAAGCGAGTCCATTAGCAATAGCTCCCATGGCATGCTCTCTAATCCCAAACCTAAAGTTACGCCCTGAGAAACTATTCTTTTGAATATCACTATATCTTTCTAGATATGTCCTATTAGATGGGCCTAAATCTGCTGATCCACCTACTAAATAAGGAACTTCATCAGCAATCTTTTCTAAAAATGAACCGGAAGCATCTCTAGTAGCAGTCGGAGTTTCTATTTCTAAGTGGTCAACTAGTTCTTCAAGATTATCAGGCAGCTCTAGGTTCTGAGCCTGATCCCACTCTTCTTTTAACTCTGGATTGGCCTTAGCCCATTGTGTAAACTTCTCTGCCCACTTCTTATTTAACTTTTGTAACTCTTTATTTCGATGAGCAAAATATTCTCTAACTTTATCAGATACATAAAACTTTTGCTCAACTGGCAAACCTAATTTTTCTTTCATTCCCTTAATTTCCTCTGCCCCTAAGGGAGCACCATGAGCTGCACTAGTATCTTGTTTATTAGGAGCACCATAGCCGATATGTGTGTTAGCTACTATCAGAGTTGGTTTATCCTGAATACTCTTAGCTTCTTTGATTGCTTGTTTAACCTCAGCAATATCATGTCCATCAATATCGTCAATCACATGCCAATCATAAGCTCTATATCTATCTGCTACAGATTCTGTAAAAGTTATATCTGTACTACCTTCAATTGAAATATTATTATCATCATAAATAGCGATTAACTTTCCTAAACCTAAATGTCCAGCTAATGAAGCAGCCTCTGAAGTAATACCTTCCATCATACAACCATCGCCCATCAAGGTATAGGTATAGTGATCAATAATATTAAATTTAGTTGTATTGTACTTTTGGGCCATCATTCTTTCAGATATTGCCATACCAACAGCATTAGCAAAGCCTTGTCCTAAGGGGCCTGTAGTAGTTTCTATTCCCGGAGTTTCTTTATATTCGGGATGACCTGGAGTTTTAGAATGTAACTGTTTATAATTCTTCAAATCATCTATAGTTAAATCATAACCTGTTAAATGTAGTAAAGAATAAAGTAACATTGATCCATGTCCAGCAGATAAAACAAACCGCTCTCTATTTGGCCAAGCAGGCTTTTGGGGATTATGATTCATAATCTCACTATATAAAACAGCACCTATCTCTGCACACCCCAAAGGCAAACCTGGATGGCCTGAACCTGCTTTTTCTATAGCATCTGCCGATAAGCCTCTAACTATATTAGATATTCTCTCTAACAAACCTAGTTCCTCCTTTTAAACTTCAATTATAGTAATACCCACTTATACTAAAATTATTTCTGCTCCCAATCATCTAAAAATCTCTCAATCCCAATATCAGTCAATGGGTGTTTAGTCATTTTCTCAATAACTCCAAAAGGAATAGTTGCAATATCTGCTCCTATTAAAGATGCCTCTTTGACATGACGAGGACTTCTAATACTAGCAGTTATAATTTCACTATCCAAATTATAATTAGTAAGAATCGTATTAATCTCTCTAATTAAGTCCATACCCTCATGTGCTCTATCATCTAATCGACCTACAAATGGACTTATAAAAGTTGCACCTGCCTTAGCAGCAAGCAATGCTTGATTAGCTGAAAACACTAGAGTTACATTAGTTTTAACTCCTTCGTTCTCTAAAACTTTTACTGCTTTTAATCCTTCTTCTGTCATTGGAATCTTAACAACTACATTATCAGCCAATTCAGCCAACTCTCTAGCTTCTTCAATCATTCCTTCAGCTTCCAAACTAATAACTTCTGCACTAACAGGTCCTTCAATTATTTCACAAATTTCTTGAATTCGAGTATGAAAATCAACATTACCTTCCTTAGCCACCAAACTAGGATTAGTCGTCACCCCATCAACTACACCTAAACTAGCTGCTTCTTTAATTTCCTCTAAATTAGCAGTATCAAGAAAAAATTTCATTTAATCTCCCCCTTAAAAATTTAGAGAAAGGGCTAGCCCTTTCTCTAATTAGTTATAGTTGTTTTAACCAAATAATTTAGCTATTGTTCCGATGAGAATACCCACAACTCCAAAATCTGCATCTCCAAAAGTAGTATTAGCAAAACCTAAATCTCCTAATACTGGAAGTAATAAAGCAGGTAAGAAAGTTATCAATAGCCCATTAGCAAAAGAACCAAAGATAGCTCCTTTTTTTCCTCCTGTAGCATTACCAAATACTCCTGCAGTAGCTCCAGTAAAGAAATGAGGTACTAACCCGGGAATAATTACAGCTAATCCTAGTGGTTTTAAGAAAAACATTCCTGTAATTCCACCTAAGAAACTAAATAAGAAACCAATAGTTACAGCTGTAGGAGCAAAATTGAAAGTAACCGGACAATCTAAAGCTGGTTTAGCATCGGGAACTACTTTTTCACCGATTCCTTCAAAGGCGGGAACAATTTCTCCTAAAATCATTCTTACACCGGACATGATAATACTAACTCCGGCAGCAAACTTAATCCCTTGCATTACCGCAAACATAAATTGACTCTGATCTCCTGCATGTTCACCAACAATTTCTGGGCCAGCTTTAAAAACAATAATTAAAAAGATAACTATCATAGTTAAAGCGGCTGATAATAATGACTCCTTAAGGAAGCCTAATGCCTCTGGAACTTCAATATCTTCTGTAGAATCTTCTGGATCCCCTACTAACTTACCAATAAATCCAGCTGTAATATAACCTGTCGTTCCAAAGTGTCCTAAAGCAACATCATCATTACCAGTTACATCCTTCATATATATATCTGCTAATGCAGGCATTAAAACCATTAAAAAGCCTAATATTACTGCCCCTACAATTATTAATGGAGCCCCAGTTAAACCTGCAGTTCCTAATACAGCTGCCAATAAAGCTGCCATAAAGAAAGTATGGTGTCCTGTTAAAAATACATACTTTAAGGGAGTAAAACGAGCATAAGCTAAATTGGCTAGAAAACCAAAGCCCATAATTAAAGCTGTTTCTTTCCCTAATGTCTCCTGAGCCATTGCTACTATAGCCTCATTAGTTGGAATTACACCATGAATATTAAAGGCTTCTCTAATTATTGGCCCAAAATTATTTAGGCTTTCAACTAGAACCCCCGCCCCTGCTCCTAAAATAACAAAACCAATAATACTCTTTAACGTACCTGACATAATTTCAGAGAAGGACTTTTTAGCAGCTATCAAACCAATAAAGGCCATTAATCCTACTAAAACAGCGGGCTCACTTAAAATATCATTAACTAAAATATCTAAAAATTCCATTTTTAATCCCCCTTGTTTGTTAAATAAAGTATTATATATCTTATTTGCTTATATAACATCTATAAGTTAGTAATAAGTCCGATAAAATACTTTATTATATTATTGGGTAATTAAATTATATTATTGAATAATTGAGCTCTAAGAAATATAACCCATAATTTTTTCTTTGATTTCATCTTTATCAGTCATATTTTTAATCGCAATCACTTCAGCAGAATGACCTTCTAATTGCTCAGCAATATCTGGTGCAGCAATAATAATATCTGCATCTTCCCCTTTAGCACTACTAGTATCCTTCACTTCAACAGTCCCCTCTATCCCTTCTTGATCAAGAACCTTTTCAGCAGCCATTCTTAACATCAAACTACTTCCTAAACCCATTCCACAAACAGCTAAAATTTTCATTGTAACCCCTCCTTTTTATTATTCATCACTTATAATCTGCTTTATATAAGCAAATACTTCACTAGAAGTATCTTTCTCATAGATTTTATTAACTGAATCATCTTCCATTAAAATTGTCATCAACTGAGACATCGCTGCAACATGTTTCTCATCATCAATTGAACCAAAAGCAAAGGCTATCTTTACTGGATCATTATTTTCATGACCAAATTTCACTGGTGAATCAAGAGTGATTAAGCTCATTCCTGTTTTCTTTACACCATCATCTGGTCTAGCATGGAAAATTGCTACCCCTTCCCCCATTACAATATATGGACCATTATCTTCTACTGATTTAATCATTGCCTCTATATATCTGTCCTCAACTAAATTATCCTTCAAAAGAATTTGTCCAACTTCCCTACCAACATCATACCAATCTTCTGCTTTTACTTTAGTAGATATGCGTTTTTCAGATAATAAATCTAATAACATCCTTATCACCTCTTTCTAAAATTATAAAATATTTCAAATATGTCAACTTTATTTCTGTTGTTACCTTTATCATATAGGCACTGGTGGTAAAATTCAATTCATAATTATTGCTTTTCTTTTCCGGAAAAATTACGGCAAACTAATAATATTTTGTACCAACTACGAATTAAACAAGCAAATCAACTTTTAATTACCTAAATATTTTAAAAACATTCAATTTCTATAACATTAAAACTATAATCTGTTCTTTTAATTTATCAATTAGTTCACTTTCTTTCTGAAAGAATTACGGCAAGTTAATAATAATTGACTATTTAAACGAAAAAAAGACCTCTAGGACAACAATCCTAGGAGGTCTTTTGGCTTATATTAATTAAATTAATCCCAGTTCGATCTAAGTTCACTTCCATAAATTCATTACTTTAGTCTAAAGGGCACTTTTAGCAGTTGGCCCTAAATTAACATCCTGCTAATTTAATGAATAAGATATAGAAATTCTAACGAAAGGAGAAATGATTATGTTTAATAGTAAAACCATTGCTAAAGTTCCCACAGCTAAAACAAGAATCTCAGTCAATTCAGAAAATATTTTTATAGCTTCTGATTATAAACTGGAACCGCTAGTCTTAGGCTTAAGTTTTCCCACCAGCCTGACTTTTGATCACCAAGGATATATCTATATTAGTGAAACTGGCTATTCCTACGGGCCAACTATGTCCAACAGGCAAGGAAGAATACTAAAATTAGTTTCTAAAAATAAAATCAAAGAAATAGCTCATGGCTTTCGCGCTCCACTGACATGATTGACTTGGCATAACGGCTACTTTTATGTAGCAGAAGGAGCTTATCCGGGGCGCATCCTACGAGTATCACCTGATGGTAAATAACGGGAAGTTTTAGTAGATAATCTTCCTACCGGTGGGGACTATATGACAGGAGATATCGTTTTTGGCCCTCAAGGTAAAATGTATTTTGGAGTAGGCACAGCCACTAATTCAGGCGTAGTAGGGCTAGATAACTTACCCTGGTTATTGGTAAGACCTGAATTTCATGATACCCCCTGTAGAGATATTACACTTACCGGACAAGATTATGAAACTATTAATCCCTTTCCCCCTATACTCCAGGTTTAGTAAGCACAGGTGGCTTTAAACCTTTTGGAACTCCTCCCTCTCAGGGCGAAGAAATTGAAGGGCAGCTTAAATGTAACGGCGTTATTTATTCTGCTAATCCTGATGGTTCTAACCTTCAAGTTCATGCTGATGGGTTTAGAAATCCTTTTAGTTTAAATTTTTCTCCGACAGGTAGATTATTTACTATTGATCAAGGGTATGATCTAAGAGGCAGTAGACCAGTAGCCCACTCTCCAGAACTGAACCAATTGCCTTTTTATTAGCCGAACGCCCTGAAATTCCTGTTCAACCCAGTCATACCTTTCCCCTCGGCAATATAGCTATGAAATTTGATTTTGTTAAAAATTCTCTTTTTGGTAATCCAGACGAAGTATTTGTAGCTGAATTTGGAGCTATGTCTTTGTAAATAATGGTGAAGAAGAACAAGAAGAACATCATCACCGTGGCTTTCGAGTGGTTCGCATCAATCTTAGAACCGGTCAAGAGACTGACTTTATAGTTAACAAGGTACCTAGACCAAAAGGAACAGGTATATAAAGACCTATTGATATTAAACTAGCCCCTAATCGCAATACCTTATATCTGTTAGACTATGGAGTAGTCCAATCTAATGAATCCGGATGGATATCCTGGGCCAACTCGGGAATGTTATGGGGGGGGATATCCTAAATGACTGCAACTAAATTATCTCGATTAGCAATTCTGGCAACCTTGGCAGCTTGTTTGCAGATATCTGCCGGGTTCTTTCCTGGTATTGGTCATCTGCTTAGTATATTCTGTACTGTACCAATTATTCTTGCTGGTTTATCAGGCGTTTTAACGGTAAACATTACTTTCTTCACCGCTACCTTAATCATCTTTTTCATTCAACCGCCAGAAGCCCCTATTTTTCTATTCACTACTGGCCTATTAGGCCTAATAATTGGTTACGGCTTAAACTCCAACTGGAACAAATTAAAACTTATTGTTTATTCCAGCATCGGATTAGGAATTGGAATTCACATTCTAAGTCTTGGCTTAAATATTCCAATTATGGGCGGCTGGACTAAAAATTTAGGTTTGCTTGGAAGACCTATATTTATTTTTATTTTTTCTTTAGCCTACAGTTATTTATGGAGTTTATTTCTCCCGCAAATACAAAAACTATTTTACAGAGTTAATTAAAAACAAGGATGAAAAATTTAATTTAGATCAACTACTATTCAATAAGCACCATAGCAAAATGATCAGGCTATTCTTCTTTATTGTGGAGAACTTCTATGTCATAGACATCGATACCACAAGACTCTAAAAAGGGTCGGGCTAATTCTGGGTGCCTACAGAAATTACTCCATTCATCACATTTTTTTACAGGGACCACAAGCAAGACTGAAAAGCTTTGCAGACCTCTAAAAAATATTTAAGTAAATTTTCTAAAAACATCTTCAATCTCTTCTTCAAACTCCATCTCTTGAAATCTTATCTGTAAAACTTCTTGATTAATTAGCTCTGAACTTAATTTAACTAATTCTTGAGAAGCATCAACAGCTGTTATCTGATATCCTTGTTCTAAAAAATATAAACTATCTCTTCCTGAACCACATCCAGCATCTAAAATATGACCATTTTCCTTTACATATCTTAAAAATGCCTGATACTGATCACTCATATCTAAATCAACAGTATTTTCATAAAAGTCTATTGCATTTCGATTATAATAATCTATTGTATTCATTAATCCCACATCTAAAGTAGTTCTTTCATTATTCCTCTAGTATTTAACCAGGAGTTTGATATCTAGATTGATAGGATGTGTGGGGGAAACTTCTATTTTTAGAGTTGCTAACGTACTTCCTTCACTTCTAACTTTTAACTCAGAATAACCTATATCATTACGAAAATTTATCTGCCCTGTTAAAATATTTTAGCTGTTACTTAAAGAAGTTACTGCATCTCTAATCTGTTTATTTTGCCATTCATTTTTGCTTTAGTTTTCATTACACTCAATAAGTCACTAAAATAATACTCTACTCTAGCTAAATTCTTCTCATCTAAACAGACAAAATAAATATTATCCTGATCTGCCATAGCTCTTTTTGTAATACCAATTAGTGGGCCAGGATTAAATTGGCCGTTAATACTGTTATAGCCTAACAAGTCTAAACTATCACTCCAATCAGGTTTGACTGGAATAATTTTAAATCTATCTCCAGTAATCCCAATAGCTTTAGCAAATAACTCAACTAACTGAGTATTTACTTTCTTCTCTATTTTCTAAATGGTATAATAGATTATAGTTAAATGATTTCATTTTATATTATGATAGGAGGAATCAGATGAAGAAATATAGTAGAAGAATAATATTATTGGTAATTATAATCTTTATAGTATCAACTAATGGTTTGACTTTTGCTAAAAAAGAATTACTTACGCAACTTGATTTAAAAAAGAATATAGAGATTATTGAATCAAAGATAGTTGATGTAACAGGAGATGGAATTAAGGATAAAGTGGCATTAGTAGGTAGTAAAGTTGGTAAAAATAAGAGTCCTTTTAGAGATAACTTAACAATTATTGTACGTGATGGTAAAAGTCAAGAATATACCAAAGCTACATATCAGAACTTTGTTGGATATGAACCTAAATTATTAGTTAAAGAATTTAGTGGTGATAAGGTAAATGATGTAATGGTTACTGCTAATAGTGGAGGAAGTGGTGGTATTTATTATCATTTAATTGCTACTTTTAAAAATGCTAAAGCTAAAGTTGTTTTTGATGAAGATAATAATCGAGGGGTTAAGGTTACTGGCCAGTTTATTCCAAACTTTAGAGCCAGATTGAAATTTGTGGATTTTAAGAAGGAAGTAATACTTGATATTAGTGAAAATAAAGATGATTATATAAATCAGAAAGTTTATAATCAAAAAGGAGTATTAGTACAAAGGAAGCTAATTCGACCTTATTCTTATCCTTTTAATGAATTAGAACCAGTTGATTATGATAATGATGGTAAATACGAGTTGAAAGGAATTCAAAGAATAGTAGGAACTTGTAATGCAGATACAATTGCTAGAATTGAATCTATATGGTCTTATAATAATCAGCAATGGAGTTTAGAGACTATGAAGTTAATTTTAATAGATTAAGCAGTAATTAGGGTCAGCATGTAAAAATGTTGACTCGTTTTTTATATTTTAATATAGGTTGTTGAATAAAAGATATTCCAGTTATTAAATGTTTAAATTCAGTAATATAAATTAATTATTCAACAACCTAAAATATATTAAAAAAATAATATAGAGTGGTTATATTTAGTTATTTTGTTATACTCTATAATTTAATGTCTATCTAAATAATTACTTTTATTATATTATCCATTTGCTTCTGTTTTTGCAGAAATAGAAGCAGTATCTTCTTCGTTTTGACTTGGAAATTTATTTGCTAAAGCATCGACTAGCATAGAAATAGCTCCATCTCCAGTAACATTACAAGCTGTTCCAAAACTATCTTGTGCTAAATAAAGCCCAATCATTAATCCTGTTGCAGATTCACCAAAGCCAAGAATCGAAGTTAATAAACCTAAGGCTGCCATTACAGATCCACCAGGCACTCCTGGAGAAGCAATAATTGTTACACCTAGCATAGCTATAAAATGAAAGAAGGAGCCAAATTGAGGTGTTCCACCTTGAATAATTATAACTGCTATAGCACATGTTACTAAGGTAATTGTACTACCAGCCATATGAATTGTTGCACCTAAAGGAACAACAAAGTCTGCAATTTTTTCAGTAACTTTATTTGATTTAACACCTTCTAGAGTTACTGGAATTGTAGCTGCACTAGACATTGTACCGACTGCTGTAGTATAAGCTGGAATCATATTTTTTAAACATTTTAATGGGTTCTTACCTGCAACACTTCCTGCTACTGTGTACATTAGTAATAAGTAGCCGATGTGCATACTTATAGCTAAAGCAAATACTTTACCGAAAACTTGTAGTGTTTCAAAAGCAGTACCAGAGGCTGCCATATTAGCAAATACTCCTGCAATATGAATAGGTAGTAACTTAATAATAACTTTATCAATTACCAAAACAACTACTTCTCTAAATTCATTTATAAAGTTATAAAGTACTTCTTTACCTTTTTTATGTTTTAAATAATTAATTCCTAAGCCTAATATAAATGCTGTTACTAAAGCTGTCATTATTCCTAACATTGGAGGAATTTCTAGATTAAGAAATGGTTCTAATCCTCCTTCTTCAGGATTAGCTACTGAAGCACTAGCTACAATTCCAGGAACAACTCTACTGGCAATCAAATATGCTAATGTACCTGCAGTAATACTTGACCCATAAGCAAACAAAACTGTTGAGCCTAATAATTTCCCAGCTTTATTACCTAATTCAGCAATACCTGGAATAATAAAAGCTAAAATTATGAAAGGAACAATATAACTTAAGAACTCTCCAAAAATATGAGTGAATGTGTAAAGTAATCTAGTAATTCCTGTTGGAAAAAATGAACCTATAACAACACCGCTTGCAATACCTAGTAATAACTTTGGCACTAATCCAATTTTCTTCATTGATTTTCCACCCCTTAATTTAATGTAATAGTAGATAAAATGTTATAAATATTGGCTATTAAATATTGGCTATCAACTCCTTTCAAATTAAGATTATTTATATAATATTTTAATTGCTTTTGATTTCTTTTAAATAATTATAGATAGTATATCTAGATACTCCTAAATCTTCAGCAACAGTTTCAACTGAACCTTTAATTGTAAATGCACCTCGTTTATCTAAATACTCAATTACTTTTAATTTGTCTTCTTTTTCCATAAAAGGCGCTGGCTTATCAACTTGTGCTTTAGCTTTTTTAATTATATTGTTTAGTACTTCATCAATATTGTTTGCAAAGTTTTCTTTATAATTAGAGTCTTGCTCTTTTCCTTTATTATTATCAACTGAAGCAAAATTTCCAATAATATTTTGAACTAAAAGTAAATCAGTTATATCGTAGTTAGTGCAAAGACAACCAATGATTTCATTATTATCATCTTTAACAAACATAGTAGATGATTTAAATATGCGACCATCTTCACTTTTAGTTTGGTAATTTAAAATATCATCTGGATCCTCTTTATTTTTAATTATTCGTAAAACTAGGTCAGTAATTGGTGCACCTAAATCTCTATCGGTTAATTCACCTGCTATAAATATAACTGAGTTTTCTGGATTACTTAAATCATGAATAATTATTTCAGATTTATTACCTAGTGTTTTATGAAGACTAATACCAATTGATTTTAAATTTTCTAAGTAAGGATGTACTTTTCTTTTTTCGTCTACTAATATTCTCATAAGTATTTTCCTTTCTTTCTATTGAATTTAAGAATCACTACTCAAATTTTCTTTTATCTTACAACCAGTAGGAGTAGTGGCTAATCCTCCTAAAGAGGTTTCTTTTAGTTCATTAGGTAAAGCGTCTCCTACTTTTTTCATTGCTACTATTACTTCATCTGCAGGAATTACACTTTCAATACCTGCCAAAGCTATTTCTGCTGATGTTAAAGCATTACTAGCTCCCATAGCGTTTCTTTTAATGCAAGGTACTTCAACTAATCCTGCTACTGGATCACAGACTAGTCCTAAAATATTTTTAAGAGAAATTGCTGTAGCATTGGCTATTTGGTCATTAGTTCCTCCTAAAAGGTAAGTGATTGCTGCAGCTGTCATACTAGATGCTGATCCGCATTCAGCTTGACATCCTCCAGCAGCTCCAGAAACTGATGCTTGTTCAGAAATTATTACTCCAATTCCAGAAGCTACAAATAGTGATTCAATAATTTTTTCTGTTTCTAAATTATTATTATCAGCTATTGTTAAAAGAGCTCCAGGTAAAATTCCGCAGGAACCTGCTGTAGGTACTGCTACTATTTTTCCCATAGATGAGTTTACTTCTGATACTGCTAGTGCTCTAGCAATAGCTTTAGAAACAATATCTCCTGTTATTGCTTCTCCTTTTTGTCTGACAGCTTCAACTAATTTAGCATCTCCTCCTGTTAGACCACTCATTGAAGTTACATCTTCAGTCAATCCTTTTTTAATGGCATTTCTCATGACTTCTAAATTTTTTTCCATTTTCTTTTTTATTTCAACTCGAGATTTTTCAGTTAGTTGTTGTTCTCTATTAATAACAACTTCTGCAATTGAAATTTCGTTTTCATTGGCTAAATTAATCAGTTCAGAAATTGTATTAAAGTCATACATGTAAAGCCCTCCTATTCGATGGGGTTAACTAGTTTAATGGATTTAATTTGTGGGATTTTTGCAATTAGTTCTAAAATATGATCTTTTATTTTTTGGTCTAAATCTATTATTGCAGTTGCTAGACTTCCTTTTTTTTCTCTTAGAACTTTCATTTTAGCTATGTTTAAATCATATTCTTGTAAGATTTTTGAGATCTTAGCTATCATACCTGGTTGATCTTGATGACGTGTAATTAAAGTATAATATTCTCCCTTTAATTCTACTTTTATATTATTTAATTTGGTAACTACTACGCTACCCCCTCCTATTGATGAAGCAACTATAGTAGTTTTATTTTTATTTGAATCTGTTATTTCTAATTTTAGAGTATTAGGATGTACATTATCTAAATCAATTGGATAAAATTCAAATTGGATCCCTTGTTCTTTTGCTATTTCAAAGGATCTTTTGATTAGATCATTTTCTGTAGAGAATCCTAATAATCCACCAATTAAGGCTTTATCTGTACCATGACCATGATATGTTTCTTTAAAAGAACCATGTAAATAGATTTTTATTTCTTTTAGTTTGTTTCCAACTATTTCTTTAGCTAAATTCCCTATTCTGACGGCCCCTGCTGTATGAGAGCTTGAAGGACCGACCATTATTGGCCCCAAAGTATTAAAAGCACTTAGATTACTCATTTTTATTCACCACCTAACGAATAATAAATAATTATTTTTAAATCTATCACTTATATATGACATCTAAAACATTTTGTTTAACTGTTACAATAATATTGTAAACCTAATTCAACAAAAAATCAAGTATTTATTGAAAATTCTAAATTAAGAGACTACTTTAATAATAAAACTGATAAAATATGACAAATTTTCACCCTAAAATAACTATACCTAATCTGTAAATCTAAGAACATATCTAAACATATAACATACAATATTAAAAAGTCTACGAAAGGAATGATTAATATGAATGATGATTATATAATTAACCCACGTCCCCAGAAACAAATTACTAAGTTAAAGGATTATGGACCATGTCCCTTTGTAGTTAATATTGAAGAGGCTACTAAGCAAAATGATTATTACCGCATTGCTTTATGGACAGGAGAACATTTACAACTTACATTAATGAGCATCAATGCTGGTGATGATATAGGTTTAGAATTGCATCCTAACCTTGATCAATTCATACGCATTGAGAAAGGGCGAGGAATTGTTAGAATGGGGGATAGAAAAAAACAGTTAGATTTTGAAGCAAAAGTCTATGATGGCTATGCAATCTTTATCCCTGCTGGTAAATGGCACAATCTGATTAATGCAGGTCGTACACCACTTAAATTATACTCTATTTATGCTCCACCTGAGCACCCACGTGGTACAGTTCATGAAACTAAAGAAGATGCTGAAGAACACCACAGATAATAATATGAAAATATCTAGTGGGAGTAGGCCTGTTATATTTATAAAGTCTTCTGTAGTAACACATTAAGCCAATACTCATCTTTTATTTCTTTTTTAACATCAGCAGTCTTCCACATCTTAACCACTTCTAACTCAGCAAAATCATTCTTTAACTTTCTAAAAGAATCTTCATCATAATAGTTAAATAATCTCCCATTTCTATAAACTTCTCTATCTCCGTACTTAAATGACATATAAATTACTCCATCTGTAACCAAAGCTCTAGTAAGCTTTCTAAACACTTCTTCAATCTCTTCTCTACTAACATGAAGCAAGGAAGCACAGGCCCAAATCCCAGCAAACTTTTCTTTAAACTCCATATCTTGAAATTTCATCTGTAAAACTTCTTGGCCGATTAACTCTGAACTTAATTTGACCAATTCTTTAGAAGCATCAATAGCTGTTACCTGATATCCTTGGTCTAAAAAATATAAACTATCTCTGCCTGAACCACAGCCAGCATCTAAAATATGACCATTATCCTTTACATGCTCTAAAAATTCTTCATATTGAGCACTCATATCTACATTAACTGTATTTTCATAAAAGTCTACTGCATGTTGATTATAATAATCTATCGTATTCATTGATTTCACCTCTAAAATAGTTCTTTCATTACTCCTCTAGTATTTAATAAGAAATCCTTAAAACTTCTCTCTATTTTTTCTGTTTGATTTTCAATAATTATATTATCATCCGTTACTTTTACTACTATATCATCTATTTTAAAGCCACTTAATTGAGTATTATTATTTATATGCTCCTCTTTAATTTCAACTTCCAATTCTTCTCTTAATCTACTTAACTCTAACCAAACCCGCCATTGTTTTAAATTTTTAATACTTAATTCTGATAAAGTCTCAGCTTTATGAAGTAACATATCATTAGTATAAATATGACTACCAGAAACACCATAACCATCTGGTAGAATAGGATTATTTAACTCTTTCCACTGGTCTATATAGAAAACATAATAAGGTTGCTTAGGATTATTTTTAGTTAAAGGAAGATTTATCTTTTCTCTCTGCTTTACTTCCCATTTCTTTATTCTACCATAATACTTTATACCATAATCACTAGAAAATTTATTTTTACTTTGATAAATTGCTATATACTTTAATTTATGATCTGCTAAATCAACTCTTTTACAGGGAATATGATAAAAGTTCTTTGCTAAAACTATATCTAGTTGCTTTTTCTTACTTAATGCTCCAACTAAAACATTCTGCTTAAAACTCATTTGTTGTTGGTATTCTGCTGTACCAGTTGGCAATAAATTACGTTCATAATTACCAGCAGAAGGTTCTTCAATTAACTCTTCTAAAAAATCTGTAACTAATTCAATACTTTGCGGTAAAAAAGGAAAAGCTCCAACATTAACTTGATTAATACTTTGATAAAAATGATGTTCTCTAAATTCTTCTTCATTATGATAAGGAAATAAAACATAAGCTCCAGCCATACCTCTCTTAAAATCGTCCTCTTCTTGACTAACAATAGCATCCCGATAACGATGCATAGTATTAATTGTTTCTTCCTCAGGCCCAGGTGTTTGATATTTCGATTGATAGGATGTATTTGGGTAGGCAGGATTAATTCTATACTTAGCATCAAAAACAAATTTATATTCAACAGTACTATCTTCCTTTTGTAAAGCTAGTACATTATCTGGCTGTTGGCCCGTAGTTATCCCTCTAGATTCTAATGAATTATAAGATAGAGTAAATTTCTCTTCAGTTTTAGGGTTCTCATATTTTACAGAAGCATTGCTCGAAGTCTTTAAAGTTACATAAATACCTGAGTAGTCAAAATCAATTAGATTATTTTGGACTAACTTATACTTATTACGTAAAATTTGATTTAACTTGAGAAAACACCAGTATTCATATAGTTTCCACGTTTCTTTAATTGATAAATTAAATAATTCCCCATTTAGAGAAAGCCCTTTTTTGAGCATTAAATAGTACTTATAAATTTCTCTATATCCAGGAGCCATCTGTAAAACTAAAGATAATGAATCAATCTTACGTAAATCACCAACTTCTTGTAAAAAGCTACGACTGATCATTAAATCTAAATCTCTAATCATATTCTGGGCCAACTCCACTACCTCAGGTTCAATATTCGAACTATTAGTTTTGTATTTAACAATAAACTCCTTAATCCGCTTACTAGTTTCAGAGATAATCCACTTTACAAACTTATTTTCAAAAGTATTAAAATTAACTTGTTTATCTATATCCAGCATTTTAACTGGCAACCCTAACTCTTCGTCATAAAATCTAGGATTCTTTCTTACCCATTTAACGCTTTTATGATTTACCTTCTTAACTCTACCGGCTGGTTTAACCTGACGAGCTTCCTTTAAATTATGATGAGGAGCTTGTTCTATTCTTCTAAAAGCTTGCTTGAAGTTACTAAATATTTGGCGTAGAATAGTAAAAAATTCAATATCACTAATATTCTTCTCTTCTGCTAACCTCATATCCTGAAATGTCTTTCTCAAAAAGTCATAGGCTAAATTATATACTTCTTGATTTACCTCCTCAAGAAGATTATGATAGTCTTCTTGATAATCAACCTTAGAAGGAAAAACTTCTAGCTTAAGAGTTAATAATGTCCTACCCTCACTTCTAACTTCCAACTCAGAGTAGCCTACATCATTACGAAAATTGATCTGTCCAGTTAAAATACTCTGGTTATTACTTAAAGGAGTTACTGCCTCTCTAATCTGTCTATTTTGATGATAAAACTCCACATCCGCCTCTTGACTACTTTGAATTACTATTTGATAATCTTGCCACTCATAAAAAAAAGGACTAACTCGCGAAGTCTTATATTCTACCAATCCTTCCTTAGAATCAAAATGCCAAAACTCTTTTAGTTCACAACTAGTAGCACTTACTTCTAATGTAGCTTTAACATCACTATCTTCTTGTTGCGAATATAACTGTTTAATATCAGGATGTACAGGTTGGCCCTTAATAGTCAAAGTAAATTTATCAGTTTTTATATCAATAAGTTCTTGGTCTTTGCCTTGATAAGCCACTATTAATTCCTCCTAACTATTACAGCCAATAAGCTGTAAATCCATCTTCTTCCCATCGTTTGATCATATAAGCTAATTTTTCAGCTGACTCGGGATAAGGGCCAACTTCTTCTCGCTCTAGATACCTAATTAATTTGTCTCCTATTCTCCTCTCTTTTTGAGAAAAATTAGTCGTACTACTAGCAACTTCAAATAACTCTACTAAAATTTCTTTAATCAGCACTGAACTACCTTGAATCCGAGGTAGTATCTTCTGCATCAGTTGTAGATCAAAAGCTGACTCAAAAGTAAGTAACTCTTCTCTTCTAGCGTATAACATATAAAAACAGATCTCATCTCTCACTCGATAACCAATATGTAGATTATTCTCTTTTAAGATATCATTAATCTCAGTCAATTTTGCTATTACCTGTTCTATGAATTCTTGCTCCTCTTTAGCACAGTCTTTTAGGGTTAAATATTCTGCTTTAAGAAAACTATTCCTCACATTAGTTAATGGTTCTTGAGCTACTAAGTTAAGATCAAATGAATCTAAATTAACCTGTGAAAATTCAATAGTATTAGCTCTATCCAGCACTTTCTTGCTGAAAGGATGTGTAGTTTCATCCATATTAACCGTCCCTACAAAATACAAATTTTCTGGTAAGTATAATCCAGCATATTTTTCTTTATCCTCTTCATTTGTAAAGTCTTCTGCTGTTAATAACTGATTAGATTTTATTTCACCATTAACCTGTTCTCGAGTCTCCATCACACTTAACAAATCACTAAAGTAATACTCTACTCGAGCCAAATTCATCTCATCTAAACAGATGAAATAAATATTATCTTGATCAACCATAGCCTTTTGGATAATCTCAATCATTGGCCCGGGATTAAATTGGCCCTTAATACTGTTATAGCCTAACAAATCTGAACTATCACTCCAATCAGGTTTAACTGGAATAATCTTAAATTGATCTCCAGTAACCCCAATAGCTTTAGCAAATAACTCAACTAACTTTGTCTTCCCAGTTCCTGATATTCCTGCTAGTAAAACAAAAGGCTTGGTCTTTAATGATAAGTAGAAATTTTCTATTAATCCTTCTGGATAAGTAAATCCCTGCCCAGCTATATATTCTTCTATTCTCTCTACAACTTCCTTGTTAGATAAACTTTCTGATACTTGTTCACTTCTAATATATTTTTTCTTATATTCATTATAGATTTCTAAACAAGTTTCTAAATCATTTAGTAAAGTATCTTCTGGAGGCAACTGACCCTTTTCATATTCAATATAACCAATTGTAGACTCTTCATAGTCTTGTCCAATACCTCGGTCAGTTAAGTTTATATGATTATCACAACTAAAGGAGCGTAAGTTTAATTTCTCTCGTAATTCGTTTCGTAACTTGATTTGTTCTTCTTTACTTCTATTAGTTACCCCTTGATTAAAAGTTAAATATAATTTATTCATATCATCAGAAAATAAATATACTACATATACACCATCCCGAGTAGTTGTAGTTATATCCTCGTCCATAATAGCAAACCAAGGAACTCTAGCCCAATTCCCTTGGCCAATCGAACCTTTTATTTCATACTGATTATCAAATGAAAAATCAGCAATCCGATCATTTAATAACTCAGGTAATTGATGTCTAAATAAATCACCTAGTTTATGCCCGGCAAAATCTTCTTTTTTTCTTGCTTGATAATAGGTATTTAATATCTGATTAAAGTTATCTCTTAACAAGTTTTGGCCCCTTTCTAACTGTTTATTACTTGATATTTCAATATTTTCTCCTACTCGTTCTTTATAATACTTTTTTATCTTTTGGTTAATATATGATTTTAGTTTCTCGATATCAACTGGAGTTAACTGGTCCCATAATTCTTGTTTCATAAAGATTATATCATTTTCTTTCTTTAAATAATCAATCTTATCTAATGGCATCCGATTCACATAACTCTTTATTGATTTAAATTTAGTTTGTTCAATATTAGTAATTTTGGATGTAGCACTTTCAGCTTCTACTTTTACTCCTTGTTTTTTTAATTGTAAATAAAAGTTTCTAAAGTATTTTATAAGTTTGTTTTCTGCCACCTCACCAATATTATTAGCTAAATTTAAAAATGCCTTATATACAATGAATTTATAAGATCTCTGATGATTTTTTAAGTCACTTTTAATTTTTTCTATCAAAGCCATTCAAATAAGCCTCCCTTCTTCAATTATTTTTTCTGCAAATTATATCTTTTTCCTTTTTTATCTAAAAAGTTCTCTACTTAAAGATTTTAAATCACTTTTATGCTTTAGTAAAATTTTCACTTTCAAAAAATTAAAAAATCCCCTTTCAAAAAAAGGGGACAAAAAATAGAAATGGCACGGGAAGCAGGACTTGAACCCGTAACACCTGTATTTAGAATCCTCCTAGGGAGTTTTTTTAGTACAACTAACATATATAAGTCCAATAAAGCCTATAACCACGCTAAATATTTAATAATAATCAAACTAAAGTAAAATATTGCCCTTTAGTCTGACGACATAATGGCAACAAGGTGACGACAAATACTGCACCTGGATGTCGTTAACTTTCGATTAGGTGACGTTTTAATATCTCCTAATCACATAGTTCACGACGTCCTATTAATGATCAGCAACTTTTAATTGCACAGACGGTTGGAATGGAATGAAAAATGGTGATCTACCAGGTCCTGCGATTTTTGCAGGTTGTAGATCACCATTAGAAATGGAATGGAAACTGTCATAAATTTTTCATAGGATACATGACTATGAAGTTTATAGTGATGTATCCGTTAAGTTGTTGGGATTTGGCCCGTGATTTTTTCATTATATTGATTAACTATTCTATTATCTTAAAACATTTTCTTTAGTATATATCTAGAAATTATAAAACTAAGTGGTAATAAAATCAGTAATTGAATCACAGGTAATAGCCCAATATTAGTCCCCGGAAACAGAGGCATCTGACCACTATACCCCCAGCGATTATGATATAAAGCATGAATTTCAAAATAAAAACTGACAAATAAAGCATATAAGATGCTAATTACATAATCTTTACGATTCCTCTGCTTCATTAACCAATTAAGATCCCTACTAGTGAAGACTAAGGTTAAATATAATCCAACTGCTATTCCCACATCACCACTAGTAGCACTTATCATTAATGCATATTGCTCAAGTATACTTTGCCCTTCCATAGTATAAAAAACTCCACATTGAACAAACTCCCAAATTCCATGTAATACTAAAGAAACAACTGCTACTACAACTAAATTACGAATAAACTTCTTCACTTTAATCCCCCAATCTTCATTAAACTTCAGGAGATAGTACTATTTCTTTGACACATCAAACCATAGATCTTCTTCCTTTACTATCTCTAAATTAGCTTGTTTGATATTTTCTATTGTTCTACGATTAATATTAGCTCCCTACAATAATAAGCTACCCCAATTAATTGAATCTATTACCTTTCCCTAAAGTTTAAATTCAGTACGCATATGTTCTTGCCCTCTGGCTTACAAACTCGTTTTAATTCTTTAAATCCTTGTACCAGATCAGGGACAGAACAAAAAACATAACTAGATACTATTATATCAAAGTATTCAGCTTCAAACTCTGAATCTTGTACATCTATCTGTAAGAGATTAACTTTAGTTTTAGTTTTTTTGACTAAAATCTATAGCATAAATTTCAATATTAGCTGGATAATAGGATAAATTCTTTAACTAATTCTAATATATCATATAAGCAATTAACTTCAAAATATAACTTAAAGTCACTAAATAATTCAATTAGTTCCAAAAAACATATCTAATTATGCTTAAAGTCTAGCATTAACTATTCTCATCTCAAATTAATTAAAAACAATCTCATGAGGTTCATTGCCAACACTAAATTCAGTTATCTTAGTAAATTTCCTAGCATCCAAAACAATTACTTGATTATCTCTTACATCTGTAATATAAACAAAGTCTCCTGTTGGATTCATGGAGATATGATTAGCATATCCTTCAATCTCTAACTCTTTAATAATCTCATAGTTATCAGTATCAATGATAGTAATTGTATTGGTACCGCGGTTAGTTAGCCAAATATACTTACCGTCAGGCGAAATAATAATTCCATGAGTTCCTTCATCAATTTTTTTAGTTAACTTAGTCTTCCAAGTACCAGTCTCAACTACAGTCATACTTCCTTCATTAAAATTGGCTGTATAGAGATACTTGTTATCTAAAGAAGCAATGGCTTCATTAGGGCCATCCCCCACCTGAACTTTATTTAAAACCTCTTGCTTAGCTGTATCAATTACACTAATTTCATCACGATCTACATTACTTACATAAGCATACTTGCCATCAGGACTGAAGTTAATATGACCAGCTCCATTGGTGATAATTTTCTTGTTGATTATATTGTTAGCAGTATCAACTACTAATACATTACCACTACTCCCCTTACTTCCTCCAGCTAAATAAAGATGCTTATTATTAGGACTTATATCTATTCCGTGAACTGGACTATTAACATTCAGCTTCTTAATTAATTCACCTTCTGGTAATGAAAAAACATATAGATTCCCACCACTATAATCACCTACATAAAGTTGATTATGTAGATTATCTACAGCAAGACCATGAGAAGCTTGGTCTGCTACTTTAATTGTATTAATAACTTTATGCTGCTTAGTGTTTACTACTGATACTGTTCCACTAGTAGCATTAGAAATGTAAGCATAATTTTCATTAGACTTAGCCTCCAATTCCCATCTTAATGTATGCTTAATACCTCTAATACTATCAATAGTTAATTCTATAGTCTCAGTTGAGAGATTGAATAAGTTTTGATTTTGATTATTGACTTTAATTATTCCTACTGGGTGATGACTAGACTCCCTCTCCCATTCCCAACTAATGTTTTTTTGCCTGACTTTCCCTAAACTAGTCTTTACTTTACTGATTTCATCCAAATTTAAGTCTAGTAAATTACCACTGTGAGTCGTTAAGTATACCTTAAATTCAATAATATCTTTTTCTAATTGGTTTGGATTAAATATTGTATCAATCCAAACACCTTCACCTCTAGAACTACGAGTCCATTCTTTAGTATCAAAATCATCATTAGCCAGCACTATACTAGAACTAAATAAGACTAAAACCAATAACACTACCACAGAAATCTTAAACTCTTTCATTTTATCAACCCCTTAATTTATTTATATACAATACACCAGTAGGGTATTATATGAATAAAAAATTACCTATTTATCTAGTACTTCTCTTCTTTCAACAAACTCTTCTTTACTAATTAATCCTTTAGCAAATTCTTCTTTCAAAAGTCGCATAGCTTCATCTTCTCTATTAGATTTAGGTATTATTAATCGAACTATTAAATATATTCCCCCTCCAAATAAAACTAGGTGTAATAACATCAGCCCTACAGATTGCCAACCACTAAGACCATAATTATATAGTCCTGAGCAAAAATCTGACCACATCAAATTCACCTCCTTACATTAAAAGTTTATTATGTTGATCCCCCACCATAACCCATCATTCCGTAATCTTCCATAACTTCTAACTGTTCAGGGCTCATCATATCTCTGATCTCCAATTGCATCTCAATCATTAATTTATAAACTTTTAGCCTTTCTTTATCTTACACTTATAGTATAGGAGATAAATATTAAGAAAGTATTAAAAAAATAATAAGTTTCTTTAAAGATTATTTCTTAAATCAGCTCCAAATAAATCCACTTATTAGAAATAAAATGGCTGCCAATCCAAAGGCAGTTAAATTATAAGGCTGTTGTGCCTTAACATACTCCATATGATCAGCTTCAGCAGCACCTGCTGCCATAACTGTCATTCCTGATAATGGTGAGGTTACATCACCAAAAGTACCACCAGAAAAAACTGCTCCAATAACCATTGGGATTGAAGCACCTGTAATTGAAGCTAAAGGAATAGCAATTGGCATTAACAAAGCAAAACTTCCCCAAGATGAACCAATAAAATAAGTTACAAAAGAAGTTATTACAAAAACAATAACTGGTACTAGGCTTCCTGATAGATTATTACCTAAAGTTGATGTGATCAACTTCGATAACCCTAAATCGTTAGTAATATCTGCAATAGGCCAAGCTACTGCTAAAATAGCAATAGTGTGGATGATTTTATTCCCTTGTTCAAAGAATTTATCTGTTAGTTTATCTAAAGAAAATCCTTGTAACAAATAAAAACTAGCTGAAAATATTGTAGTTATCACTAACGAAAGAAACATTGCCCGTGAAGCCTCAGCCTTCATAATCGCCTGAAAAAAACTTCTTCCTTCATCTTGACCAGTCCACCACATCAAATAAACACTTAATGATAATAATAAAGTAATAGGAATAATTAAATTCCAAATATTTGCTTTCTTTTTTTCCTGCTTCTCAACTGAAGATGTCATTGAACCCATCTCCATATCCACGGCAATCCTTCTATTCTGTTTTTGCCTCTTAGCTTCTAAATCCCCCATAACTGCAAAGTTTATATTAAATAGAATTGATCCTAAGGCTACTAAAACTGAAGTAATACTGAAAAAATTAAAAGGAATACTCCTTAAAAAAGTAATATAAGGAGAACTATTTAAACCTGCTGCCTGTAAGCCAGTTGCCACTGTTCCTACTAAAAAGCCTACAAAAGTAGTAGCTATTGGAATCATAATCACTACTGGGCTAGCAGAATTATTGAGCATATAAGCAAATCTTTCCCTTGAAATTCCTCGTTTATCAATCAAAGATTTAAAGATTGAACCAGTTGCCACTAGACGATAAGCACAATCAAGAAAAGTAACTGGAACAATTGCCCACATAGCTAGCAAAGTTCCTTTCTTAGTATGTGTAATTCTTTCTATTCGTTTATTAAACCCTTTAATCCCTCCTGACAACTTCAATAATCCTACAAAACCACTAAAGACATATAAAAATAGTAGAACATCTAGATTACCTCGATCCAAAAATGTTGCTTCTATATACTCAACCATCTTAGCAACTCCAGAGAATACCCCTGGTGAAATTATATATGAACCAACCAATAATCCTAATAATAATGAGGGAATGATCTTTTTAGTCCACCAAGCCAAAATAATTGCTATTAATGGAGGCAAAATTGCTATTATTTTAGGTGACATTTTATCTCTCCTCAATACTAATCTTATTACCTATAGATTATTATTCCAACTACTAAGTTATATTATGTAACCGACTTGAAATAGACCTATCACTTTTAAAAATGAATTTTTTTAATTTTTATATTTTACAATATTCTAAATTTATATCCAGAATCTAAACCTCCTGCCAAATTAAAGTATTAATAATTATATGTCGTTTCATCTTCCTTTGAATAGTAATAGACTCTAATTCTTCTAACGAAAGTCCTGTAATTAAACTAAAATAAACTGTAATCATAGGAATTATACAAGGAGAAAGAAAAGAAAACAATCCGATAATAAAAGACACTAGATATATACTTTCCATTAAATACCTCCTTTTTAATACACCATAGGGGTATATCCATTGTAAGTATATGCCTAGCATCTGAATATATACTAATTACGCAATAATTTAATTATATCTATTTAAGCTGCAACGGAAAAAATGCAGGCGTATTCTTTCTATACTCCTTATATTCTTGCCCAAACTCATTTAACACATCTCTTTCCTCTTTTTTAGCTAAACGATAATAAGAGTAAATCAAAATAGGCCACATTACTAAAGTTGAAATAGTTGGCCATTGAATCATCATCCCTACTGTTAGTAAAAAAATTCCTAAATACTGAGGATGTCGAACATAACTATAGATTCCATCAGTCACTAGCTCCCCATTACTACGATGTATCTGCCACCAGCCTATTCCAATAATCAGCATTCCCAATCCAAAAATCAAACCTCCTATTTGACAAACTATGATTGCTTTGTCCACTCCTACACCAAAACTAGCTAACAAATGACCACTCTCATGGGCCAAAGGATTTAAAACGGGCAGTTTATAACCTAACACAGAAGTTAAAAAATAAATAGTTAAGGGAAACCCATACATTTCTGTAAATAGTGCTACAAAAAAGCACTTATTACCCCCATAGACCGCCACTCTCTTTTTTTCTTAGGTTGAACAAAACTAATAATAAATAACAGTACCCACATTATATTCACTATAACTATCTTCCATAAACCATAATCATATTTCATAATATCCAGCTTCCTCAATTGCTCTTTTTAAGTCTACAATATCTAATATATCATCATTATAATTAATTTTTACTATTTTATTATTTAAGTCTATTGCTACATTTTTAACAGCAATTAACTTTTTTAATTCTTTTTCAATTGCTAATTTACAATGTCCACAAGACATATCATTTACTGTAAATTTTACTTCCTTCATCATGGTCATGATGACCTTTCATCATAAATAAATGCATCAATGGACATAATAATAGTATTAACCAACTCCAACTACTTTCTAATTCATTACTTGAATCAATCAAAAACCAAAAACTACCTAACATAATCAAACAACAAATTAACATCAGCCACATATGGGGACCATGATTATTTCTTTTATCTGACATAATAATTACTCCTTTCAACTAATCTTAATGGCAACTATAATCATCATCACTATTGTCATTATCCATAATTCCCAGCTTACTTCCAATTAGATAAAAAGCTCCTGCTATAACTCCAATTAAAATAATACCTGCTACTAGTTGACCCATTTTATCCCCCTAAAATTGATTTTTAATCAATAATTTCTGTTATTTTAGATTGAGGATTCATTTTCCTTCCTAATATTTTTATTACTACAAAAGACAAAACTAAAAATACAATTGCTCCTATAATTCCTCCTACTTCACCTTGCTCAATAATAAATTTGTTCCCTATAAAATAACCACCTATCAAAGCTAAAAGTGGAAATAAATATACCAACAATGCAGCTGAAACTAAATTACTTCCTTCTAATTCTAATTTTACTCTTTGTCCTTCATAAGCTCCTACTTCATTATTAACTTCTACTAACAATTCATCTTGTTCATGATCTTCAGCTAATTCACAATTCTTCTTACATTTACTACAAGCTGAATGACGCTCAATTTTTACTATGGCTACTTTCCCTTTATTAACTATCACTTTACCTATCTCTTTCATTATTCTTACCTCCTCCTCAATATTAAATACAATACAAAGGTAGGGTATATAGAATTTATTAAAAAAAGGAAGATAAGCTTAATAGATACTATAATAAGTTATAACTGATAAAACCATAACTCCTATTAATAGAATATTATCTACTAATCTTCCTCTCTTATTTATACTATCTAATTTAAAATTACTAGTATTATGATTACTAATATAAATTATAGCAACTAAAGCAACCAAAATTATAAATAGACTAGTAACATGAGCAATTGTAAATGGTTTTAGTACTATAGGATTAACTCTAAAGAATTCTACAATACCTCGATTAATTGAAAAACCAATCAAATAATACAAGAATAATTGCCCATTATATTTTATTTTATCTCTATAATTCCACACTAACATAAATAAAATATAGTTTAGCAACGACTCATATATCTGCACTGGATGAAGTAATTGATTGTTAATTTCTACTCCCCAAAAAAAGTTATTCTTCATTGGAATACCAAATACATCACAACCAATTCTACCAATAGCCTGCCCTAAAATTATTGCTGGGGCAAAAGTATCTGCTACTTTCCAAAAAGATAATCCTTTATATTTGATATAACTTACACTAAACAAAATAGCTACTAGCAAGGCTCCTTGAATAGATAGCCCACCCTGTTGAATCATAAATATATCAATGGGATTATTGAGATAATAAGCTGGATTAAAAGCTACTACATAATATAATCTGGCTCCAATTATTCCCACAATAATATTATACAGGGCTAAATTAAAAATTGTATCCTGGTCTAATCCCTTACGAATAGCTTCTTTATTTAAAATATAGAATCCAACTAATATCCCTAAAGCAATAAAAGTACCAAATAAACTGACTGAAAAAGGGCCTAATCTGAATAATATAGTCTGCATTCTCTTCGCTCCTTAATCAATTAATTTATTGTTTAAGCACTATCCTCTATAAAGTTATTAGCACATTCTGCACTACAAAAATAATATTTTCTTCCCTCAATTCTTCTTGAAATGGCATTGCTTTTTTCAATATGCAAGCCACAAACAGGATCATAAACCATCTCAATTACTTTACTACCACTCTTTTTATTCTCTCCACCATGATTATTCTGTTTAGCAGAATTAGAACCATGATGTCCTCCACAACAACCGCCACCCCTATGCATTACCCAATAATATTATATAACCTATTAACCCCATAATCGCCCCTCCTTGCATTTATTAATTTGAATCCAATTATTATGACTAACAAAATACCAATTCAGGGTATATTACTAATAAAAAAATAAATTATATCTCGTCTTTTTCAATTTAATTAAAACAATGATCTATTTTTTTAATTCCTCTCTAATCTCTTGTAATTCCTCCTTGGTTATCTCACCTTCGGCATATCGCTTTCTAGCAATCTCCATTGGGTCTTCTTTAGATTTAATTTGATGATTATTGTTTAAAGAATTATTATTATTCTTTACTAAATAAATCACTAGTCCAATAATAACTAACCAAAAAATCCCCATCATTATCATCCCTCCTCCAAAAATCCTCTCATTCCATAATCCCAACCATGCATCATAATATCAACTCCTTAGCTACTTATGGTATATAGAATAAATATTAAGAAGTATTAACAAAATAATAAATTTGTTTAATATCTTAACAGAAGGGCTACTCCCTAACTAGGAAGTAGCCACCAAAAGTCTTACTTTACTTCATAAGGGCCAGCATCTTCAATAGCTGCCTTAAGGGCATTCTCTTGTACTTTAGATTCATCAAATTCAACTGTTACTGCAGCAGTATATAAATCCACCTCAGCAGATTCAACTTCAGTTAAATCATTCAATGCTCCCTCAACTGAATTCTTACAATGACCACAAGACATACCTGCTACACCAATAGTTACTTCCTTCATTAGTAATTCCTCCCTTTTTATTTAAAGTGGCACTTTAGTGCCACAGCTATCAGCTATCTGCAAATGGTTTTTATTACGGAAGGTCTGTTTTCTAGACCTGTAGGATGTGCCATGTGCTAATTCAAATTCAAAATTACAGATCTAGTTCAACCCCTTAAAATATAGCAATGATAAGGGGATTAGATTTTGAATTTAAAGGTTTTGAATTCCTACGAGTCCTTTGGACTCTCCGTGAAAATCTGCTGATCCTACAAGTTTCATAGAAACTTTTCGTGATAAAAAGCATCCGCACACAGCACACGACTGACGACTCATAACTTATTTATTAGTAAATTTAAAAATAACATCCATTAATTCTTCAATCTTGTCCTCTGCCTCATCCTGCTCTACAATTGTATCAGTCACACAACCTCTAGTATGAGCTTCTAAAACAGACATACCTACTTTATTTAAAGCACCCTTAACAGCAGCAATTTGATTTAATATATCCACACAATATTTATCTTCATCTATCATTAAGTGCTTCTTCTACTTTTTGTGCACAACTAGCACAAGTCATATCAGCAATCTTTAAAGTACTTCGCTCTAATTGCTGTGTATTTTTCATACTATTCCTCCTTAGTTAAACTATTATTATGATAACTTTATTAGTAGAAAATTATACTTTAATCTTATACCCATACCCCCTATTGGTATAATCTTATAAAAAGAATACTATAATATAACTATTCTGTCAAGGATAATAATAAAATATTTTATTTATATATCCCCCCGGCCAACCCCCAGGAGGTCAAAAAAATCAACTATCTATTAAACTATATAACAAATCTTCCAGCTCCTCACTTCTTTTTATAGTAACCTTTTTATCTAATTTAAAATCTAATCTCAGCCAATCACCTTCTTCAATATTAGATGGTAATTCTTCTTTAGGAACATTAAGTTCTACTTTTTCTGGACCTACCAGTAACAGACCATAATCACCTACAATTTTATCAATGACTGCTCTCATATTTAACTCTCCCTCTCAAACTTCCACTCTCCATTCTGCCACGATACCTTAGCCTTTTCATCTCGCTTCAACTGTCCTTTAACCCTATTCTCAATTTTAGCCTTAGTAGACTGGTCAATTTAATAGCCTGCTTCTTTTAACTCTGTAAGCAATTTCTCAACTACATCATCTACTTTATTTAAAGTCGGACTATCTGGATACTCCAATAAAATCTTATCCAAAATATCATCTACCTCAGCCAAAATAATACTTCCTGTCTGAAAATAAGAATCAGCTTGGGGATTATATTTCTTGACCACAACTATTAAAGCACTAAGCATAGTTGATATACTCTCCGCCCGTTCCTATCGTCACGAACGAAGATTCTTAAGACCTATCAGGTCTCTTCCCTAGCAACATTCATGGCTACCCCGCCCTATTAGAGCTAGCATTCCACTTGCTAGGACAACACAGATTAGGCTCATACCTAATACCTGTGGGCGATGTCAATCCGCCTTCTACTTGAGAAAGATTATCTTTCTAAAGATACTTCTTCCAAATATTAATTGCTCCTACTCCATCTCGATGATACTCAAATCCACACTCTTTGCATTTATAATTGCGATTTTTAGGTTTATATCGATTACCACATTTAGGACAGGTCTGACTGGTATATGCTTCATCTTGGAGCTTAACTTCTATTCCTATTGATTGAGCTTTATATTCTATTAAATTATAAATCTTTCTAGCCAGCCATTGATGGATTTTTTGATTTGCTTTTGAATTATAGTCTATATTCTCTCTAATTCCTTTCACATCTCCAATTACTATCGTGCTCACTTTTTCTTCTAAACAAGAGCCAATCAAGGATGATGTATATTTTTGCAATACATCATTAATCTTGTTTCGGATGAATTACTCCTAAATCTACTGCTAGCACTTTATCAGATTTATACTTTCTTTTATCGTTTTCTATATCTATTACTATATGAAGCTGGTGTTTATCTAAATTTGAGTTATAAATGAATTCTGCATACTTGGGTTCTTTAGTCAAAGAGGGTACTTCAATTTTAAATGCTTTCCCCTTTCTACCATTGGATAGTCTTAGGACTCCATTTTCTTTTAATTTTATCGCTGCTCGTTTATAGATTACTTTATTATATTTTTTAGTTCGATATGGAGGCTTGCTATTCTCAATTTTATCTCTAGATTTAAAATATGATTTTAGGTTATCATAATATTGTTGAACAATGCCTTGTTTAGTCTGTGAATGTAGCCCAAAATCTTCCGAATATAGTTTTATTAACTTTTCCATATCATTTTTGCTTAACCAAATATCTTTCTTTTGCTTTAATTTAAACACAGTCGAAACAACTTTTGAATAAATTCTCCCGCTTTTTCGAGCTAAAGTATCAGCTACTCCTTGCTGAGAGCCAGGAGTAGATATTATATAAGTTTTATTCATTTTCTCACCTACCTTTCTTCTTTCAGGATTTAGTATGTGTAATACTAATTTTTTATTTACTAAAGATAATCATAGATTATCTTTTCGCCAATTCATCTACTTTCATATCTTCATGAAAAAGGCTTTCTTGGCTATCTTCGGTAAAATTTTCACTTTCAAAAACTAAAAAATCCCCTTCAAAAAAAGGGGACAAAAAATAGAAATGGCACGGGAAGCAGGACTTGAACGAATTTTGGAATCCTCCCCGGGAGGTTTTTTCTAATACAACTAACATATATAAGTCCAATAAAGCCTATAGTCACGCTAAAAATTTAATAATAATCAAACTAAGATAAAATATTGCCCTTTAGTCTGACGACATAATGGCGACAAGGTGACGCCAATATTTTTAATCTGAAAATAATATTTGCTTATTACTTTATACAATGATAAGATTAATGTATGTTAAAAATATCCGCACTTAATAATAGATGCGGAGAGTCATAACAAGAGGTAATTAAATTGCATGAAAAATATGAGAAAATCAAAAAGATATTCAAAAAAAATGGTGGCTATGCAAGAACTAAAGATATAATCAATGCTGGAATTCATACATCATATCTATATCAATTAGAAGAAAAAAATGTAATTAATAAAATAAAAAGAGGTTTATACTATTGGGATAATGGAAGGTTTAATGAAACAGAAGAATTAGTTAAAGTAAATAAGATTATTCCTAATGGAGTTTTTTGTCTTATTTCTGCCCTATCATATTATAAATTAACTACTTATAATCCTTGGGAACATTATGTAGCTATTCATAGAGATGCCCATAAACCTGCTCTTCCGGATTATCCCCCAATTAAAGTTTTTTATTTTTCAGAAAAACAATTTAAAACTGGAATAAAAGAAATTAAAATCAACAATAACACCATCAAAATATATGATCTAGAAAAAACAGTGTGTGATTGTATCAGATTTAGAAATAAAATTGGAATGGATGTAGCTAAAGATGCTTTAAATGAATATCTAAAAAGAAAAGATAAAAACATTAATCAACTTCTTAAATATGCAGAAATTACTGGAATACAAAATTTAATGCAAAATTATCTGGAGATTTTAGTATGACTAAAAATATAGAAGCTTCAATTAAAGATAGATTATTAAATATTGCTAAAAGTGAAGGAATAAATTTTAATCAAATTTTACTACTTTATTTTCATGAAAGATTATTATATAGGCTTTCAAAATCAAAATATAAGTCAAATTTTTTCCTAAAAGGTGGTATTTTAATTTTATCATCTACAGACTTTAAAACTAGACCAACAAAAGATATAGATTTCTTAGCACAAAATATTTCTAATGATCCAGCAGATATTAAAAATGTTTTTCAAAAGATTTGTCAGATTAAATGTAATGATGGAGTGGAATTTGATCCTCAATCTATAACAGCAGAAGTAATAACTGAAGGAGCCGAATATGAAGGAATAAGAATTAATATAACTTCTTATCTAGGAAGTGCCAGAAAGAAATTACAACTAGATATTGGCTTTGGCGATGCAATTGTTCCTAATCCTCAAAAACTAGATTATCCAGGTTTATTAGATTTAAAAAGACCAAAAATAAATGCTTATTCTTTAGAGTCAGTCATTGCAGAAAAATTTGAATCTATGCTTAGTCTATCACTAATAAATAGTAGAATGAAAGATTTTTACGATATTTATACTATTGCAAATTCAAAACCATTTGATGGAAGAGTTCTACAAGAAGCAATTACTACAACTATACAAAAACGAGGTGCTCCTCTAGAAAAAGATCCTGTAAAAATTCATAGAAGGAGATAGACAAAGAAAACTTTGGACTGCCTTTCTAAGAAGAATTGGTGGAGAAGAACTGACTTTCTCAACAGTAATAGAAAAAATTAAATTGTTCTTACTTCCTATATATAATCATATCATTAACGAAGAAGAATTTTTTAAACAATGGGAACCAAATAAATATAAATGGAAGAAATATCAAATTAAATAAACCACCTGAAACTGGATGTCGTTAACTTTCGATTAGGCGACGTTTTGTCGATAACTCGTCATTCTATTCCCAAACTTAATTAAAAAATCTAAACTCGTTGTAAATATCTATTAGTAACCTATAGACCAAGATTAATAACCTAATCAAACATTTCAAATGCTACCCTGGCGTCTTGAGAATTCTTACATATAACCACTTCTTGATTTAATCACCTCCTACTAATTTTTATATGTAAACCTAGCCTATAAATATAATAATAATTTATTAACCACTACACTCAAGATTAATTAAATTAACTCCTTACAATCTGATTTCCTATTTAAACTTCATTCTACTTAGCTTAAAAAATATTGCTGTTATTTCTTATATTCTATAATCTAGTCAATTATGTACTTATTTCAGATGGAGGTGTTTTTATAGGCTCTCCATCTGGTCCTATATACTCTCTACCCCATCCTGAGAAAATAGCAACAAACATTACAATAAACATTACCCAACAGTAAGTAATCCATGGGAAAATTTCCATTGTACTTAAAGTAGGAATGTGTTCTGCTCCAAACTTAGCACTTGCTTCCTTTACAAGTGATTGCACAAGCAATAAAGCAGGAGTCCAAGGTAATGAATATACCAAAGTACATGCCAAACCATCTAAAATATTTGCTCTTCTATATGGATGTAGTTCATATTTTTCACCTAATGGCTTAGCATATGCACTTCCAACTGCAAGAATTGGTGGAGCATTTATTCCCATAACTGCCGTAACTCCTGTAATTAATGCTCCTATACTAACTTCAACTGCTGTTACAGAATTTACAATCTTTTTAGCTCCCTCTAATAATAATTCAATACCTCCACCAGTAACCATTATTCTAACTGTAGACATAATCAACATAGCTAAGATAGCAATAGCTACCATACCACCAATTCCATCTACTAATATTCCAGTAACACTTCCATCTTGGATAGTAAATAATTGATTAAAAGTAATTAAATTTAATGCTAAAGCTTCAACAATTGCTAATGTTGATCCTATAGTAATTGCAGAAATTAAGTGCCACTCCTTAAGTGCTAAATATATAACTAATAAAGCAGGAATAATCATTAACAATCCTTTAGGTTCCATATACTGATCTAAAAGATTTTGTGGGATTTCATGTGCCGTAGATCCTCCCCCACCAAATAAAGCTAAAATTATTATTGTAATTATACCTGCTAAGGAAGAATATTTAAATCGACTTCGTACTACCCCACCTATATCTGTATTTTGAGATGCTGCAGAACAAATTGTAGTATCTGATAAAGGAGCAAGATTATCTCCAAAAGCTCCTCCTCCTACTATAGCTCCTGCTAAAACTACTGGCTTAGCTCCTAATAAAACTCCAGCAGGATATAAAACTGATATTCCTGCTATTATTGTTCCAAAACCAGTTCCAGCAGCAGTAGCAAATAACGTACTAGCTAAAAAAGATACTATTACAAATAATCTTCCCTGTAAACCAATATTATAAGCTGCCCAAATAATACCATCCACAAGTTGAGTTGACTGAAGTAAATGGCCAAATAATCCTGCAAAAATCCAAGCTGCAACTGGTACAATGGCTGTTGGACTTGCCATTCCGTCAATAATTGTTTGTGAATACTTATCTTTATCTTTAGCAAAGAAAAATGCAATCATAATACCTAAAACTGCTCCAACCCACATACCTTTAGTATCAGGAGCCTTCATAACTGAAATTGATATAGCTACAATTAAAAATACTATAAAAGGTAAAAAAGAAAATATTTTTCCACCATAAAAATCTAGCTTTTGTTCATCTTTAATATCTAAAAAACTATTCTCATCCCCCACTATTAATCCCCCCTCTTAATTAAATGTTTGTTAGATAAACCTTTATCTAACAAACATTAGTCATTATTCTTCTAAATCAGACAAAATTTCTTCTACTAATTTAGCATCATTTATTTCTTCAGCTAAAAACATTAATTCGTTTTTACTTAATTTTCTTTCTTTAACTTCCTTTGTAGCATATTTAATATAAGATTCTTTTAATTCTTTTAAATTTAAGTCTTTTGCTTTAACTTGTTTAAACGAATTAGGAATAATTATATTTTCTCCAGGAACCTGTTCTTTAGGATTGCCTTTTTTTATTTCTATATTATTTTCTTCTTCAGCAAAAGATAATTGTGCTGTAACATGTTTTCCAGCTCCTGTATATTCAGTCTCCTGAACTACAACAATTTCATCTTCATCCATTTCTTGAGCAATAGAAAAAGCTGTAGCTAATGAAGTATTACCTGCGGGACCACGCTCCATACCTTCTAATTGAGATAAAGCTTCAGTGATATAAAAAACTTCTCCTTGAGAAATAGTTACATATCTATCCATATATCTTAAAGGCCTAGCAGCATTTCTAGGTACATCAGAACGATCTGGAGAAGTAGCAAATGGAATTCCAAAACCTGTATGACCAGTAGTAAATGATTTTTTATTAAAATCTTCATCACTTGCCATATGCAATCCACTTAAATCAACGCTAGAAGCAATTATTTCAGTATCTTCAGCTCCAGCTTTAATTAATCCACGAGCCGTTCCTGTTAAATTCCCACCACCAGCATTTGTAATTACAACTGCATCAGGATCTTTTCCAGCAACTTCTCTTACTTCTTCTGCAATTTCGTAACCTAAAGTCTCTACTCCTGCAATAGCAAACGGAGTATATAATGAAGCACTAAAATAACCTGTCTCATCTAAAATATTAAGAAAAGTATAAAAAAGCTCTGGTCCAACAGTTAATTGTAAAACCTCAGCACCATATGTTTCACACTTTCTTCCTTTTTCTAATATTTCTGGTTGACCATAATCTCTGCTATCATAAACCTCTTGCACAATGATAGACTTTAAATCTCTCATATTTGCCTGTGAAGCTACAGCTGCCCCATAATTTCCACTAGTTGCTGCCGCTACCCCGTTATACCCTTCCTTTTCAGCATGATATATAGAAACAAATGCTCTCCTAGCCTTATAACTACCTGATGGATTAGATGCTTCATCCTTTAAAAATATTCTTGCTCCTTTTCCAGGAGGGGATAAAGCTTTTACAGCCTTATTAATACTTTCTAATTCATAAAGTGGAGTATTACCAACCTTCGTTTCTTCTTGAATTTCTCTTACCTTATCAAAAGAGTAAGAAACTTGATTCATCATTTCATCATAATCAAAAGTAATGCCTTCCCCTTCAAATTTTTGATAATCAATACCAAGAGATTTTTTCATTATTTCATTTTTTTTATTCATTAAATCAGTATAACTCATACCACCCATTATTCATCATCTCCTTCAAACAATTGATTAAATTCTTCTCTAACTGATAATAACTGAGTTATTGGCTTTCCAAAATCATGAGTATATCTAGGATTTTCAGCAACTAATTTTCCCGTTAAACTTCTACCTATAATTGTTTTTATAGTCACTTTATCACCTGGTTGAGCATCTTTTGTTAGATAGCCCTTAACCCATAACTTTAAAGGAACTTCTTGTGTTTCTTTAGGAATTTGAGGAGCTCTTTCACCTGGTTCTAATAATGTTTGTTCAATTTGAACCCATGAACCTTTTTTGATTTGACTCATAAAGTTTCTTCCCCCCTTATTATATAATCCCATTAATTATTAAAAATTTCTTCAACCAAAAATAATAAAATTAAACTGTTCCTCCTTTCTAAAAGATATTTTTATCCCTTCACTAATATATTTATGCAATTTATATCCCAATGTATGAATATTTTAAATATAAAAAATAAAACAAGTAATTAATTTAGCAAGTTCTAAAAGTGAATAAACAAGATTTTAATTTCTAATTATTCACTTGATTTATCTATTGCAAGAAAACTTATTAACGGTTGAAATGGAATGAAAAATGGTGATCTACCGGGTCCTGCGGTTGTTGCAGGTTGTAGATCACCATTGAAAATGGAATGGAAACTGTCATAAGTTTTTTATAGGAGACATGACTATTGACTTTTATAGTGATGTCTCCGTTAAGGTTGTGGGAGTTGGCCCGAAGTCTAGATGATTAAATCCTCTTTGATTTCTTCTATATAAGTAATAAAATCATTTATTGAAAAATAATATTATATCAAAATTCACATTAAGGGAGGATAATACAATGAAAGAAAAAATAGAGCGCAAACTTAATCCAATCATCCAAAAAAAGAAAAGAAGGCTAATAAAACTAAAAAAAGAACTAGATGAATTAAAATCCAAAAAACCAAATTTATCATCATGGGTTTTCATTAATTTCTTTGTTAGTTCATTTTATCTCAATCGATATTCTGACCATCTTTTAAATAACTACTTTAGCTTTATTCCACTAGACAATAAACCATTTACTCTTTCTTACAAAGATTATATTCTGTTTATAATATTATTGTTTTTTATTTTTAAATTAGTAGAAGCTTTTTTCAAAAATAAATTTTCAAATACAAAAGACTCTAAAAAAAAGAAATATAATTCTTTAAAAGAAAGTTTAATAAACGATATTAATAATAACAATAATTTCTGTAAATGCAATAATTATTGTAATTGTAAAAATGAATTAGTTGAAAAATTATCACAAAAATATGGAATAGATTTAATTGGCTAACTTAAATAGTTAAGTGCTTAACACTAGCGTTGCATCGTTTTTTTAGATAAATTTACCTTTGCAAAATGAAAGCTCCTCTGCTTAAATGAATGAGTGCCCTCACAGCACAATTCATTAAACAAAGGAGCTAAAAAATGAAATGTACTAGTGAGTATACCATATTATTATACAAATTCATAGATATAATAGGTAATAACTTTTTAGACAATCTGGTAGATAAATACGATTCTGATTATAAAGTACATAAACTCAAAACTAAAAAACATTTACTATGCTTACTTTATTATCATCTTACTGAAAAAGATAGTTTAGAAGATTTTGTTTCAGAACTAAAAGGGAATAATAAACTTAATGAAGTTATACCAGAAATTAGTAAATCACAAATATCTAGAAAAAATGAAGATAGAGACTACAAAATATTTTATGATATTTTTCAACATCTATTTGAACGTCTTAAATCTCAAACTGGATATAGAAAAGCTTTAAAAGAGATTGGTTCTGTTAAATTAATTGATTCTTCAACAGTTAGTTGCTGTTTATCGTTATTTCCTTGGGCGAAATTTAGAAGTTCTAAAGGTGGCATAAAACTGCATACTCTTTATGATTTAAATACAGAAGCTCCAGAAAATATAATTATCAGTAATGCAGTTATTCATGATAAAGAAATATTAAATAATTTAACTTTCAACCCTAGTTACACTTATATTTTTGATAGAGCCTATTTAGATTATCAAAAGTTTGATGAGCTTATTGCAAAAGATATTTATTTTGTTACTAAACTCAAATCTAATGCTAAAATTAAATATATTAGAAAAATACCACTAAATAAATCAGATGAGCAAAACAACATCTTGCTAGATGCTGATGTCATTTTAGGTTCTGAAGTTTCAGTAACCAAAATGGAACAAGAATTAAGACTAATTAAAATTAAGGTTAAAGATAGAAATAACAATCCAAAAGTTATTAAAATTGTGATCAATCGTTTCGATTTAGATGCTCAAGATATTTCTGCTTTATATAAAGATCGTTGGCAAATAGAGCTATTTTTCAAGTGGATTAAACAACATTTAAAAATTAAAAGGTTCTTTGGACATAATAAAAATGCAGTATTTACTCAAATCTATAGTGCATTAATTTTATTCATTTTATTAAAATTGATCAAGAAAAAGACTAAATTTAGTGGTTCATTACTCAAATTAACTCGAAAAATAAAATACTCAATATTTATGATAGTTAGTAATAACTTTAATTGAGAGCATTAGTTAAGTAACTTATAAACTGAAAAAATAACCTTATCTTCTTGGACTAGTTTAACCTTTTTCCGAAATATTTTCTAAATGTTGATTTTAGATGATTAACTGCTGATTTAGCTAAAAAAGTTTAATCTTATTAGCTAAATTGCACTTAAAATTTTGGTTACAAATATAACTATATTAAGTTTAATGAGCTAATTTAAAACTAGTAATTTCTTATATTTTACAATGCAACGCTAGTGATTAAAAATATTAATTTTAGTTCCAACGAAAAAAAGGTTTTGTCATTCCATAAATAGCATGTGGTTGTTCATTCATCCAAGCCCAATTTTGATTTCCATAATCATAGTGCCACCACTCTTTTGGATAATTGGTAAATCCTACTTCTGTCATTACGTTATAAAGTAGACGCCTATTCTGTAAAATTTTCCTTTCCTTGCTTGACAATTCTTTTTCTTGTTGAATAATCCGTTCATAATAATATGTAATAGATTCTTCTTTAGTTTCATCAAATCTTGTCCCCATTTCAAGTGGCTTACCTCTATCATCTACAATGGTAAGATCTACTGCTCCACCAGTATTATGAGGCGAAGGTTGAGTTGGATCTTTTGAAGGTAAAGAAACAAACTGCTCTGTAATTTGAGTTAATTCCTGTTCACTTTTCTCAGGCATTTCTTTTCTAAGTTCTGTTTTATACTTATTAAATAGACTTAGCTGTAATTCATCCGATCTCCAAGCATCAAAAATAACTAATTTATAACCTGCAGGTAATTTATCCGCTGCTTTTATTAATCTATCAAAGACACCTTCCCGACAGTAACATTCTGGCATAGCCCCTTGTATCTGCTGTAAATAATATTGAGAATTTACTAAGATTTTATCTGGTTTTAAACTCATTGAAACCAGTCTTTCTCTACACTCAACAATCCTCTTTTTCTTTATTTTAGACCAATCCAAACTCTTCTGCTCTGGTAAAGACTTATCATATAAAGCTTTAATAGATGTTGCCAAATTAACCCCCTCCTTAATTACTTAATAATTTAGTAAAATCATTAAATTTATTTAAACTTAAAACCCTAATAATTTAGGTAAACCTACCGTTAGAGGAGGGAAAAGAATAATAATCAAAACGGCACTCAAAGCTACTGCCACAAACGGCCAAATTCTTTTAAATAATTCTTCTAATTTTACTTGACCGACAGCTGCTGCAATATATACACAGGCTCCCATTGGAGGAGTAATTAAAGCAATAGTAATATTAAGCGTCATAACAATTCCAAAATGTAACGGATTAATTCCTGCTGTGATAGCAACTGGAGCAAAAATAGGAGTTAATAATGTTAAAGCAGCAACCTCTTCCATAAACATTCCAATTATAAATATAATTAAACTCAAGATCAATAATATAACTGTACTACTATCACTAACATTCATCATAAACGAGGCAAAACGCTGAGGAACCTGTTCCCACTTAAGTAACCAACTTATAATCGAAGCAGCTCCCATAATTACATAAATAACACTGGTATTACGGATAGTTTCAAAGATAGCCGTCATCAGACCTTGCAGTGTTAACTGTTTGGTAACGAAAAATCCTATAATAATCGCATAAACTATTGCTAAAGCTCCGGCTTCAGTAGGTGTAACAACTCCTAATACGATACCTCCAATAATTATTAGAGGAGCAAAAAGCGCAATTAAAGATTCCCATCCTACTTGTAGAATTTCTTTTAGGCTAGCCCGTTCATTTGAAACAGGATAATCATTCTTTTTAGAATAATAGTAATTCATTATTATAAAGGAAACTCCTAAAATCAATCCAGGAATAATTCCTGCAATAAATAAAGCCCCAATTGATACATTTGTCATTGTACCATATAAAACCATAAATATACTGGGAGGAATAATTGGACCAATTAGTGAACTTCCTGCTGTTAATCCAGCTGCATAAGGTCTTGAATAGCCTTCTTTAGCCATTGCTGGAATTAATATTGAGCCTAAAGCAGAAGTATCTGCTGCAGCAGAACCGCTTATTCCAGCAAATATTATACTTGCCACAATATTAACATGTCCTAATCCGCCCCGGAGATGTCCTACTAAGGCTCTACTAAAATCCAGTAACCTGTCAGTAATTCCTGTTCTATTCATTAAGTTACCAGTTAAAATGAAGAAAGGAATAGCCATTAAAGTAACAACATTCATTCCCCCAAAGAAGTGTTGAACCATCATTCTTAATAAAGACAGATCACCTATATATACAAACCCTACAAAAGCAGTCAAAAGTAAAGAAAGAAAGATAGGAACTCCTATAACCATTAAAGAGAGAAATACCAGTAACATTACAATACTCATGCTTTCACCTCATCATCTATCGGGTTTTCTATATCTGGAGGAGCAATTTGAATTAAAATATACTGAACTAAGAATAATCCAGTGCCAATCGGTATAGCCATTAAAGGAATAGCCTTAGATATCTTTAAACCTATTGTCTTAAATACCCAAGCATTAGAGACATACTTAATACTCAAATAGGTCATTAAGCCTGTAATAAAGATAATTAGCAACCGTTTAAACCACTTTAAGAAAATCTTAACTAAATCCGGCAGAAATCTATCTAAGAATGTTATACTTACATGTTCTCCGCAGCGTAATGCAGAATTAGCGGCAAACATTACTGCCCAGATAAGTGTAAAGCGAGCTATCTCTTCAGTTCCAATCCAAGACTTATTAAAGAGATAACGAAAGAAAACAGCAATCGAGATGTCTAATAGATTAATTATAACGAACACCCCAGCAGCCCAAATACTGAGGCGCTCTAAAATAATAGATGCTTTTCTACAAAAGTTTTCAAAGGATTTATTCATGGGCTATAGCCTCCTGATTAGCCTTCTTAGCACTTTCTAAAGCTAAATCAATCCACTTTTGGTCCAACTTTTCTTTAATCCACGCAATATAAGCCTGTTGACCAACCTTTTGGAAGGAATTCAATTCTTTTACTGTTGGTTTATAAACTTTAACCCCTTTATTCTTTATAAATTTAATTCTATCCTTAACTTTATTTTCTACCTCACGTCGATTAGCCACATTAGCTTCATAAGCTGCCTGTTTAATCATTTTACGATCTTTAGTAGATAAAGATTCAAATAATGCTTCATTAATAGTTAAGAATTGGCAGGAATATTGTACATTAGCAAGAGTCATGTAGTCTTGTACCTCATACAAACTTCCAGATATAATATAAGTCGGCGGATTCATCTGTCCATTAGCTACTCCCGTCTGTAGAGCCATGTATGTTTCAGTCCAAGGAATAGGAGTTCCACTAGCTCCAAATGATTCATATAAAGCAACCTGTCCTGCATCCATTGCTCTAAACTTTAATCCTTTAAAGTCTTTAGGAGAATGAATTGGCCTTTTTGAATTAGTAAATGCAAGAAATCCCCCTTCTTCTATTGCTTCTAAAAGAACAATTCCTGTTTTCTTTCTAAACTTTTCTTTTAATTTTTTCCAGTACTTACTTTCACCGAAGAAGATATGGGCTGCTTTATAATTCTTAAACATAAACGGTACAGTCGCAGCATAAACTTCCGAAGAAACCGAAACCATACCTGCATTAGAAGCAATATTGATCATAGGTCCATTCATAGTCTGTTCCATCCGCTGTTGTTCATTTCCTAATTGACTATTAGCAAAAAGAGAAATTTTAATACGTCCATTTGAACGTGATTCAACCATATTTTTCAACCGTTGGGCATACCCATGGACAGGATTCTTTTCAGCATTGGCAGGTCCATTATAAGACATCTTGACAGTTAATTCTTTCTTAGTTTCATCATCTCCACCAAACAAGCCAGCACTGGCTACTCCGCTTAATAAGACAGTTATTGACAAGACAGCTACTACCAGCATAATCCTTTTAGTTAAAAACTTCACTCTAATCCCCCCCTTGTATAATATAAACTATGTGATCTTTAACTTCTAAATTAAAACTGCTAAAGCTATATAGACAGAGATAACTCCCTACCGTTTCGTCTAAATATTCTTTAAAATACATTCTTATCTAAATCATAATTATCCCTCCCGGCTCTATCGCTACTTATTTATATAAATTCAGTAACAACTTATGTTAATTACATGTGATATATATGTTAGTGTTGTATTAATTATAGATATTATTTAACTTAATGTCAAGTAATTAGATATATTTCTATCTTTTATTCAATATATCACATGAAACTAACAATCAACTGGTTATATTATAAGAAAAATTTTCTTCTTGATATACTATTCTTTTTTAAACCTATTACTTTCTTATAAGAAAAATTAGTATATTATAATAAACACCCTATAGTTAAATTTAGATATTATTCCAAAAATTACTTCTTAAATTTAGAAAACAGGACACTAGCGTTGCATTGTAAAATATAAGAAATTACTATTCAAAACATTGGGAAATTGAAACAATTTACTATTATTTTAAGAATAAATCAGAACTCACTTATTACAAAATTAACTTTTTAATAATTAAGCATAGGTAAATAAATCTTAAATTTAATTTATTCCTTATTACTATAATAAGTCTTCAATATTTTCTTTCAGTTTTCCTAAAACCTGTTTCTTCACTCGATAATACTGACTACTAGAATAAGGAAATAATCTACTATCATAAATCAAATTATCCCGCTCAATCTTACCTTGGAGATACTTAGCTCTAACCAATGGTAACTACTGGTCCTTGTCTAAAGCATCCAATCCTGCTTCTATTAAACCGATCTTTCTTTCTAACTCTTCCTTCTCCCGGGCCAACTCCTCATCCAGCTCCCCAGAATACTCTAATTGGATTTCAAGCGCCTCTAATCTACTCTTAAACTGTTTATAATTAGATAAGTAGTCAATCAACTATCATACTCTCCCATCTCTAAGCCCCCTTTAAAACAAAAAACACCCCTGTTGAGATAACAAGGGTGAGTACAAGTATCTATCCTCCGATTTCCTCTTTATAATAAGCTAAAATTTTCTCATCTAACTTTTAATTTATATCATACACTTCTCTATACAAAAAACTAAAAAATTCCCCTTCAAAAAAAGGGGACAAAAACTAAAAATGGCACGGGAAGCAGGACTTGAACCCGCAACACCTGGATTTGGAGTCCTCCCCGGGAGGTTTTTTTCTAGTACAACTAACATATATAAGTCCAATAAAGCCTATAGTCACGCTAAATATTTAATAATAATCAAACTAAGATAAAATATTGCCCTTTAGTCTGACGACATAATGGCGACAAATTGACGTCAAATACTGCACCTGGATGTCGTTAACTTTCGATAATGATGAGCAACTTTTAATCACACAGACAGTTGGTACATGACTATTGACTTTTAACTAGTACTTGTTTACCAGAAAAAGCTATTCCTAACTCTAAAACTTCAGCTACTCCTTTACTAATCAATTCTTGCTTATATTCTCTTTCTTTAATTTGCTCTAGGGCTTTTTCAACTGCTTCTTCTAAAGTTTCATTAGTATACTGGTTAACCTTTTTAAATTCTATAACTATCCCTAATTTAGCAGTATCTTCTGGAATAATCATTACATCATAACGTCCGTAACCACTTTCTCGATTAGATTTGACTTGATAATCATCACGTAAGTTTAATAATAATCCTAGTACAAAGGCATGATAAACCTTCTCAGCTTCATCTCCTGTAGGGTCAAAGTTACTCATACTATTTAATACAAAATCTTTAAAAATAGCAGCAAAAGTTTCTACATCTCCTGTGATTAAACTATTTAACATTAACTTTACTTTTTGGCTACTAATACTACCTTCAAACCAATCTAAAATTATATCTTCATAAATATATCTAACTTCTTGATTAGGAATATCTAAATCACAATATAACCTTCCTCCTTTTCTCTCTTGGCTGTTGGCTCGCAAATAACCACTTAATAACAAAAAACTCCAAATCAAATTGCTCTTTTTATCTATATCACCAAAAACAATATTTTCATCTATTTTTTTATTTACTGTGCCACCTTTAATCAATAATTCAAGATCAGTCTTTAATTCACTCCCACCTTCAATTATTAAATCTCTAATCAAATCATTACTACTAGTATTGGCCCAGTAAGGAGCAGCTTCTCCATTTTTACGAATACAATTGATTATTGACCAGGGATTATAAATAGTCTGACTACCAAAGTTATAACCATTATACCAATCTTTAATTTCTTCAATTTCATAGTCCAATCCATAATAAGCAAATATTTCTTCTACTTCCTCTTCTAATAAACCAAAGTATTTACTATATTCTTGATCTAATAAAGTACTAACTACTAAATTATTCAATCCTGAAAAAATACTCTCTTTCGCAACTCTAAGTATTCCAGTTAGTACTCCTTTTTCTAAAGCAGAGTTATTCTTTAATCCACCACTTAAAAAGTTTCTCATGAAATTTATCATTTTATCATAAAAGTTATTGGTATAAGCACTCTGAATTGGTTGGTCATATTCATCAATTAAAATTATGACTTTTTCATTATGATAAGCCGCTAAATAATCAGATAAGTCCTTTAGTGCTTCTTCATAAAATGCTATATTAGCTTCTAATGATAAAATTTTATTAAAAAATTCTTTATCATGCTTATCTAGCTGATCACTTTCTAACAAATATCTATGTCGTTTATATTCTCTAGCTATCATCTTCTTTAATTTCAACTTAGCTTTAGGCCAGTTTTCTTCTTTTATATCTTTAAAAGTAATATCTATTACTGGATATTTTCCTTGCTGAGCAAGATAATCTTTTCCAGTTTCTTCTATCTGCAAACCACTGAATAAATCACTATAATCAGCAGCAGATTTTTCAAAATAATACCGTAACATTGATAAGTTAAGAGTCTTTCCAAAACGTCTAGGACGAGGTAATAAAATCACCTGAGCTCCCTCATCTATTATATCTTTAATAAATAAACTCTTATCTATATAATAAAAATCTTCTTCTCGGATCTTTTTAAAATCATCAATCCCCACTGGTAATTTTTTAGCCACTTAACTTCACCTCTCTATATTATTCTACTTTTAGTATATCTTTAGTCACTATAAAGAATTAGATTATATTATAATTTCTATAATTGCTTATAAATCCCTGCACTTTGGATCTGGTTTTTATTCTAACCACCTGAAACTGGATGTCGTTAACTTTCGATTAGGTGACGATGTCTCCTAATCGCATAGTTCACGACGTCCTATTTTAATATGGAGTTATAGTATAGCCTTTATATTTTTAAATAAACTTATCAACACAAAATAATTTCTTTAATTTTTTGTTTAAATTGACTATATCCATATTGTTCTTCTGATTTTTCTTCAGGCGATAATTGAATGAAAATAAATTTATTACCATATCTTTCAGTAATTATACTTCTAGACTCTTTTGGATATGTAATAATAATCTTATCAATTGGACTTGTCAATAATTCTCCCTCAGAAGTTGTATATTCTATTTCATTTATATAATTTCTTAACTGATTTGAAACTTTTGTTCTATAATTATTGTTGTATAAATTTCGAAATTTTCTGTACTTAACTTCAATTATAAAACTTTTTATATAGTCTTTATTTAATGAATATATATCCACCCTCAAATCTGGTCTCCAATTTTTTCTTCCTAGAAATCCACTTTGCTTATCCCGAACTTTATTTTCAGAAAAAACATCTATTTCTTTATCATATTTTACCTCTATATAATAATTATCATTTTCAAATTTTAATGCCATTCCTTTAGGAATTTCTATAGGTAAAAATTCATTTTTAATTTTTCTTTTTAGCCAGTCTTCTTCCCAATTAAATCCAATATCTTTAAAAGCATTTATAGTATTTATTAATATATAATACTCGTATAATTTTTCTGTATTTTTAAATTGATATAACTTATTGTTTAAATTAATTTTATTATTTTTATGATTAAAAATATTTTTATATACGTTATAAATTTTCTTATATCTTCGATCTTTAAATAATTTTTTACTAGGTTTATTGATTTTCATAAAATCTTTATTTTCTAAATATAAATTACTCTCCATAATAAAATTTAATGATTTTAGCAATTTATTAGCTTTATTAACTCTATTTTTTATAATATTTACTGATTTTTTATAATCATTAATCTCTTCATTAATTCCTTTAATTTGGCCTTTTTTAATAGAAATGTCATCAGAAAAACGTTTGTTATTCCATGATTGATTTAACTTTTTTAATTCACTCTTTATTTTACTTTTTTTATCTTCAAGCTGTTCTACTCTATTATTCTGCTCTTCTATTTCTAAAATTAATTTAGCTTTTAAGTTTTTCAATTGTTTTTTAATAAAAAAAATACATTTTATAAACCATTTATTTTCTAAATTATCCACAGAAGTTTTATTTCTTTTTTGATAAATAATATCTGGATTATGTACTGAATTATTTAATGCATCTCCCTTATTACTAGCCAACCATTTTACTGATTTTTTATCTAATTTAAATTTATCTCTTCTTTCTTGATATTCACTTATAAGATTTTTAATGGGTCTTTTTAATATATCAATACTATTTTTCAAAATTTGATCTAATTCATTCTCAATTATATCTAACAAAAAAAGTTCTGTTTCTAAAAAACAGTTATCAGTAACTGCTAAAATATCTCTCTTTTCATATCTAATATCAAATATAAGCCCTTTTACTAAATCATTTATCATATCTCGTAATTTTTTTATTTGTTTTTTTGAAATACTATTAGGTTCAATAACAAATGATGCGTAATATTTTTCATTATTGCTTTCTATAGTAATTAAATATTCATCAGGAACCCAAGGATATTTTTTCCCATTCTCTCTTTCAAATAAAGTTCTTTCAGTATTAGGTTCTATTATTAATTTGTTTTCTTTTAACCTTCCAGGATTCTCAACTTTTAATACAGCATCTACATCATCATTTGTAATAAATTCTAGTTTAAATTCTTTGTATTCAGTAAGAACTACTTTATCTTCAATTTCTCTTACCCCTCCTTCCTCTTCAGTTTTAAAATAATTAATTTCCTTTATATCCTCTACTCGCTTAATACTGCCCCAAGAAGATTTTACTTTTACAGAAAAAGGGAGGTCATCTTTATAAAGCATATCCATTAAAATGCATCTCCTTTGCTTTACGTTTTAACTCTTTTATTGACCTATTAAAATCAGATATTTGCTGTCCAAGTTCTGAAGTTAATATTTCATAAATCTTACTATTAAATATTTCATCATTTTTAAATTCTCCTATTAAGTTACCATATTGTTCTTGATGTCCAGTTAATTTAGTCAGTAACCTTTGTTTTAACTGAATATCAAAAGCATCACTTCTAGAAATAAAAGGTTCTCCATTCTTTTTTAGAGGAATATTTTTTAAATATATAGCAATATTCTTAATAATCCTAAATGAAACACCTTTTTGAGCATCCACTTTATTTATTTCATGATGCAGTTTATCCAATAGTTCTAATTCTTCCCTTTTCAAAAATTCTATTGGGTCTTCTACTTTCTTTCTCCATTCATTAAAAATACTTCCCCCTTTATATGTTCTAACTTTATCATCACTCTCTGCAAATTGATTATTATTTATTTTATCTTTTATCTCACAAAATTCTAATTTTTTAGGAGTAACTACATTAACTCTATCCAATAACCTATCTGAAAAATCTTTTGTTGTTTCATCAACATTTACAGTTCCTATAAAAACTACATTATCACCAATTGAAATAGATGATGGATAACGTTTATTATGACAAATATTGTTTTCTCCATACAATGGTAATTTCCGATTCTCTTCATCCAATTCTAATAAAGATATAAATGGGGAAAACCAATGTTCTACTTGACTTAAATTCATTTCATCAAATATAACCATATATATTTTATTTGGATTTTTACTAGCTTCTATTAAAATATCAACTAAACCTGTTTCTGCAGGAGTATATATACCATTTATGGTATTTAAATATCCTAATACATCACTAGGTTCAGTATATGAAGGTCTAATATCCAAAATTATATATTCGCTTTTCAAACCAAGTGTTTCTGCATATAATTGAGCCATTCTTGTTTTTCCTGTCCCAGACATACCACTAATAATAGTCAATGGACTAGTTTTTATACTAGTATGCAAATTATATAAATCTTCTTTATCATAATAAAGTTTCTTTCGTAAAGCATTATTATAAAGTCTTTTTAAAAATTGATTTTCTCGTTCATTATATTTAATTTCATTCTGACTATTTTCGATATTTTTATTATTTTTTACTGAATCCATATTTATTTCTTTTTCTTCAATCATATTTTTTTTAAACTCCTCACTTTTTTTATTTGATTCCATTTCTTTTTTATTTTCCCTTATATTTTGATTGTTATTTTTAATTGAATTAGCATTATCGTCATCTATTTTTTCTATATTATTTATCATTTCTTGATTAAATCTTTCTCGATTAAATTCTTTACTTTTTTCATTTAATTCTCTATAATACTCATCAGAAATAAACAGTAAGTTTTGATATTCATATATACAATTTTGTTGGAAGTTATCAGGTAATCGTAATATCCCAATAGTATCTTCATTTTTATATTCTAAAATATTATAATTTGCATCTTTACTTTTCGCCCAACCTAATTCTAAATTAGTATATAATATATCATCTACTAAAACTATATCAGGCTCTAACATCTCATTACAATTATAATTAGAAAATTCTACTTTTTCTCCATTAAATAATTTTTCTCCAAATTCTTTTTTATCTAAATCTAAAGTTGGAATAGGTTTGAATTCAGTCTTCTCTAATTCTTTTATATCATTTATCCATTCTATATCATCAATATCTTTTAAATCTAAAATATTTAAATTTTTGTGTTTTCTTTCTTCATTCTCATATTTAAATAATGGTTCAAATAAAATTATTTTATCTTCTAATTTTTCTCTCACTATTCTTTCTTTCTCACTAGTACTTATCTGTGGATAATTTAATTTATTAGTTACGTCATCATCAAGTTTCTTAAAACTTTGGGAAAAACCTATAAATAATCTATCATCAACATTATGTTGCAAATATGTTTGAGGATCAGAAGATATTCGTCTTACATAAAATAATACATTATCTCCTTTTGAAGTCATCATAAAAGTTACAGGCTCCTGATTTATTCCTAATCTAGGATATGTATCTTCTTCAGTTGCTAAAATTCCAAGCATATAACTATCTTTTATTTTTCTATTTTTTTTACTACTCATTTATATTCCCCCATATTATTATTTCTAAATTCTCTTCTAGTATCTGATTGCACTAATTAGTTTTTCTCATCAATACATTAAGCCAATATTCATCCTCTCGATTTTCCCTAGCATCAACAGTCTTCCACATCTTAACTACTTCTAATTCAGCAAACTTATCTTTTAGCTCCATAAAAGAATCTTCATCATAATAGTTAAATAATCTACCATTTCTATAAACTTCTCTATTGCCGTATTTAAATGACATATAAATTACTCCATCGGTAACCAAAGCTCTAGTAAGCTTTCTAAACACTTCTTCAATCTCTTCTCTACTAACATGAAGTAAAGAAGCACAAGCCCAAATCCCAGCAAACTCTTCTTCAAACTCCATATCTTGAAAACTCATATGTAAAACTTCTTGGCCGATTAACTCTGAACTTAATTTGACTAATTCTTGAGAAGCATCAAGAGCTGTTATCTGATATCCTTGTTCTAAAAAATATAAACTATCTCTTCCTGAGCCACAGCCAGCATCTAAAATATGACCATTATCCTTTACATGCTCTAAAAATTCCTGATACTGATTACTCATATCTACATTAACTGTATTTTCATAAAAATCTACTGCATGTTGATTATAATAATCTATTGTAGTCATTAATCTTCCTCCTTAAATCTTCTTTCAAAGTATCTTGTATCTCTATAGCTTAAAATATCTAGATAATGTTTTGTTAATTCTTCATCTAGATAAGGCTTTAGATCTTTATGTAACATAAACTTTTTATTAACCTCATCATGAATAAAATATTTTCTCTTACTTAAGTATTTCACTGGATTTCTTACTGCTTCTTTGATAAATTTTTCTTGGCCCCAATTTCTCCAACCCTTATGTCTCTTATTATTTAAATCTTTTTGATGAAGTTTATGATCCTGGTAATAATTCATAAAAGTTTCTCCTACTTTTTCTATACTAACTTCACTGTTTAACTTATCATCTACAACTAACGATAATAAAGTCGGTATCTTATAAGATTTACTCATTCTAGTACTTTCAAGCTCTAATAAAAAGTCTTCTACTATTGTATTAAGCCAACTTTGTTCAACTTCAGTTAATTCATCAATACTAGCTAAAAATCTTAAATATCCTTTTTGCCCTTTATATTGTCTATTTAAATATTCTCTAGTTTTAATATCAACTCCATCATAAATATCTTTTCTAAGCGGCCTTCTATTTAAATATCGCTTTAGTCTAAAGTATTCTTCTCTCATTCTTTTTCGTAAAGGATCATTGGTCCTCATTTCCTTAAATAAATCAATAACTTTAAAGTCGAAAGAAACCTTGCATCCTTCAGGATATTCAAATTCTTCTAACTCATTAATATCCTTTTTCTTATTATTCATAGGATTTTTACCTGATAATAGAAATGGTACATAATGAGCTCGTTTATAATTTCCTATAAAATCAAGCACCCTTAAATGTTTTTTATCTTCATATTTTCTTAGACCTCGACCTAGTTGTTGTAAGAATACAACATAGGATTCTGTTGGCCTTAAAAATAAAACTGTATCTAATACTGGAATATCAACACCTTCATTAAAAATATCAATTGCAAAAATAACATCTATTTCTCCATTATCAATCTGCTCAATAGCCTCATCTCTCTCCATAAAGTAGTTACCCTTATTTTGAGAACTATGAACACAGACTGCTCTAATATTATGTTCATTAAAATACTCAGTCATAAACTTAGCATGTTCTATTGAAGCACAAAAACCTAATGTTTTATCTCCTGCTAAATTATTATAATTCTTTAAAATCAAATCTGCCCTTTTATGAGTAGATAACTTCTTTTCTAAATCTTTCAGATTATACTTTCCATTAGAAATCTTTACTTCATCATAATCTACTTCAGTATCATAAATTCCATAGTATTTAAAAGGAACTAATAAATCTCTATTAATTGCATCTTTTAAATCAATTTCGTAAATGACATTATCATTACATAATTCATAAATATCCTTATTATCCATCCGATAAGGAGTAGCAGTCAAACCTAATAAAAAATCTGGCTCAAAATAATCTAAAACTTGCCTATAACTATCTGCCGCAGCATGATGAAATTCATCAACTATAATATAATCAAATTCAGTCTCTTTAAAGTAATCTTCATTTAAATAATCATCTTTTCTTAAGGTCTGTACACTTGCAAAAACAATATTTCCTGTAGTATTCTTTTGATCTCCATTAAAAAAGCTTGTCTTTAAATTAGGCTCTATAGCTTTATAAGAATCCCTAGCTTGCTTTAAAATTTCCTCTCTATGAGCAACAAATAATACTTTATCAAATTCAATTGAATCAAAAGCTGCTAAATAAGTTTTTCCTATACCAGTAGCAGCCACTACCATCCCTTTTTCAATACCTTCTTCACGGGCCAACTCTAATTCGTATAAGGCCTCAATTTGAGCCCCTCTAGGCTCTGGCTTGTCCAACTTTTTAGTCTCATCTTCAACTATATCACTCTCTAGCTGATTACTCTTTTTCCAGGAGCTAGCATACTTCCTTAATTCTTTTTCATCAATCTCAATTGACTCTTCCTCAAAAATTCTATCAAATTCCTCTTCAAAGTTTTGATAAGTTGTTTCATCTTTACTATCAACCATTCTATAATTCCATTCAATTCCTGAAATCAAAGCAGACTTTGATATATTAGAGGACCCTATAAATAATACTTTACTATCATCATTTTTAAAGAAATATGCTTTGGGATGAAATGAAATATCACTTTTACTAAAAAATCTTAGATCGACCATGTCTCCTAACTCTTTTTTTAGCAAATATAATGCAGAAGGTTCAGTAATATTTAAGTATTTTCCTGTAATTATCTTTATTTCAGCACCTTTTAAAGCTTGTTTCTTTAAATCATCTATAATTAATTTAACACCTGACTCCATTAAAAAAGATACAATTATTTTAATTTCTTTAGCCTTCTTTATTTCACTTTTTAAATGATCATACAAATTCACTTGATTTCCTGTGATTGCATTTAACATCTTTGGCCCTCCTAATCCTTAAACATCTATGTGTATTATAGCAAAATTTGATAATAATATCCAATTGGTTTAAACAGAAATAACTAGAATAATCTTATTTCTTAATAATCATAATCAAATTTTATCCACACCAATAATTATAATAAAATAAAAAACTCCTAGGGCCAACTGCCCCAGGAGGTCTAAATAATCACTGATTTATTAAACTATATAACAAATCTTCCAACTTCTCACTTCTTTTAGTAGTAACCTTCTTATCTAATCTAAAATCTAATCTCAGCCAATCACCTTCTGCCACATTATCCGGTAATTCTTCTTTAGGCACATTAAGTTCTACTTCTTCTGGACCTACCAGCAACACACCATAATTACCTACAAATCTATCAATGACTGCTCTCATATTTAGTCCTCCCTCTCCAACTTTAACTCTCCATTCTGCCACGATACCTTAGCTTTTCCATCTCGCTTTAACTGTCCTTTAACTCTATTCTCAATTTTAGCCTTAGTAGACTGATCAATCTGATAACCTGCTTCTTTTAACTCGGTAAGCAATTTCTCAACTACATCATCTACTTTATTTAAAGTCGGACTCTCTGAATACTCCAATAAAATCTTATCCAAAATATCATCTACCTCAGCCAAAATAATACTTCCGGTCTGAAAATAAGAATCAACTTGGGGATTATATTTCTTGAGCACAACTATTAAAGCACTAAGCATAGGTACACTAGCCACTACCAACCTAACTGTCTGCTCTACTAACTCTTTCATTTTATCACTCCTCTTTATTATAAAATTAGTACTCGCTTCAACCAACCTCTAATAAACTTCTTTTGTGACTTATCCTGTTCTACAATTCGAATGTATTTAACGCCTTGTAGAATATTAAGTAGCTTAATCAGCTCACTTTTATAGCTGCAATTATTAACTGCTTCTAAAGTAACTGGGCCAACTACTCCATCAACTGCAATTTCCTCTTCTTTTAAAAGATTATAAGCTCTCTGTAGATGTCTGTTGGCAGTTTGTGGGCCAAAGTTAATCGCCTGATCAAGAACTTCAAGAGCCACTCGATCATCTTCAATCTGATTGTATTTAAGGTTGGCCCAATAATTTTCGTAATATATTTCAGTTGCTTCCTTTTTAGTAAGCTCTTTTAGATCTCCTTCATAATCTGACCTTCTAGCAGTAGATTCAGTAACTCCAAACTTAGTTGGCCCGCCGCTATCATCCTCATCCTCTGTATAGCCGCCTTCATATTCTAAAACTTCCTGTAGGATCTTCTTAAATCTATTCCTCATTTTAACCACCTTCCAATAACTCAGCTTAATAGTTTTTCTTATCTTTAAGTTGTATTAGCGATTTTTTGAGAAACTCTGGAATAGGAACCCCCACTTGGCCTAGATTTTCTAATGCACTAATCCCTTCTTTGGAAATGTAAAACCAAATAGCCATTAATCTAATCATCCCTCCACTTGCTAATATCTGATCTGTCAAATGAGCTATTGCAACTGTCAAAAACATTCCTACCTTCTGAGCTACTCCTTTTTTCCCTATAACACTATCAATCTCTTGTAACACATAAGCCGATAACAACCCAGTCAGATAATCAACTACAACCATAGCTAATAAAATCTCTAGAGCTTGATCATAACCACCTAACCAATAACAAATCCCCCCACCAAGGAAGCCCACAATATAATTGAAATATTCTAGTACCTTATCGAGCCAATCCATATTATTAAACCTCCAATCATAACGAATTGTCATGCTAAAAACCAGCATCACAACTCTTGAAGACCAACGCCCAGTTCCAGTCATTACATTCAGCATATCTACAAGCTGATAAAGTCCCTACGAGTCCCATCGGACTCTCCGTGAAAACCATAGAAACCATATCAGCACCCGGTAGATATGCTGAACTCCATTCCTTCCACTAGGCTAAACCAATCCCCGAACCAGCCAGCATAAAAACCATGCTGGCTGTAAAGAGAAAGCAAATCAATAATTCTAATGTAATATCTTAGTCCCTTTCGCAACCACATTGTATCCCTCATTCCCTTTCCCCCAAACCCCCTAACCCTTTAACTCCCTTCCCGACAGATCGGCAAAAACCAGCCGATCAAATAAGGTTGCATTAAATTTGGGGAAAGGGAAGATTGAGGGACACGATTTGAGCTGATGAGAAATGACGCATCAATTTCTCATCTATTCTCAGGTTGCTTTCGGGGATTCTACAACCATAAAACCAAAACAATATACAAAAAACACCTAGAATGAACTCTAGGTGTTTAAATGACAATATTTTATATTTTTATTGTATCAGATAACTAGTTGGTATTTCTCCCAAATTTGTCTCAAAGTTGGCCCGAAATTTTGAATAAACTAAAATATGCTTTCTAACCCTTCATGTTTCAACTTCGAAAATGAAATAAATGGCAATTCTAAATCTTTAATATATGGTGTTGGAATTTCTTCAGATGTAATAAAGAACGAGTTTATATTCACAGTTGACCAATCTAAATTATAATAGAAACATACATATTCAATATTGTCCTTAACCCATTTATCTCTTCTCAAATGCTTTTTCACCCAAGCTTTTCCTTCATCATCGAATTTATCTATTTCATTTGCAAGCTCACGTGGATTTCTTCCATAATTTATATTTTTACATTCAATAAGAAATATACTTTTAGTATCCTTATCTATAACTAAAACATCTATATCTCCAATATCATTTTTAAATTCAAATTCTTCTCCGGGACCTATCTCTATTTCAGCATCTATGATCTGATTAGATCTTTTTTGAAAATTATTCTCAAACCACTTCTTTACTTTATTAGTAAATTCCTTCCCTTTATAACTTTGTATTTGACTCATCAATGCCTCCATCTCTGAAGACTGAAAACCTTTATTACGTCCAGTTAAAATAACTTTTTTTAAGTACCTGTAAGATTCCTCTACATGTCTTATTCCCCAAAAAGTTATAAAAGTATCATTTTTATTGTTATAAAGCAATATAATTGGCTTTCTTAAATATGATAATCTTCGATTATAGTGCCAAGGCCAAATATCCTCTTCACTAAATCCTTCTGGAGGCTTCTCCCACTTCTCCCGTGAAGTAAGAGAGAACAATTCAATAGATTTATTAATCTTATCACTAGACCATTCTAGTTTATTTTCTAATTTCTTTGTTAAATCTGATAATTGAAGAGAAGCTACTGACTTTTTTTGCTTTTTTCCAATGGATATTAACCCTCTATAAAATTCTGTTATTTGAGAAAAAGTTAGTCCAAATTCAGCTTTAAAAACTGAATTATAATCGTTCAAATTAATTTTTTTATTATCCAAATTATCATCCACTTCAAACTGCTCCTGAAAATTGCTCATTGAAGCCAATATTCCTTCAGTTGTTTTAGCATCCCAAAAATCTTCCCAGAAATTATTTATGTCTGACAACTCCACTCCAATCCTATTAGATTCTAGAATGCTAAATTCAACATCAAATAATTCGAGATTGATATAATCACTTAACATAGCCCAATTTATCAAATGATACACTATAGCTAACATTTTATCTAAATCAGTAGTGCTGACTTTTTTTGAACCTTTTGGTGGATCTGCAACAATTATTTCAATTAATATCCTATTAGCCAATGCACTAGAATTAGTATTCTTAATCTCTGATTTTAAATTTTCTCTTTCTATTTCTATATCTGAAAAGCATTCTATTCTAGTAGGGGTAGTTAATTGTAAATCAGATCTAAAATTCCAAATTGCTTCATTATTAGCCATCAATTTATTTAACAATTCTTTCCAAGAAAACTTAGCAATAAACTTTTTTAAACGTTGATAGTATATATCAACTACATTATTGCAAAGTTTATTTTTTTGTTTTTTATTAACTAATCTTTTATTACTAACAATTTTATCATCTAATTTTTCTACAATATTATCTAATTCAAATTGTATATCATGCTTTTGAAGCCTTCTTAATATTGGAAGATGATTAGAATTTAACGAGATACTTTTTTCAGAATTTAATATAAAAATTTTTTTCTTCATTCCAATTGGTATATGATTGTCTAAAATACTACTTCTTACTTTAGAATTTAACGCATTATGATATCCATAACTTTTTAGCATATCATTAAAAGACTTTAATAATTCATCTAAAATTAATCGTTCACCATAATTATCCTTTCTAGCTAAAAACGATTGGATTTTAGATGAAATATTGAAAACAATAGTCCGATTATTTATTTTCCAACCAAAATCTAAATTCTTCTCTTTTTTATCAAAATCATCTTCCAATTTACTAACCCATTTATTATGATTTTGAAGATTTACCAACACATTTATAGGATTAGCATGCAATTTTTTTAAATATGAGGATAAACTAGGAATTAATTGCCACAGCCAATAGGATAACATTTCTATTAATTGAAAGTAAACATTTTTGAGTTCAGTAGAAATATCGTTTATGTTAGGTTTTGCATCAATCCATAAAGGTTGAGAATAACCTTTCACAAGTTGTTCTAATGATATCCCTATAGCTCCTTTAGGATAATAAATAGGAATATCATCTTTATATCTTTTACGAACAGTAATATAATGTGAAGGAGTTCCTTTTAATACTGCATGCTCATCATTTATTTTAGAAGCTTTTATTCTTAACTGTATACCATACCCTGGTAATATATTAACAAAATTTGGCGTTTTATCATCGGTAATATAAAATGAATGCTCATGATCAAGATATAATGAGAACCTATCTAAAAAATTTATTATAGGACTAAAAGGCTCTCCTTCTGCTTCTTTATATAATTTTTCTTTAGACTCTGCATATTTCCATAAAGTTAAATTATCACATTCTTGAAGCTGCGTTATAATATCCAAATTTTCTGCAGACATCGATAAATGTTTAATTTCATCAAAAGGAACTTTTATATCAAACGATATTATTCTACCTATACCGCCTATAATTATAATCAAAAAAATTTCATTACTATAAAAACTATCACTTAATTTATTTATTACCTCTTCTATTCTATCATTTATAGTTTTTATAACTTTTTCAGATAATTCCCCCATACCATAAGGATCTTCAATATCATAATTAGTCGCATCATCAGTAATTAATTGCACATAAGCAATCTTATCAGAATCAAATTTATATACTCCTTCCTTAATAGGAATCTCCTCTTCAATTGTTGGCAATCTAATTAAAGGTTGCCTTTTAAAAGACATCAATTTTAAATTTTCTTTTATCCCATCCCAAACCACTTCATTATATTTGCTAGCAAATAAATCGAGTATATTATATTCTTTTGCTAGAACAAAAATGAAATGCCTTAATGCTACTAATATTGATACAGGAGATGCAAGAATTATTTTATCATCTATTTCAACAAATGGGCTCGAAAATAGTGGGTTTTTTAATGGATTCTCTTTAGAAAAACTATCATCTCCTACTCTTATAATAAAAGGTTCTAAAGCTGAGAAATTAATATTAAAATTTTCAAATAAAGATTCAATTTTCTCTCTAGTGAATTTTACAGATTCTTTAAGTTGATTAAATCTCTCTTCTTTAGGAACTTCTATATCTTTTCCCCACTCATTTGGACTATCTAAATAACGTGAATATCCCGCTCTTTTTGCAACTTCATCACTTAAAGTTAATATGGCTAAAGCACTATCCCAAATAACTTCTACAAATTCCTGTGGAAATAGTTCTTTATTATAATCAAAAATAGTATTCAAAATATTTTTTAGGATAAAAGATCCTCCATCAGTAATTCCAGGAAATACAATATAATTTCCTCCATGAAAAATAATATTATTTGTAAATAGATTTTCAACAGGATCTTCCTGTCTACCTAAATAACCATCTGCCGGTAAACAATCATTAATAGTTTTTTCAAATTGTGAATTACTAATTTCTTTTCCCTTTAATTCACTAAAAGAACACCCAACTTTTAATGCTTCATCCAAACGAACAATATGGGAATGATTTTCTGGATAAATTTCTAACCCTGCTAAAGTTGTAATTAATTCCATTGATTTATAATCTCTAAATTCATCTTTTAAATTAGAAGTATATTGATGAGTAAATTTATCATTAGGTAATTGTCCAACGATTTCTTCTAAAGAATCATTAACATCTGAATTATTTTTTGTTTTCTCTTCAAATGTATATAAATCTGAAAACTCTTTTTTATTTATACAACACTTTTTATATTTTTTACCACTTCCACAAGGACAAGGTTCATTTCTGCCAACTTTTTTTCTTTTTCTCTTAATCGTTTTTCCCAATAAATTCCCTCCTTAAATTAATTTAAAAAGTAACATCTTATTTTTGATAATACAAATAGCATAAACAAAATATAAAAAGTGAAATTACATTATTTTCATCCTAATATTATAAATAAATTAAGTGATCTGTCATTTTCAATTATTCGCTATAAATTCTTATTATCCTTGTAATTTAAGTATAAAATTTACTTTATTATTCATCAACTACAATAAATCACCAATACCTGCCTTCAATTTCTCTAGAACTTGCTTCTTTACTCGATAATACTGACTACTAGAATAAGGGAATAATCTACTATCATAAATCAGATTATCCCTTTCAATACTTCCTCGGAGATACTTAGCCTTAATCAATGGTAACTCCTGGTCCTGATCCAAAGAATCCAATCCAGCCTCTATTAGACCAATCTTTCTTTCTAACTCTTCCTTTTCCTTAGCCAACTCCTCATCTAGCTCCCCAGTATACTCTAATTCAATCTCAAGCGCCTCTAATCTACTCTTAAACTGTTTATAATTAGACAAGTAGTCAATCAACTTATCATACTCTCCCATCTCTAAGCCCCCTTTAAAACAAAAAACACCCTTGTCGAGATAACAAGGGTGTAGTACAAATATCTATCCGCCGATTTCCTCTTTATAATAAGCTAAAATTTTCTCATCTAACTTTCGACTTAGATCATACACTTCTCCATTCAATAAATCTTCTTTCTGATTCGCTTTATCCACTAACTGTTGCTTAAGTTCTTTGATTTCCTCTTTTATTTTTTTCATTTTATCCCTCATTTCCAGGATTAAATATCCTTATAAATAATAATTACTATTATTGATAAGAAAATCCTGCATTAAATAAGAAATATTTTTATAAATCACCAATCATTTGCTGCACAACTTGATCTCTCTTCTCCCCTGCTTTCCTTCTCCAGTTATATCCCTTCATCACTACTGATTGGCCACACATCTCCTGGATTCTATCTCTAACATCCTGGCCTAATTTATCCTGCAACCACTCGTAATTATACTTAGCTGTAATAATCATAGTCTTACTCTTCTCATAAACAGCATCTACTAAGCGATAGATAATCCCACGTTCAAACTCGGTAAAACTATCTGTGGGACGCTTACCCCCTGTTAAATCATTAAGCGCTATTATTTTATTCTCTCCAATTGCTCTTAACATTTCATTCAGTCTGCCTTCCCCAATAGCATCCTTTAAATCACTCAATAACTCTCGGACATTAACCATGACTCCCAGATAATCATCATCTACACATAATTCATTGATTATGCTGGCTTGTAATTTAGTCTTACCTTGACTAGGAGGGCCTTGTAGATATAGCCCCCAGTTATTCTGGATAAATCTATCTATCTCCTGCACTAAGACTAAGGCATGTTGATAGGCCTGCTTATGAGATGTAGCTTTAAACTTAAAATTATCTAAGCGACTCTCTTTAAACCTAGCTGGAATCCTGGCCGAACTAAGCTTTTTCTTTAGCTGTTTATCTTTACTACAACTACACCGGACCATCTTCTCTTGATCATCTAACTGATAAAAACCTTTATCCTGGCAAATCTGACAGTCATATTCTTCCTTAGTAGCAGATCTATTAGTAGTCGGTATATTTCTCTTCCACTTCTTCCTGGCTTCCTCTACTTTCAGCTGGACTTCCTTCTTGACTCCTTCCATCTTGATCCCTCCGGAGCTGTTTCTCTTCCTGATGCTTACGGTCTAATTCTTTTATATCCTCTAGTGAACTAACTCCAGCTTGCATCCACTTATTAATCAATCCCTTACCTTCCTCAGGGTCCAACCCAAAACAGTACTGAAAAGGATCATCTTTATATCTAGCTCTCTTCATCCCTTCAATTACTACTTCTGTCGTTAATTCAGTAGCAACTTCAGTCAACTTTAATAGCTGGGACGGATTAGGAGTTGTAATTCTCCAATATCTCTCAAAAGCATCTCGAATTGCAGTTGGTTCTCCAGAATTACTTTTCTCAGCTGAAGGCCCCTTATCTATAGATAAATGATTATTACTCTTTGGGACTTCTTTGGTATTGGTTTGGCCACTTTGTCCACCCCCGGTGGTCATCTTGTCCTCCCCCGGCTGGTCATTCTGACCACCACCCCCCTGTCCATTTTGACCAGGGGGTTTTTCTTCTTCCTCTGCCATGTATCTATCAAGAGATTGATAATCAATAGTATACCACTTAGTCTGATCATACTTCTTTTGATTAAATTGATCTGAGGAAATAAAAATCCCTTCTTTTTCTAACTCATTAAAAGTCCTTCTTACTGTCCGGACACTCCAAAAGTCAAAGAAGTTTTCTTTCCAGTCAGTATAAGTGTTATAAACCCACCACTTCCCCTGATGAAAATACTTATTTCTATCCTCTTCTTTGCGCTGTTTAAGCAAATAATGCACCTGTTGGACCACTATTGCTTTATTTAAACCTAACTTTTTGGCTAATCCTTGTTGAATAACTAACGGACTTTCATCTAATAATAAGTTTCCCATCTTACCACCTTTACTCTCTCTGAATTGTAATCAAGTAACTCTTATGTTACAATAAACTTAACAGTAATATTTTTACTGAGCCACTTGCTGCCCTAAAGCAAGTGGCTTTCTTTATCCTGCTTGATAAACATCTCGAACCTCACTTTGCTTATTACTATCAGCATTTTCATTAATCCATCCTACTAATCTTCCCTTCGGAACTAACTTTCTTCTTCCCGCTTTAACAAAGGGAATCTCTTTTTGCTTCATTAACTCATATACCTTAGTAGTACTAATCTTTAAAAATTCAGCTGTCTCTTCTACATTTAACATAGTATCTTCTCTACTATCATCTGAAGTAGATAACTGATCAAGCTTTTGATTCATCTCTTTAAGCTCTGCTAATACTTTCTCCATCACTCCCATTTTACTCCCTCCTAAATAATAATTAATTTAAATTTGGATATTATAAAAGTTAAGTAAGCCTTTTTGTGTCTTTTTTGTTACAGTCCTGTAAAAAAAATAATTCATCTGAGTGCTGAGGAAATATTTCAGAGATCTTCTTCATAGCATCAAGTCCTACATTATTTCCTCTTAGTAATCGATAAAGATGCATTCGGCTTAATTCTACTTCAGCTGCCAGTTCTGTCTTAGAATCTAGATCTTTTTCCTGGGCCAACTGCAAGAGTAGCTCTTGGTTAAGCTTAGCTTTAACATCTCCTTGAGCTACTTTTAGTAATAGATTACTATCTAAGCTCACTCTATCACTCCTTTCTCTGTAACTAATATGTTACACTACTTATATTGTAACAATATGGTTACAATTATGCAAGAGAAATATAAAATTTCTTGATTTTTATGCCATTTCATATTATTATAATAAATAGCTGTAACATCAATGTTACAACCTAACAAGGAGGTATCCTATGAATTTTACTGAGTTTATTACTGATTATATGAAGCAACATAACCTCTCATATAGGCAAATGGGTCAATTATGTAATATAAGCCATGCTGAAATAAGTAGATTAGCCAAAGGAAAGCAACCTTCTATCAAAACTATTAATAAGATCTCAACTGGCACAGATATACCTAAAAACAAACTATTAGCAACAGCTGGTTACTTAGAAGATAATAAGGATAATAAGGCTAAGCAGCTAAAAGAAAAACTACCCCAGGAAACATTTGAATCATTAGATGAAAAAGATCTAGAATTTCTGATTGAATTATCCCAGGATGATCAGCGACAAATGCTCCTGCGAGAAAGCAGAAAATTATCTGATGATGACTTAGCTAAAATTATTAAAATTATTAGAACTTTCGCTGAAGAAGAGGATCTACCAGCTGAATAAATACCTTCAAAGGAGAGTTGGCAATGAAATTAAAACAAGCTGAACTTAAAGCAAGAAACTTCTTAAACCAATACAATTTTGAAATTCCTATCAACCTTAATCGAGCAGCAAAACTACTAAAAGTTAAAATCAAACTTGCAGATATTAATACTGAGTCAGCTACACTCTATAAAGGAAGACATAAGAATCTAATAATTATCAGCCAACACCAATCTAAAGCCCAACAAAGATTTAATATAGCCCATGAACTAGCCCATCTTCTACTTAACCATACGGGAAAAGTATTTACTTCCTATGAGGCTGAAGAAAAGACTAAACCTCTGCGGGAAAAACAAGCTGATATTTGCGCCAGTGAACTTTTGATCCCTACTCTAGCTCTAAAAAAGAAAGTTCACCGGTGCAAGTATGACTTAGATAAGCTAGCCAAATCTTTTAAAGTAACTAGACAAGCCATGGCCACCAAATTAGATATTAAGAATATCCCCTATAACTGCCATAATGAATCTTATGGCGACTTTTTTTAAACCATTTTAAGAAAAAAATAACATAATTGGTATCTAGCGTATATTATCCAAAAATAACAAACATAAAACACTTGATTAAAATTAGCCTATAAAACTAACACTACTATTAAGGAGGAATTACTAATGGCACATCTCAGAAAACGAGGCAAGAATAGTTGGCAAATCTGTATTGAAAAAGGACGTGATCCGATCACAGGTAAACGCAAGAGGATTTATAAGACTGTTAATGGGACTAAGAAAGAAGCAGAAAAGGAAATGCATAAGTTGGCCCATGAAGTAGAAACTGGAGCTTATATAGAACCATCAGAGATGACAGTTAAGGATTTTCTTCTACAATGGTTTGAGGATTACTGTGAAAGTAACTTGGCCCCTTCTACTCTAGAAAGTTATGAGATAATCATCAAATCCCATCTAATCCCTGCTTTAGGTAACATCAAAGTCAGTGACTTAGAACCAATGCATATTAAAAGATACCAGACTCATAAATTAAAGAAAGGTCGTAGAGATGGTAAAGAAGGTGGCCTCTCCAAGCGAACTGTTCAGTATCATCACCGGGTATTATCTAAAGCTCTTAAACATGCTGTTAAGTGGCGAGTGATTGACACTAACCCAGCTGAAGTTATAGAAGCTCCATCACCAGATACTCCAGAGATTAAAGCACTAACTCAAGAAGAAGTGAATAAATTACTCGATAAAGCAGAAGGTTGGGTCTATGATCTTATTTATATAGCAGTATTTACTGGGATGCGTAGAGGAGAATTACTAGCTATGAGATGGAATGATATAGACTTTTCTGAACAGATTATCCAAGTTAAACAAAGCGTTACCAAAGTAACTGGAAAGGATTTAGAGTTCAGAAAGCCTAAAACTAAATCAAGTATTAGACCGATTAATGTAGATGATGATATTATTAAAATACTCAACAGAAGAAAAAAGGAACAAAAACAGAATAAATTAAGATTAGGAGGAAAATACAATACCAAATACAATTTGGTCTTTTGTAAAGTAAATGGTGATCCTTTCTTACCCCAATATGCAACTCGGAAATTTAATGCTGTTGCTGAAAAAGCTGACTTAGAAGAATTTAGATTGCATGATTTAAGGCATACTCATGCTACTTTAATGTTAAAAGCTGATGTTCATCCTAAAATAGTCCAGGAAAGATTAGGTCACTCTTCTATTAATCAAACTTTGGACACTTACTCTCATGTAATTCCTTCCATGCAGAAAGAAGCAGTCAAAAAATTAAAAAATACCCTTAATAAATAGGGTACTAAATTAGTATGGCGTCAAAATGGCGACAAACCACTTTTTTGCCTTCCACTATTAAATTTTAAAAACCTCTCTGAGCCCTGTCATATCAAAAACTAAAAATGGCACGGGAAGCAGGACTTGAACCCGCAACACCTGGATTTGGAGTCCAGTGCTCTGCCAATTGAGCTATTCCCGTACATTACAAATATTTAACTACTTCTCTCATTAACCAACATACATTATAAATCATAAGTCCTGTCTTGTCAAGAAATTTATATAAATTGGTGGAGGTGACCGGAGTCGAACCGGTGTCCCTATAGAATACCCTAGGAGGTTCTACGAGTGTAGTCTGTGTTTTAACTTCGCAACTTTAGCTCCCCCAGACAGGATCTAAAGCGCTAGCTTGCAAAATTCCCTATTCTCCTACAAGCTTTAGAGAATAGGTAGCCTGCTAATTATGACACTTATAGACATTCACAGACAAAATCTCTATAAGCGTAGCGGGTGCGTTACGCAGCCGCTAAAGCGTAATCGTTAGTATCGTTTGCAAATAAATTTAGATACTATTAATGTTACGAGCTTAATAGTAATCTCGACTCGCTTGCTCCCTCATACTCCATAGGTCGAGTCCCATATACACCCCCATAATCAATTGACAATTTATAATTAACAATTTACAGTTAAATTCAAAAACATAAACCAATAGAAACTTATAATCCTAAACTTTTATTAATTTATCTTAATTATACATTATCAATTCTTAACTTTCAATTACTAAGACCTGCCTACTTGGCGATCCTTAATAGCACGTTCCATCTCTCGTTGGGCAGTTTTACGTTTGATATCTTGTCGCTTATCATGGAGATTTTTACCTTTAGCTAAGGCTAGTTTAACCTTAACCATCTGTCTTTTAAAATAGAGCTGTAAAGGAATTAAAGTATATCCACTTTGTTTAGTTTTACCGATCAACTGTTTAATCTGATGTTTATGCAATAACAACTTTCTCTTTCTCTCTGGTTCATGATTATGCCGATTTCCTTCTTTATAACGGGCAATATGCAGATTATGCAAGAAAGCTTCTCCATCTCTAATTAAAGCAAAACTATCTTTGAGACTAGCTTTACCTTCCCGGATAGACTTAATCTCTGTTCCTTGTAAAGCAATTCCGGCTTCAAAAGTCTCTTCAATATGATATTCATGTCGTGCTTTACGATTCTTAGCAATCACTTTTTGCTCTCCCATTTTTCTTCACCTCTTAAAGACCACTTATTATTATATCACTTATATCTAATTTGTCAAGGGCCAACTAGGAAAAATAAATATTTAGTCGCAGGCCACTATAGCCTACGACCTCCACTTAATTACTCTGAATCTGTATCCACTAACTCCAAATCAATCTCTCGTTCACTTAAATCAACCTTACTGACTTCCACTTCTACCTCATCACCTAAGCGATATATCTTCGCTGTTCTTTCGCCAATAAAGGCATGCTTGTCTTCATGGTAATGATAATAATCATCAGCCATTGTACTAGCATGGACTAGACCTTCAATTCCATTATCTAGCTCCACAAAGAATCCAAAAGGCATGATCCCACTAATAACTCCTTGATATTCAATTCCAATCTCATCCTGCATATACTCTACCTTTTTAAGATCCTTAGATTCCATCTCTGCATCCATAGCTTTCCGTTCTTGAATCGAACAATGATCTGCTATAGAGAATAATTCCTCCTGTAGTTCTTCTCTTCTCTCTTGTTCTAAAACACCTTTATTGATTACTTCCTTGATAATTCGATGGATCATAAGGTCAGGATAACGTCTAATAGGAGAAGTAAAGTGAGAATAACAATTAGAAGCTAACCCAAAGTGGCCTATATTTTGGGGATGATAATGGGCCTGTTGCATAGATCTTAATAACACAGTATTGACTACTTTCTCTTCTGCTTCCCCTTCTACTTTACTTAAAACCGTCTGTAAAGATTTAGGATGGACTTCATCCTTCTCCTCTAATCCTTTAATGTGATAACCTAGATTATGTAAGAATTCATTTAATTCTTTAAGTCCTTCTAGATTAGGTTGCTCGTGGACTCGATAAATAAAGGGTACTTCTCTATAATGCATCTCTTCAGCTACTACTTCATTAGTCTTAATCATAAAGTCCTCGATTAATCTCTCAGCTAATCCTCGGTCTCTATTCACTATATCTATTGGACTACCTGCTTCATCTAATTCAATCTCAATCTCAGCAAAATCAAAATCAACACTACCTCTCTCCTGTCTCTTATCTTTTAAACGAGCTGCTAAGTCCTGCATTAATCGTAAGTTATCTATCACATCTTGGTACTGGGTGATTAACTCTTGCTCATCTTCCATTAGCATCTTATTGGCCTGCTTATAAGTTAGACGATGATCAACCTCAATAATACTTTCAGTAATCTCATGGTCAACCAATTCTCCTGTTGTCAGATCAAAATCCATCAAGACCGACATAGCTAATCTATCTTCATTAGACCGCAAGCTACATAAATTATTAGATAACTTCTCAGGGAGCATAGGAATTACTCGATCAACTAGATAAATACTAGTTCCTCGCTGATAAGCCTCCTGATCTAAAACACTGCCCTCTTCTACATAATAGGTTACATCAGCAATATGAACTCCTAATCTTACTTGGTTACCAGCTAAATCAACAAGGGAGACTGCATCATCAAAATCCTTAGCATCTGCTCCATCAATTGTTACCATTGTTACATCTCTTAGATCTTTTCTCCGCTCGGCCTCAGAAGCAGGAATATCCTCTCCTAAATCAGCTACCATCTTTTCCACTTCGACTGGGAATTCTCCTGGTAACTCTAGCTTACGGATAATAGCTTCAATATCTACTCCTGGATCACTCTGATGGCCTAAGATCTCTACTATATTACCTTCGGGATTACGACTCTTTTCTGGCCACCGAGTAATCTTAACCACAACTTTTTGGCCTTCTTCGGCTCCTTGACTTTCCTTTTTAGGAACAAATACATCATGATTAATCCGCGAATCATCAGGTACAACAAAACCAAAGTTTTCACTATCCTCATAAGTACCTACTATTTCTTCGTTAGCTCTTTCCAAAATTTTAATAACTTCACCTGATAATCGTTTACCACTTCTTTTATCGATCAACCTAACTACTATTCGGTCATTATGCATTGCTCCATTGAGATCCTTAAAGTTAATATAAACATCTTCTTGTTCAGGGTTGTCAGGAATTAAAAATCCAAATCCTTTAGCATGCCCTTGTAATCTCCCGACTACTACATTCATTCTCTCGGGCGTGCCGTATCTCTCCTGCTCATTTTTAACTATCGAACCTACACTCTCCATCTCTTCTAATACTGCTAAAAATCTATCTTGCTCTGCCTGAGGAATCTCAAATACATCAAATAATTCATCAGCAGTTAGCGGTTTGTAGGCTTCTTCTTCCATAAAATTTAAAATAGTACTCTTTACACTCATATTTTACCTCCATTAGTTTTAATTCACAATATATTATTCTCAAATTTAACTTCTCTATACTAGTAAATAAAAAATAAAACTCTCAGTTAGATACAAATCCAACCAAGAGTTTATAACAAATTCTAATTACTATATAACTGCAACTGTTAAGGATAGTACCATAAATAAAACAGCCGCAACAGTAGTTACTTTACTTAGAATTTCATCTAAAGCTTTACCCTGGTCACCAAGTACAGAATTTCCTCCACCAGCAAGTCCGCCAAGACCGCCACCTTTACCTGATTGTAATAATACAGAAGCAATTAAAATAATAGATACAATCATCAATAATACTTTAAGAAAAAATGCCATCTATGTTACCCCCTCTTTCAACAAACCAACTTATAATAATGACATTAAATATTTTAACACAACTGGGGTAAAAAAGCAATCTATAAGTATTATAATAAGGGCAGGTACAATACCTGCCCTTAACTCAAACCTTACTAACTCATTTATAAGTTATAGAAATTAGCTAACCCATTATACTGACCAGATTCAGATAATCTTTCTTCAATTCTTAATAACTGATTATACTTCGCCATTCTATCAGAACGAGAAGCAGAACCAGTCTTGATCTGACCTGCATTAGTAGCAACAACAAGATCAGCAATTGTATCATCAGCAGTTTCACCAGAACGATGTGATACAACAGCAGTCATGTTATTTCTCTTAGCTAACTCAATAGCATCAAGAGTTTCTGTAATAGTACCAATTTGATTTACCTTGATTAAGATAGAGTTACCAGCACCCATCTTAATTCCTTTAGCTAGGAATTCAGTGTTAGTTACGAATAAATCGTCACCAACGATCTGGATCTCATCTCCTAGTGCTTCAGTTAATTGGACCCAACCTTCCCAGTCTTCTTCATCTAATCCATCTTCAATAGACTGAATTGGATACTTATCAACTAAATCAGCATAAAAGTCAACCATTTCTTCACTAGTTCTGACTGCTCCTTCACGCTTGAAGTTATACTTGCCATCTTCATAGAATTCACTAGCAGCTGCATCTAAAGCAAGTACGATATCATCACCTGGAGTATATCCTGCTTTTTCAATTGCTTCTAGGATTATCTCAATAGCTCCTTCAGTACCATCAATATTACGAGGAGCAAATCCACCTTCGTTACCTACTGCAGTTACATCACCTTTTTCAGCTAAGATATCTTGTAAAGCATGGAAAATCTCAGAACCAGCTCGTAAAGCACGACTATAATTATCGAATCCAACTGGCATAATCATAAACTCTTGGATATCTACAGCAGAGTCAGCGTGCTCTCCACCATTTAGGATATTCATCATTGGAACTGGTAATTCTTTAGCATTAACTCCACCTAAGTACTGATATAAAGGTAAACCTAATTGGTTAGCAGCTGCTTTAGCTACTGCCATAGAAACACCTAATAAAGCATTAGCACCAAAGTTTTCTTTCTTTTGGGTCCCATCTAATTCAATCATCTTATTATCAATCTCAACCTGACGATCAGCAAACATGCCAATAATCTCCGGTGCAATATCTTGGTTAATGTGTTCAACAGCTTCTTGAACACCTTTACCGTTATAACGGTCACCACCATCTCTTAGTTCTAATGCTTCATTTTCACCAGTAGAAGCACCAGATGGTACAGCAGCTCTACCACGAGCACCTCCATTTAAATAAACATCTGCTTCAACTGTTGGATTACCTCTAGAATCAAGAATTTCTCTAGCAACTACATCAACAATTTCTAACATATTAATCCCTCCTAGTTTTATTTAATAAGTTTTTGACCTGTCATTTCTTCTGGCACTTCAATGCCTAATAAGTCTAACATAGTTGGTGCAAAATCAGCTAATTTTCCATCTTCAATCAGCTGAGCATCTTTAGCTTGATCATTAATATACACTAAGGGCACTGGATTAGTTGTATGAGCTGTAAAAGGATCTCCAGTCTCATAATCAACCATTTGTTCACCATTACCATGGTCGGCAGTCAATAAAACTGCTCCCCCTTGCTCTGTAAGAGCATCAATTACCTGTCCTAGACACTCATCAACAGTTTCAATTGCTTCTTGGACAGCTGTGAAGTCTCCAGTATGGCCTACCATATCTGGATTAGCATAATTGAGAACAATTACATCATGGTCTGCATCATCTATTTTCTCTAATAACCTATCAGTTACCTCATAAGCACTCATTTCTGGTTTCTGCTCGTAAGTAGCAACATCAGGAGACGAAATTAATTCTCTATCCTCTCCTTGGTACTCTTTTTCTTTACCTCCATTAAAGAAGAAGGTTACATGAGCATACTTTTCTGTCTCAGCAATCTTAAGCTGTTTCAGATCATTATCAGATAGTACTTCTGGTAAAGTATTTTTAATATCCTCTGGCGGGTAAGCTACCGGAGCATCAATTGTTTCATCATACTCAGTAATACAGACTAGATGTACTTCCGGATAACCTTCTTGTCGCTCAAATCCCTTTAAGGTAACATCATTTAAAGCACGAGTCAACTGCCGAGCTCGATCAGCTCTAAAGTTAAAGAAGATAGCAGAATCATTATCCTCTACCTGAGCAACTGGATTCCCAGCTTCATCTATAATAACTGTCGGTAGTACAAATTCATCTGTAGTATCTTCAGCATAGGAAGCTTTTATAGCTTCTAAAGCTGACTCAGCTTTGTTACCTTGGCTAAAGCACATAGCATTATAAGCTTCTTCTGTTCTTTCCCAGTTATTATCACGATCCATGTAATAATAACGGCCACCAAGCGTAGCTATCTGGCCTACTCCTATCTCAGCCATTTTTTCTTCTAATTCTTGGACATACTTCTCGGCACTAGATGGCGGAGTATCTCGCCCATCTAAAATAGCATGGACATAAACATCTTCTAATCCCGCTTTTTTAGCTACTTCTAATAGACCATATAAATGTTGATTATGACTATGCACTCCACCATCAGATAATAATCCTAATAAGTGTAGAGCAGAATCATTCTCTTTAACATTTGTAATTGCTTCTTGGATAACCTCATTATCACCTAAAGTATCTTCTTCAATTGCAAGATTAATTTTAGTAAAATCTTGATAAACAACTCTGCCTGATCCTAGATTAAGATGACCAACTTCTGAGTTACCCATCTGACCATCTGGTAAACCAACTGCTTTTCCAGAAGCCTGAACTAGTGTACTAGGATATTCATCCCATAATCTATCAAAATTAGGGGTATCTGCAGCTTCAACACCATTCATTTCCTGATTTGAATTACAACCAAATCCATCTAGTATAATTAATGCTAAAGGGTTTGGAGCTGCCATAGTTATCACCTCTCTCTACTATTTAAACTTAACTATCTTAGAGAACGACTCAGCTTCTAGACTTGCACTACCTACTAAGGCACCATCAATATTAGGTTGAGCCATAATCTCTTCTACATTCCAAGGTTTAACACTACCGCCATACTGAATCCGAATTGCATCAGCAATCTCTTGGTCATACATTTCTGCAACTGTTTCTCTAATAAACTTAATTATCTCTTCTGCTTGTTCTGGAGTAGCACTTTCGCCAGTACCAATCGCCCATAAAGGTTCATAAGCTAGAACCATATCTTGAACATCCTCTGCTGGAATACCAGATAAGTCAGCTTCTAATTGGAACTTAACTCGAGCAAAGTGCTCACCAGCTTCTCTTTCCTCTAACTTTTCTCCAATACATAAAATAGGCTTAATATCATGCTCAAAAGCAGTCTTTAATTTTAGGTTAAGTAATTGGTCATCTTCTCCAAAAATCTCTCTTCGTTCCGAGTGACCGATAATTGCATACTCACAACCAACAGACTTAATCATAGCTGGAGACAATTCACCAGTATAAGCTCCACTTTCTTTGTAGTACATATTTTCTGATCCTAGTTTAACATCAGTATCAGCTAGTACCTCATTAAGTGGATATAAATCAACTGCTGGAGCACAGATTCCTGCTTCTACATCATCAACCTCAGCTACTAATTCCTTAAATTCTTGGGCCATTTCTACAGCCTCATCAACATCTTTATGCATCTTCCAGTTAGCACACATAAAAGGTGTTCGCATAATTTATCACTCCTTTTTTATAGTTTGAATTATGTAAGACCTATTAAAAGTTAAGGCAAGATAGAGGCTTGAGTTAACCTTAGCCTCAGCCTCAACCTAAAATTACTCTCTATTTGTTATCTAACACGTCTAGAAACCAAGACTGGTTGTGTACATTGAAATAAATCCCTATTAAGACATTATCTAGTTTATTGAAACACAATCTCTACTTGTTATCCAACGCATCTACTGCAGGAAGTGGTTTACCTTCAATAACTCGTAAGGAAGCTCCACCACCAGTAGAAATATGAGTTACTGCATTCTCTAATCCTGCCTGCTTAACAGCAGCTGCAGATTCTCCACCACCAACAATAGTTGTCGCGTCAATATCACCTAACACTTCAGCTACTTGATTAGTTCCTTTAGCAAAGGCCTCCATTTCAAAGACACCTAAAGGTCCATTCCAAGTAACTGTCTTAGCATCTGCTAGGATAGAAGAGAACTTCTCGATAGTTTCTGGGCCAATATCCAGTGCTTGCCAGCCCTCTTCAATCTCATCAATAGCAACTGCTTTATGATTTGCATCAGCAGCAAAGTCATCAGCAACAGTTACATCAATTGGCAGTACTAAGTCAACTCCTTTAGCTTCAGCTTTCTCCATTAATTCTTTAGCTAAATCAAGCTTATCTTCCTCAAGTAGAGAATCTCCAACTTCATAATCTTTAGCTTTAATGAATGTATTAGCCATGCCCCCACCAATCAGGATAGTCTCAGCTTTATTCATTAAAGTTTCTACAGTATCCATCTTATCAGAGATCTTAGCGCCCCCAACAATTGCTACATAAGGCTGCTTAGGGTCTTCAACTGCAGGCTGCATAGTCTCTAATTCATTCTGCATTAAGAATCCAGCAATTGCTTTTGGAGCATATTCAGCTACACCTGCTGTAGAAGCATGAGCTCTGTGAGCAGCACCGAAAGCATCATTCACATAAACATCAGCAAATTCAGCTAACTGCTGAGCAAATTCAGGATCATTCTGCTTCTCTCCTGGATTGAAACGAGTATTTTCTAATAATACTACATCGCCTGCTTCCATATTAGCAACTGCTTCTTTAGCATCAGGACCAACAGTTGTCTCTGACTTAATAACCTCTTGGTTTAATTTATTAGATAACTCTTGCGCAACTGGATTTAAACGTAAATCCTCTTGTACTTCACCACCTGGTCGACCAAAGTGGGCCATCAGGATAGTCTTAGCATCATGTTTTTTCAGATACTTAATAGTAGGTAACGCAGCTTCAATTCTTTTATCATCAGTTACATTACCATCATCATCTACAGGCACATTAAAGTCAACTCTAACTAATACCTGTTTATCATCAACATCAACATCTTTTAAAACTTTTTTATCCATTACTGCCACCTCCGCATTTTAATTAACAATTTAGAATTGACAATTGAAATCAAATTCAAGAAAACTTGAAGTTAATTCTCAATTCTACATTATTAATTAGGTAATAAGGTAGGGCCAAAACTAAGTTGGCCCTAAATTCTAACTAATATAATTACAGCTTAAGAGCTAAATCAACAACTCGATTAGTATAACTTAACTCATTGTCGTACCAAGAAACAATCTTAACCATATTACCAGCTACCTGCATAGTAGCTCCGCCATCAACTTTAGAAGATTCAAATTGGCCCATGATATCTCTAGAAACAAGTGGCTCTTCAGTGTAGCCTAAGATGCCTTCCATTTCTCCTTCAGCTTTATCTTTAAGAGCAGCATTTACTTCATCTACAGTAACATCTTTTCCTAGAGTAAATACTCCATCAACACAAGAACCATTAGGTACAGGTACTCGCATAGCCATACCGTCTAACTTACCTTTTAATTCAGGTAGTACTTTTGTAGTAGCAACAGCTGCACCAGTAGTAGTAGGAATAATATTTTCCGCAGCAGTTCTACCTCTTCTTGTTTTGCTTGCAGGAGCATCTAAGATAGACTGGCTAGCAGTATAGCCGTGTACAGTAGTGATTAAACCTTGCTCTAATCCAAATTCATCATTTAATGCTTTAGCTAATGGAGCTAAGCAGTTAGTAGTACATGATGCATTAGAAACAAGCTTATCATCATCTGATAACTCATCATCATTAACACCTAATACAATAGTATTATCTAACTCGTCTTTAGCAGGTACAGTTAACAGAACTTTGTCTGCGCCAGCTTCTAAATGCTGTTCTAGATCTTCTCGGTATCTAAATACTCCAGTAGATTCAATTACAAGATCAATATTTTGCTCATCCCATGGTAATTCTGTAGGATTCTTAACAGCACTAACCTCGATTTCATTACCATTAACTACTAAGTTACCATCTTTAGTATCTACTGTACCATCAAACTTACCATGTACAGAATCATACTTAAGTAAATAAGCTAAGTTCTCTACATCAACTAAGTCATTGATAGCAACAATCTCTAAATCTACACCTCGTTGTGTAACTAGTCGTAAGAAACCTCTCCCAATTCGCCCAAATCCATTAATTGCAACTCTTTTTGTCATATTAACTCCTCCTTATAAAATTTATTATAAATTTAAATTGTAAACTTATACTAGCTCTAAGATCTTATGAGCTGCTTTTTCATCAGTGATCAAGACATCTTGATACTTACTAGAAACAGCAGCTAGAATAGCTTCTGCTTTGTGCTCGCCACCAGCAATAGCTACTACCTTTTTTATCTTAACCAGATCAGACAACTTTAATCCAACACTAGTAGTAGAATACACAATTTCTCCTTGCTGGTTGAAGTAGTAACCAAAACTTTCTCCTACAGCTCCTTTATCTTTTAGTTCTTTAATTTTAGCAGTTGCTATTTTACGACGCTTGGCCATTACTTGAGCTGTACCTACTCCATGGACTAATATATCAGCATCCTTAGCTAAATCAAGCACCTGTTTAATCGAAGGTTCAATCACTAATTTAGAAATAGTATCCTTTTCTAAATTATCAGGTATATGTAATAGGTGATATTCTCCACCTAATTTATTAGCAAGTTTAGCAGCAATTGTATTAGCTTGAATTTCCACCTTTTCTCCTAAGCCACCTCGCCCAGGAACCACAGTAACTTCTAAATCATGATTACTACGATTCATCATCCGAGCCATAGTAGCTAAGGTTGTTCCTCCAGTTACAGCAATTATATCTTCAGGAGTAATCAATTCTGTTACAAAATCAGCTGAAAATCTACCTAACTCCCCCTTAGATTGGCTATAATTCAATCCTCGTGGGATAATATGTACCTCTACCCCTAAAATAGCTTCAATTTGTTGTTCTAGCTTTCTAGTTCCCCTCAGTTCTTTAATATAACCATCGAAGTCGGATAAAATTCTGATTCCAGAATCTGTAATTTTGGCCCCGGCATTAGTAACTTCCACAAACTGGTTTTCCTGAAAGAAATCTAAATTTTTGCGGACAGTTCTTTCGCTTAAATCTAGTTTCTGAGCCAACGACCGCCGGCCAATTGGCCCTAAGCGATAAATTTCTGTTAAGATTACATATCTGCGCTCTACAACTTTAACTAACTCTGGAGCTATCTTTTGCTGCAACTTAAAATAATTAACCATTCCTATCCCTCAATCCTTAGTGGGACATAATTATCCCGCTCTTATAAAATTGTCCCATACTCTGTAAAAAATAAACTCCATCATTATTGTATTCTTTTTTTATCTCCATTATTAGTATTTCCTACTCCAAACTAAAACTCCTGCCAAAAATATATTTTCTTTCCGGACTCTCCATCATCAATCTTTCTTGCCGAAAAACAAAAGTCCTGCAAAAAAATTAATTTTTTATTTGGACTGAAATTTGCTTTCCTGTAGTTGTTGAGCTATCTTTTTAATTCTCCGGAAGCGATGATTAACTCCTGATTTAGTTAACTCTAGCATTTCTCCTAACTCTTTAAGACTAGAGTAAGGATTCTCTCTTCTTAAATCAGCTATCTCTTGCAGACTAGCAGGCAATTCCTCTAAACCTTTTAACTGATCAATTAACTCAATATGTTCTAACTGTCTTTGCGCAGCAGCTACTGTCTTATTTAAATTAGCTGTCTCGCAATTAACTAGCCTATTTACTCTATTACGAACTTTTTTATGAACTCTAGCATTTTCAAACTGTAATAAAGCTGAATGGGCCCCGATTAGATTAAGCACCTTAATAATATCATCTGCTTTTTTAAGATACAATAGATAATTATCATTTCGCTGGCGCAATTTAATATCTATCTCAAACTGAGTAAAAAAGTCCTTTAATTCAACAGCATACTCCTGGTAATCTATACTCAACTCTAGATGATACTCCTTTTCTGGGTGAGTCAGCGAACCAGTAGCTAAAAAGAGTCCTTTCAAATAAGCTTGCCTACAACACTCTTTTTCTTTAAACTCCTCTTTAATTTGGTAATTCAACTGGTATGATTTATCTATCAACCCACAATCAACTAGTAATTCTTTGACTCCTGGTTGAGAAGCCACTTTAATTATATAGTAGTTATCTTTATTTAAATACATCTTTTTTCTAACTATAATTTCTGTTATAAAATCAAATCTTTCCTGGAGCAAATTATATAATTTGCGAGCTACAACTGCCTGTTGACTAACTAATTTTAGAGCTAACTGCTGATTGACTATCTTGAGACTACCTTCTGATTTAATTAAAGCAGCTAATTCTGCTAAATGACAACACCGATTAGAGTTATCTTTTCTAATTACTTCATGTTTAACTTCATCTGTAAAAGACATTCCTATCACCTGAATTTATGTAGTGTATAATACATTATATCAAAAGAAAACCTAAACAACAAACTCCTTATACTTATATAATTCCTGCAATTTCTGCTACTACTTCATTACTAGTTTCTTTTCTTGCTTCGGAAATTATAAATATTTATTTCATTAAATAACAAATAAAATATACACCAATATAATTAAGAGAGGCTATGAGCCCCTCTTATAGATAGTTATTTAGTCATAATCTTTAAATCGGTTTACTATTTCTTCCGTTACATCTTCTGACTCTAAATCCTCTCTACTACTTACTAAGCCTTTTTTCTTAATAATCAGATCTAATCCCAGGTCTTTTCTTATTTCCTTTATATCTTGTTTTACATTTTGCTTAGCTTCTTGAGCCAAATCCTCCTGTAATTGACGAACATTATTCCTAAATTCCTCTTGTAACTTTTTCATCTGTTCTTTATCTTCTTGCGGATCTAAATTATTGGTTTTAGTTTGATACTTTTCTCTTATATCCTGCATCTCTTTAGATAACTGTTCATTCATTTCTTGCATTTCTGGATGAGCTTCAAATACTTTATTGTAGTCTATATAACCAATATCTAAATCATCATTTGCAGCACTAGCATTTATACTAAAAAAACTTACAAGTGATAAACTTAAAATCAATAGTACAAATAATTTATTTTTCAATTTAAACCTCCTTTACATTACACTATAAATGATCTTAAATAAACCTTTACTCTTATTGTCCTTCTTCCATTGGCTCTTGCTGTTCTTCCTCCATTGGCTGTTGGTCTACTTCTAATTCTTCTTGTTGCTGCTGTTGACCTTCTTCTGGATTTCCTTGCTGACCTCCTGTACAACCAACAAATAATGAAGCACTAATCAAAACAACCATTAAAACCGCTACACCTTTTTTCATCATCTCTATCCCTCCTGATTATTTGTTACTTATATTATAAAGGGATTTTGTGATAAAAGTTTGAGAAAAGATTGAAGATTTATTTAAAATCATTAACTTGATAATCTACTAGATAAAATCCAAAGATTGACCCACTATTATATTCACTTTCTACAAAAACTTCTCCTCCATGTTGATTGATTATTTGTTTTATAATAGCTAATCCTAGACCACTACCTGCCTTTTTTCCTGGAGTGCGAGCTTGATCAACTTTAAAAAATCTTTTCCAAACATCATCTAATTGATCAGCTTTAATCCCTTGTCCTTTATCTTTGACCCAAAACTTAACTCTATCTCCTTCAATCTCTACTCCAACTGTAACTGAACTACCAACAGAAGAAAACTTATAAGCATTATCTAATAAATTTAATAAAACTTGTTTTAACTTCTCTCGGTCTCCTTGAATATATAATGGAATATTAGGAACATTAATTTTAAATATTTCTCTATTCTGCTTTAATCTTTTACTAAATATTGATTTGATATTCTGTAAAAAATCCCTTACATTTATTTGTTCTACATCAAGACTAAAATTCATAGTATCAAGTTCAGCTAATTGGAGTATTTCATTTACTAAATCTGATAATCTAGTAGCTTCATTAAAAATAATCTGTAAATATTCTTTGCGTTTTACACGATCAGTTATTATTCCATCAATTAATATTTCAGCTGATCCTTTAATAGAAGATAAAGGAGTCTTTAATTCATGAGAAACATTAGCCACAAAATCTTTTTGTAGCTGTTCAAATCTCCATCGTTCACTAATATCATTAAATAATCCTACTACTCCCCATAATTGGTCTTGCTCAATATAAATAGGATTACAATTAATAAGTACTCTTTTTTCTTGGCCTGAACAAGAAAAGGTAAGTTCTTTCTTAGTTGCTGTTTCTTCTATTAATGCTTTAAATAACGTTTTTTTATATCTTCATCCTTTATAATATCATCTAAATCCTGACCTAGTAGTTGTTTATTAGTCTCTAGACAACATAACCTTTGTAACGAATCATTAAATAAAATTATTTCTGCTTCATTATCAATCACAACTACTCCTTCTTCCATCCCAGTTAAAACATATTTTAATTTATTTCGCTCTTCAATTAAATCATTTACTGTTAGCTCTAGTTTTTGCGATAAATAATTTATATTAGCAGCTAATGTACCAATTTCACTGTTATCTTCTATATTGACCTGTTCTCCAAATTGGCCCTCACCTAACTTCATTGCAGTCTTACTTATCATTCTTAAAGGTTCAGATAAACTTTTCGACCATCTATAAGCTACTATTGATGCTAGAAAAATAGCTAATAGTGATGAATAGACCATCATTTTCTGAACCTGTCTAATTGTAGAATTAACTCCTGCCACTGAAGTAAAAATCAACAAAGCCCCCTTAACTTGCTCGGAATTCCCACTATAAACTGGTAATCCTACTAACAACATTGGTCGTTCAAAATAAGAGACTTCAATTCTATTAGTAATAATTTTTCCATTGAGAACTTCTTTAAATCCAAAATCAATCCTTTTTTCATCTTCTGAAAATAAAGAAGGATAAGAAGAAATTACATAACCAGATCTATTTATTAACCACGCTTGTCCTGAATTTATTTCAGCTGTTAATTGTAACCACCTAGAAATATCTTCATTATTATGAGTTAATGCTTTAGAGATAGGTTTAATCATTACTTTACTATTATTAATAATTTCTTGTTCCTTTTTTTCAAAATAAAAATCTTCAAAAAAATAAATCATTGAAATTCCTAAAACAATTATAATGATAAATATAATAAATAAAAATCTAATTATTAACCTTTTAAACAAACTCTTATTTTTTATCATTGGCCACCTCAAATTTATACCCTACCCCCCAGACTGTCTTAATATAATTTTTTACTGGGGTGCCAATCTTTTTTCTTAATGATTTAATATGAGTATCTACAGTTCTTTCTTCTCCAAAATAATTGTAGCCCCATACTTCAGTTAACAATTTCTCTCGAGAAAATACTTGTTTAGGAGCAGAAGCTAATGTCCATAATAAATCAAATTCTTTAGGGGTTAAAGAAATCTCTTGGCCCTCACTTTTAACTATTCTATAATCTTTATTTATCTCTAACGAAGGATAGGTTAATCTTTCAATTCCCTCTACTGTTCTTCTTAAAACTGCCTTAACTCTTGCTACCACCTCTTTAGAACTAAATGGTTTAGTTATATAATCATCAGCTCCTAATTCCAATCCTGTAATCCTATCAGTTTCTTTAGTTTTAGCACTTAACATAATTATTGGAAGTTCAGCTTTATTCTCATGCAATCTTTTGCATATTTCCCAACCATTAATTCCTGGTAACATAATATCTAAAATCATTAAATCAACCTTTTGTTTTTTAGCCTTTTTTAACCCCTCAGCACCTGTATAAGCTACATCTACTTCAAACCCTTCTACTAAAAGATAATCTTTCAATATCCGGCATATATTTTTATCATCATCGATGATTAGAATCTTCTTATCCTTCATAATCCTCTCCTCCACAATCTATTCTAAATTCTTAATAACTAAATCCATAATTGCTTTAGCTAAATCATCAGAATCATGTCTAACTAAATCAGATTGATTAATCATCTGTTCCTGAATTACCTTTACTCCTTGTTCTTTTAACTTAGCTAAATCAATTTCTACTGGTTCAGAACCTTCTTCAGCGTACTTTTCTAGTAACTCAGGTTCTATTTGTTGGTCATTAACCAAGATATAATCCATAATCTCAGAATCTATATGATCATAAATGGCCTGCACGTGATCGCTAGCTGTATAGCCATCTGTCTCTCCTGGTTGAGTCATCACATTACAAACATAAGCAGTCATCGCCTCTGAATCTTTAATCGCCTGGTTTAAATTTTCAACTAATAAATTCGGTAATACACTAGTATATAGGCTACCAGGACCTAAAATAATTGCATCAGCGTCTTCAATGGCTGCTAAAGCCTCAGGTACAGGGTCACTATCAACCGGATCAATAAACACTTCTTCAATAGCTCCATCTGCTTCAGGAATCTGTGATTCTCCTTTTACGATCTGACCATCCTGTAACCGTGCTGATAAAGTTACATCCTCTAAAGTAGCAGGTAACACTTGCCCCCTAATTGCCAGTACCTCACTAGAAGCCTTAACCCCTTTTTCAAAATCACCTAATACCTCTGACATAGTAGCAATAAATAAATTCCCAAAACTATGACCCTTTAAGTCTGTTCCTTTAGTATACCGATACTGAAACAACTTCTCCATTAGTGGTTCTGTATCAGCTAAAGCTACCAAACAATTTCTGATATCACCTGGTGGTAAAACACCTAATTCATCTCTTAACATACCTGAACTGCCACCATCATCAGCAACAGTTACTAAAGCTGTAACATTAGTTGTATATTTCTTCAAACCACGCAATAAGGTTGATAAGCCTGTTCCCCCACCAACAACTACAATCTTAGGGCCTTTATTTAAATATCTTTTCTGTAAGAATAAATCCACTAGTTCAGTATTTTGTTCTGGTAATACTACCTCATAAACAGAATTAATCATTCGCTTAATTCCTACAGCTACACAATATAAACCACTAATAATAATTATAACTCCTAATACCTTATTAATTACTAATGTAAACTCTCCTGTCAGCAGATAAACAAACTCAATTAAGACATTCTCAATTACACTCAATGCTTCAAAACCAATCAGGATTGCTACTCCTACACTAACTAATAAAATACCTAAACCTACTAACAACAACCATCTTTTAAATCTCATCCCTGGATACAACCACTTTAATTTCTTCACCACTCCCACTCCCTATTTATCAGAATCACGATGTTTAATCAATATATTATATTCATCTTCAAACTCCTCATATAATTTTTCAGCGAAAGTTACCGACCGATGTTTCCCTCCGGTACAACCAATAGCTATTGTTAGATGAGTCTTACCTTCCTTAATATATTGAGGCAGTAAAAAATCAATCATATCAAATAATTTTCTCTTAAACTGATTAGTAATTGGCCACTTTAAAACATAATCCTGAACTCTTTTATCTTCACCAGTCAAAGAACGTAAAGAATCAACATAATGCGGATTAGGCAAAAACCTAACATCAAACATCAAATCAGCATCTAAAGGCACTCCATATTTAAACCCAAAGGATAAAATAGATAACGTAATTTGATCTTGTTTAGTATTTTCCACAAAACTACCTTCAATTTCTTCCTTTAATCCTTTAGGATCTAATTCAGTTGTATCGATTATCTTATCTGCTGTTCCTCTAATCTCTTCTAACTTCTCTCTTTCTAGCTCAATTGCTTCTGAAATCCTTCCTTCTGGCGCTAAAGGATGACGCCGTCGAGTCTGTTTAAACCGATTAATTAAAGCTTCAGTAGAAGCTTCTAAAAATAGAATCCGATAATCAGATCCAGCCTCTTCTAACTTAGATAATTCTTCAAATAAACTATCAAAAAAGTCTCGCCCTCGAATATCAATCACTAAAGCTACTCGCTGAATCTGATCACTAGAATGACTACATAATTCACCAAACTTAGAGATTAAAGCAGGTGGTAGATTATCAACACAAAAGTAACCTAAATCCTCTAAAACATTAATAGCTTCTGACTTTCCAGCGCCAGACATTCCTGTAACTACCAATATATCTTCTGTCACTATACTTCACCCCACCTGGTATTAGTTTATAGTTTACAATTTATAGTTGATAGTTAACATTCAAATAATTAATAAAATGAAAATTTATATTCACCTTAAGAATTACCTTGCTTCACATTAATAATTCTATCTGCTGTTAAGCCTGCCTGTCGAGCTACTTCTAAAGCAGGTTTGAGATCTCCTACTCGCGATGGTTGATGAGCATCACTACCTAAACTAAAGTTAGCTCCTTCATAAGCAGCTGCTAGTACATAATCAACCCCAGGTAAATGTTTAGCATTAATCTCTAAAGCTACATTAGATTTAACTGCCTCCTGGGCCAACAACCTAGTATCTATATTGATCTGGTAACCAGGATGAGTGATAATATCAATATCATAATTATTCAGCACTTTAATTAATAATTCTGTATTCTGCTGGCGGATCTCCTGGCTATTAAACCCTAATCTTTCATGAACTAAATTCTTGACTATCAACTCCACTCCAGCTTGCCAACTAACAGGCTTAATAAACAAGTGAAAACCAACTAAAACTTTATCTAGAACCTGTAAGATAGACTGAGGCACATCCAACTCTCCAGTAAGGCTGACAATATTAGCTTCTGTTGCTGCTAATACCTTAATCTCAGGATAGAGCCGATTATAATAAGCTACTTTATCTTTAATTTCCAGTAACGTCTCCGCTCTTGTTACCCCTAACTGATATAGACTATAACTAGCTGGGCCATGATCAGCAATAGCTATCTCTTCTAAACCTGCTTCAATTGCAGCTTCAATATTTTCCCGAATACTGCCTGTACCATGACTATATTTAGTATGAGTATGATAGTCAGCATAAACTTGCATCTAGTTCACCCTTTATTTTAGATATAATATAACACTTCGTGCCTCAGCTATCTGCTATCTGTAATCTGAAGTGAGGTTAGATTTTTAATTTAAAGGTTTTGAATTAGCTGCCCCTACAAGTTTCACAGAAACTTTCCGTGATAAAAAGCATCCGCACACGACACAAGACTCACAACTCTAATTGATTTCCTCTAATACCTGTTCTTTAACTTCCCTCTTCTGAGCAATAAACTTCTCTACTCGCTCTAAAGAAGTATTAACAATATTACTAGCTTCTAATCCAGCCTGATCTACAATCTCTAAGGCCTGCGGAAATTCACCTAATTGATCACTATAGTGGGTATCAGTACCTAAAATCAACTCCAAACCTGCTTCTTGTGCTCTCTGAGCAATCTCAATACAATACTCTCTGCTGCCTGGCCTACTACGGTAGGAACTATTATTAATCTCTAATAAAGTATTATTCTCTTTAGCTGCCTTGATTACTCTACTAATATCCACTTCATAAGCTGGATTACCAGGATGAACAACAATATCAACTAGAGGATTAACTATAGCATTTACCATAGCAGTTGTGTTCTCTTCTCTAGTTCCTGGATTATAACCAGCATCTTCGTGAAAACCAACTAAAACAAGATCCAATTTAGCCAAATATTCTGTTCCTAAATCCAAAGTACCATGTCTATCAGTTACATTTGCTTCTACTCCCTTTAAAACTCGCACTCCACAAATTTCTCGCGGTAAAACCTTTAAATTACCAAAGTGATAAGGATGAGCTCCTCCAGGCATATTTGGCCCATGATCTGTCATAGCAATTATTTCAATCTCTTTTTCAGCTGCTACAGTAGCCAATTCCTGAATTGTACAATAAGCATGACCACTAGCAACTGTATGAGTATGTAAATCAGCAATTAATTCCATTTTATCACCCCATAATAGAAAATTGTGAACCTATAACTCCTAATAATAAAATAATAAAGTAACTTTCCAAAGCTGTTAACTCCATAAACTGTAATCCAACAATTGCAGTTAATAAAATATCTACCAACAAAATATAACCTACAGAACCTGTAACTAACGGACTACTGATTTCAACAATCTCTGGAGCCAAAATAAATGCTAAAATAGCTACTGCCCACTTAAGATAGTCTTTAAACTCAACTTTTCGTATAGAGTGCCATAAGTAATACACTGTATACCAGACTAAAGGAAAAAAGATAAGCCCAAAATAGTACTTATTAAAAACAAAAACGATAGTTACTAAAGTAGCTAATCCATAAGCATAATACCAGACATTATCCCGTCTTAACGTAGGATCTAAGCCCTGCACTACAAAAATAGCTAATCCAGCTAGAGGAAATAAACCACCACTGATTTGTAGACTATCTATAAATTGAGCTGGAATCCAGCCTAGTATTAGCTTAATTAAAGGAGCACTGCTTAATACAACTAAATTGAATAAAAATACTAACCCTACAAAATATTTTTCTTCTTCTAAAAAACCTAAACTCTGTTGTAAACTAAAGACTAAAATCAAGACTAGCGAAAGATTAAAGTACAAACTAATATTTTGGGTTAAATACATCAATACTACTGTTAGTAAACTAACTAATAAACCATATTTCAGGCCTCCAAGATAATCAACTAGATTACTTCCCCATAATAATTCTACTAAAGCACCTAGAATAATACCAGTAGTAAATCCACCCCAGCCAAAATAAGAACCAAGTAGGGGAGTTAATAAAATAGGATGTAATAATACTTGTAACTTAAAATCAACTATTCGATATAAATAAAATAAGACAGCAATTACTGCAGCCAAAATTAATTTAGTTAACATAACTTCCTCCTCACTTAAAGTTAGTCTCCATGATGACTATTTCCATAAGTTAGTTGGAAATCCTGCTAAAATAAAAAATTAATGGTGTAGTCTAGTTAATTATAATAAATCAATTTAATAATTTTATACGAAATCGAATATCTGATACTGATTTAAAACATATTAAAAATAAAATAGATTGAAAGAGGTGGGCTTATGTTATGGATTTCAGCTAGTATTACTTTGTTAGGAGTATTAATCTTCTATTATTACTGGCTTAGAGAAGAAGAAGAAACAGAGGAAGGAACACAATTAGAAACTGCTGATTATGATCTAGAAACTAGTGACGAGCTTAATCCAACTACAGAGAAATCAATCAAAACCTTCAAACCTGAAACAGACGATGAGGCTAATGATCTAGAAGCAAGTGAAGAATTGGCACCTAAGATAGAAGTACTCCACAAAGATGAAGATTAAATTAATTCAGGGAACGAATATTCGTTCCCTGTTTTTAATTTATTTTTAATAGTTTAAAGTTAACCACACTTGTTCTTGACACCATACATCAACACAAAAAGCCTCCGGCACAAGTAAGCCGAAGGCCAATTCATTATATTATTGCGTATATAATTCTCCGTTATGCACTTCAAAACTCCAGTCACTACCATTATTATTATCCCAATTACTAGCGGAATCCTTAAAACAGAAATTAAATCGATCCGCACTATTGATTCTAATCTGTGCTGTCCAACTACCATCACCTTTAGGATGCATCTCAATATCAGTTACTTCCTCCCAATTATCATTAAAACCTACTCCCGCATGTAAATAAACTTGGTCAGCTCCACTTTCAGAAAGTAACCCTTCATAATTAATAGAGACTCGCTCTCCAGTAGTAATAGGGGTAGGAGTAACTTCTACTTCCTCTTGTTGCATTATATTCCCTCCTTAGATTACCTGATTATTTCTTTATATAGTTTATACTAATTATATTATTTTATAAGTAACATTTTAAACTCCTTTAAATCTATTCATTATATATTTAACTATAGCCCCTACCACTGTAAGCAATAAGACAATCGCAAAAGCAATAATAATTATAAATTTAACCGGTAGACTCAACTCCGGGCCAACTGCTCTTAAAGTAGCTAACTCTCCTTCCTCTAGATCAAAACTACCTAATACTTCTTTTTGGCTCATTCCCTCAGGAACTAATGTATCTAGCAGATTAGGATTTAAATCGGTATCTGTTCCGCCACCAAACTTCCAACCTGTTGCTTCCTCAACTACAGAGCGATAATTATCATAGCCAAAACCATCTAAAGAACCTACTAATACATAATAATGAGCTTCCTGTAAGGAACCTATTTTCTCCTGCGGGATACTTAACTTAATTACCTGATCCTCTAAAGTAACATCAACTTGCTGTAACCTCTGTGTCTGTTGAGGGTCATCACTAGGAGAATACATCTCTACTGACCAACCAGTTAACTTAATTAACTGATTCCACGGATGCTGAGACTCAAACTTTACATGAGCCCCTGGTTTAAAGACTTGGGTGCTACCACCATCTTGATTATCAATATATACCTGGATCATCTGATGACTAAAACCATAATCAGCATGCCAAGGATTAGTCACTTCCTTAAATTTAAAATAAAAATTATAATTTCCGTCAGCAGATTCAACTTTAAAGTTTGTTAGATCAAATAATCCTTCGTATGGTTTAAATTGATCACTTGTCGGGTAAGTATAACTACCAGGCCCAAAATCATCCCCAACAGGATCTGCCGTTTCAAAAATAGTTTCTTTTTGCGCATCAACTGCCACTGTAAATAATAGAATTAAAATTAAACAAAGTAATAAACTCCACTGTAGTTTATTCATTGATCTCGCCCCTTTTTTCCTTCTACTACCTATACTTATGAGCGAGATGAAAGAATATTACGTCTGTTATCAGTTATCTGCCATCTGCTGTCTGTTATTAGTCGTGTGCTATTAGCTGTGTGTCGTGAGCTAAAAAACAAACTATAATAGAACTTTATCAATTTGATAAAGTTAATTTTTTATCTAAAACCGCCAAAGAAAAATCCATTCACAGGCAAAACCTTGCTTAATTACTCTCTAAACTGCAGATATTTGAAAGATGCTTCTAAATTTAATTTAGTACGATTTAGATTTTGAATTGACTGACAGCAGACAGCACACGACAACTATGAAGCGCTCCAAATAAAAAAAGAAGAGCAGATATTAACATCTGCCCTGGAAGCGACTTACTCTCCTTTGTTTTCTTTTAATCCGTAGTAGTGAACTCCTAATCCAGAAATTTCATGATCAACTTCTAAACCAGGAATTCCAATCTTACCATAAATAGCTACTGCTAAATGAACATCATGCTTAACAATTCCAATCTTAATCCCTGCCCCTGAGATACCGCTCATTGGCCCATTTAGACCAGCCAAAGCTCGTTCCACACAGCGAGTTAATACTCTCCGATTCTGGATATCATCAGCAATAACATTACCCTTCACAGCAGCTCCTAAAGCATTCCGTAACACTTTATTCTTTAATTCTTCTCCTTTTCCGCCAGCTCTAGTAATTACTGCATTATAATCATCTTCAATAAAGGTTTCTACTAATTTATCATCTGCATCATCGCCTACCATGGCTAACATACTAGCCATCTTTCCTAAAGATTTTTCACTTCCAATTGTAACAAAATCTTCTGCTGTAAAATTACTTAATTCCACACTACTTCACCCCATTTATTTAATTATAATTATAAATTATCAAACTGATCTTCTTTATGTTGTAAGACATCATTTAATCCTTTAGTAAATTCTTCTGCTGCATTATACCCCATACTATTTAATCTGAAGTTCATAGCTGCTACTTCCATTACCATAGCTAAATTCCGCCCCGGCCGAACAGGAATAGTAACTTTAGGTACAGTGACATCTAAAATTCCTTCTTTTTCATTCTCTAGACCTAACCGATCATAGTTTTCCTCATTATTCCACTCTTCTAATTCTACAATTAAATCTATATTCTGTTCTTCCCTAATAGATCCTGCGCCAAAGAGAGTTTTGACGTTAATAATTCCTAAACCTCTTAACTCCATATAGTACTTAGAAATCTCAGGAGCAGATCCCACTAAGGTATTCCGAGTTACCCTTCTAATAACTACTGCATCATCTGCTACTAAACGATGACCTCGTTTAACTAAGTCCAGAGCACTCTCACTTTTACCAATTCCACTACTCCCTTTAATCAAGACTCCTACACCATAAATTTCCACTAAAACTCCGTGTTTAGTTACTTCTGGAGCAAACTTCTCCTCTAAGTATTCAATTAACCGACTGATAAAACTAGTCGTTGAATAATCAGTAGCTAAAATCGGCACATTAGCTTCTGTAGCTAACTCTGTCAATTCAGGTAATGGTTTCATCCCTCTAGTAATCACAATACAAGGAACATCATAGGATACAAATTTAGTCAGTCTTTCCTGGAGTAACTCTTCAGGCAATTCTTCTAAAAAAGATATTTCAGTCCGCCCTAGAATCTGAACTCGTTCCGGAGTAAAATAATCAAAAAAACCAGCTAATTCCAATCCCGGTCGCTTAATGTCACTAACTGTAATATCTCTATCAATAGTTACCTGATTCAACTTTTCTAATTCAAATTCTGATACCATTTCTTGTACAGCTATTTTTTCCATACTTTCACTCCAAACTACTAGTTAAAAATTTATGTATCAGGAAACTTCATTTTTAGTGTATGAAGCTTCCAATAAATTAATCCTTTAATCTTCAACTTTTTGGTGTAACTCAATCAATCCCTCTCTAGCTTCCTCTAAATATTCTTCGGCTGTGTCCTAATTACCTTGTTTAGCCTCTGTTAGAGCATCATGAGCTAAATCCTTGCATTGCCCCCTAATCTGAAATTAACTTCCTGTTATGCACTATAACCTACCTAAACCTACTAGAGCAGTAGCAATTGCTCCTATTACCCCTACCTTAGAGCCTAACTGCGAAGTAACAAGTTCAGCTTGATCTACTAAACTAGCCATTGCTCTCTTCTTAATTGTAGCCTGGATAGTATCCTCCAGCAAATCCCAAGACTCTGCCACACCACCACCAACTACAATTTGTTGCGGATTAAAAATATTAATCAAACTAGCAAAACCAATCCCTAAGTATTCTGCCACCTGGTTTAATATATTACAAGCTATCTCATCTCCTGCTTGAGCTGCTTGAGCAATTACAGCACCATTAACCTCGGCTGACTGCTCGACTAAATCAGCTAACAAGGTATCTTGCCCAGCTTCTAAGGCTTCACGACCTAATCGACTGAGAGCTGTTCCTGAAGCTACTGCTTCCCAGCAACCATGATTACCACAACCACACTGGCGGTCACTAAAAGGGTCTAAAGTCAGATGACCAATCTCACCAGCGCCATCATAAGCCCCATGATAAACTTCCCCATCAATAATAATGCCGCCTCCAATACCGGTACTGATTGTGACATAAATTAAATCTGCCACCTCTTGGCCTGCCCCAAAGTATTTCTCTCCTAAAGCAGCAGCATTAGCATCATTCTCCAGAAAAACAGGTGGTTCTAAGTCACTTAACTCAGCAATGATATTAACATTATCTAATTCTAAATTAGGTGTATGATGGATAATACCTTCTGCAATATTTAACGGACCAGGAGAACCCAACCCAATTCCGATTACTTGTTCTATGCTTATCTTTGCTTGATCTATTACTTGATAGACAGTATCCTTAATCTTAGTAACTACTGTATCTTTACCTTTAGTTGCTTCTGTTGCTACTTTAACTTCAGCTATGATATTCCCTGCTAAGTCAGCTACAGCTGTTAAAATTTTAGTTCCACCTAAGTCAATACCTACTACATACTCTTTTGCCATAACTATCCGCTCCTTACTGGAATTCATTTGGCCCACTAACATCAGTTTTAACTCTGTATTTAACTAACAGATTAACAGTTGTATTACTAGCCATTAAACTGATTCCGCATTAGTCAGATAGAAACTTCCAACAGTAGCAGAGCCTACAAAAACCAGCCCTAAAATAACTGGTAATAGAAACTTAGCCTGCAGTCCTACAATACTAGTGATCAATAAGAGACCTGCAGTAAAAAACCAAAAAAAGCTAAATAGTAAAACTGGAAATGTATGCTTATAAATTTCTGCATAATTCTTCTTGATTAAACCCCATATCCCCATAGTTTCACCTTTCCGCATTATGTAAATAATAATCAACAATTACTAGAATTTATACTTCTTTATCCCCCCACTTTATATCCTGATTTTTTTACAAATCAAACCTATAGTCTAACCTCTAATCTCGGATTATCACTTACTCCCGGAATTCTACCTCGTTTAGCAACTGGTTTACCAGCCACTTCCTTAAGATCCATAGTCATATTAATTGCTTCAGCAGAAGAAATATAACTACCTACACCAAAACCAGCCGCTCCTACCTTCTTCAATTCTCTAATCCGTTCGGGCGTTAACCCCCCAGAGGCAAAAATATCAACCTGCTCATGGCCAGCTTGATCCAGTCTAGCTCTAACCTCTTTGAGCAGACCTGGGGTTACGCCGCCTCGCTCTGAAGGAGTATCCAGTCTAATCCCATCTAAATCCTGGCCTAATTCCTCAGCTAGTCTTAAAGACTCAACTGCTTCATCCTGAAAAGTATCCACTAGGATAGTCCGCGGTTCTTGCTCCGGCATTATTTCATGATAGGATTTAGCTACTTCTAAAGTATCTCCTACTGTTAAAATCAAGGCATGAGGTACAGTCCCGGAGGGTTCTTGTCCAGCTAATTTAGCTCCTAAAATACAACTAGCTCCATCAGCACCACCAAGCAAAGCTGCTCGCTCCATTACTGGTGCTACAGCAGGATGGACATGTCGGGCCCCAAAACATAACATTGGCTTATCTCCAGCAGCTGCTTTACACTCTTTAGCAGCAGTAGCCCAACCACTAGAATTAGCTAAAGTACCTAAAATAGCTGTCTCTAAAATCCCGAATTCATTATAAGATCCTTTAATCCGCATAACTACTTCTTTTTTTTCTACTTCAGCCCCTTCTTCTAACGACCAAACTTGTACTTCTTTATCAGCTAATAAGTTAAGAGCTTCATCGATCCCTGCTACAACTCCTGAACTACCAGCAAATATTTCAGCTACAACTGGAGTAGCAGCGTGGTCTAACTGTTGTAAAATTTCTCTAGTCTTGATGAAATAAACATCTGTAGTAGCCCCCTGTTTAATCTCTTCTGGAGTAGCTGAATAAACTAGTCTTTTGTCTCCTGGCGTAAATTCCTTTACTTCCTGTAAATTTTCTATCTCTTGATTCATTTTTAACCTTCCTTTCTCTGGGGTTTATTATTAGCTTCTAAATTAATCTTAAATATCCTCCTTCAACCTTTTAATCTCCTCTAACTAGTCTAAAATAAACTTTTCAATAACTTCTGCTACACCTGCTTCATCATTGGATAAAGTAATGTAATCAGCTACTTCTTTAACCTGCCCGCGAGCATTATCAACAGCTACTCCTAATCCAGCATAATCTATCATCTCTAAATCATTATAACTATCTCCAATAGCTACTATATCTTCAGCAGCTATCCCTGCTTTTTCTGCTACTCTATCTAAGGCAGCTGCCTTAGATACATCAGGAGTCATGATCTCAATAAAATACGACTTAGAAGCTGTAATATATAATTGCGAGCCTAACTGTTCTTCTAAATCAGCCAAAATTTCTTCTACTCGGTCTAAATCTTTCTCTACAATTAATAACTTAGTAGAAGGTTGATCCAAAAAGTCTGTTACTTCTTCTTCAATCAGGATTGGTTTAACTCCTGAAACTTCTTCGTAATATTCAGCTTCAAGCCCTACTTTATTAACGTATAATAAATCATCCACATACAGATTTAAATGTAAATCATGCTCTTCTACATAAGTACTTACTTGCTGGGCCAACTCCAAAGGAACGGGTTGATGATCTATAATTTCATCTGTAGCTGCTTCCTTGACTAAAGCTCCATTATAAGTAATCACTTCTTCTGTACACTCTAATTGTTTGATATAAGGTAGTGCAGAAGCATACATTCTACCAGTAGCAATCACTACCTTGACTCCTAATTCTTCAGCTTGTTTAATTGCTTCTTGAGTTCGAGCTGCTATCTTATAATCATCTCCTAGCAGTGTATCATCTAAATCTATTGCTAATAATTCATACTCCATTTTAATCCCTCCCCTAAATTCTAATTTAATTAGTGAATTTATCAATCACTTCCATTAGTTCATCAATCATCTCCTCACCATTATCATTACCTATAGCTTCCTGAACACAACCATGAATATGATTCTCTAAAATATTCCTAGCAACTTTATTCAATGCTCCTTTACTAGCAGCTATCTGAGTCAAAACATCAACACAGTATTTTTCTTTTTTAATCATCTTCTTGATTCCTCGCACTTGACCTTCAATTCTGTTTAATCGAGTAACTAATTCCTCTTTTTGATCTTGATAAGAAGCCATTTTAATCACCTCTTAGTCTATTATATAATAAATCAAGCAAAATAAAAAACCACTTCCTAGGAAGTGGTCTAAAATTAACTACTAACCTCATATCCAGCAGCTCTCACTTCATCTTTCAGGCGACTTAATTCTGTTTGTGAAGTATCAAACCGAACTGTAACTTGATCTCGGTTAAGATTAACTTGGGCTTTTTTAACCCCTTCCACCTGAGTCAAAGCTGCTTTGATAGCTTGCTTACCGCTAACTTTAGCCGGACCTGTTACCTTAAAGGTAGCATGTTTCATTTTACCGCCTCCTAAAACAATCTATCTGTTACTACTTAATTATTGTGTTCTAGGAGCATTACTTTTATACTAAATTCAACATAATGAGTTATGAAAGTCATTACTTACCAACTAAAAAGTTTGTTTATTCTTTACAATCATTACATTTTAAAGCAACTTTATCTCTACGGGAGAATTCATCCTCTAACTGCATCTTCTGTCCACAACATTGGCAAGGATAAGCTAGATATTGGCCTGGTTTATATTCATAATAAAAATTGCTTAGTATACTTCTTTTATTAGATATTCAGTATACACTATTTCTGACTAATTATCAAATTTTTATGAAATGAATTAATTTTCTGAAAACAAGTAACAGCTCCACTAGACAACTATTGCTTTATCACGGACGCAAATTGGCCTTAATATAGTCTCTAACCTGTCGGGCCAACTTAGGCCCAACCCCTTCTACTGCTGTTAGTTCTTCTGGAGCAGCCTGTTTGATATCATTAAGCGAACCAAAATGTTGTAATAAAGCCTGTCTTTTTTGCTTCCCTATCCCAGGGATATCATCCAACATAGAATGAGTTAGTCTCCGCGAGCGTAACTTACGATGGTAACTAACAGCAAAGCGATGAGCTTCATCTCTAACTCGCTGGACTAGATATAAAGCAGCTGAATCGCGAGGTAAGATAACAGGGGTTTCTCTACCAGGTTTAAAGATCTCTTCTTCCTGTTTAGCCAGGCTAATAATTGGTTGAGAGCTTCTCCCTAATTCTGCTAAAACATCATAAGCAGCATTTAATTGACCTTTACCGCCATCAATCAGGATTAAATCAGGCCAGTCTCTTCCTTCATCTAATAATTTAGAATATCTACGCTTGATCACCTCTTGCATAGCTCTAAAGTCATCTTGGCCCTCTAAACTCTTGATCTTAAACCGGCGGTAGTCACTCTTGGCTGGCTGCCCATTCTCAAAGACAACTAATGAAGCTACAGTAGCTTGGCCCTGAATAGTAGAAATATCAAATCCTTCAATCCGGTAGGGAGGAGTGGGCAGTTCTAGTTCTTGTTGTAGCTCCTTTACCCCTGAGCCAGTCCCCGCCGAATGTAATACCTGCTGGAGATTATACTCTTTTAGATTTTGCCGGCCATTGCGAACTGCCATCTCTACTAACTCTTTTTTCTCTCCTTGGTGAGGTACTTTAAGCTCTACTTTACGTCCTTCTCGTTCTGATAACCAATCAACAAGCAAATCCTGATCTTCTAATTTAGTATCTACTAAGATTTCTTGCGGAATATAATAAGCAGTATCATAATACTGCTGTAGAAAAGAAGTTAAAGTAATCCGTTTATCCTGTACCTCAGTAAAGATAAAGTCCTCTTGCCCAATTAATCTACCATTGCGAATAATCAACAGTTGTAAGCAGATAACTTCTTCCTGCTCAATTACAGCAACTACATCTCGATCCACTAACTCTTCTGTAACCACCTTCTGCTGTTGGGTGATCTGATCAATAGCATCTAGCTGATCTCGCAGTTGAGCTGCTCTTTCAAAATTTAACTCTTCTGCTGCGGCTTCCATTTTTTCTTCTAACTCATCTTGTAAATCAGCTGCTTTACCTTCTAAGATCATAACTACTTGCTCAACCATAGCTTGGTAATCAGCTACACTAATTTGATTAATACAAGGCCCTAGACACTTATCAATATGATAATTCAGACAAGCCCGATCTTTTTTCTGAGCTGTTAACTCTTGCTTACAGGTCCGTAAAGGGTAGAGATCATGAAGCAATTCCAACATATCATTTACTGCCTTAGGATCAGTATAAGGGCCAAAATAACGCGCCCCATCCTGTTTGACTAGTCTTGTCTTATAGACGCGGGGATATCTATCCTCTAGTGTTACCTTAATATAAGGATAGGTCTTATCATCCTTAAGCTGGATATTAAACTTTGGATTATGCTTTTTGATCAGATTATTCTCTAAAATCAAAGCTTCCATCTCGGTATCCGTAATAATATAATCAAACTCAGTAATTCGGTTGACTAAAACTGTTGTCTTAAACCGCTGGTGCTTAGCTTGTTTAAAGTAAGAACCAACTCGCCGGCGTAAAGATTTAGCCTTCCCCACATAAATTATCTCGCCTCGTTGGTTCTTCATTAGATAGACTCCTGGTTCGTGAGGTAAATTCTTAGCTTTTTCTTTTAGTTCCACTAGTAACACCCCCAAACTTCAATTTACAATTGACAGTATAATACTTCACTTTTTAATAAAAAGTTAGTAATAAAAATTCAACAGCTAGTTCGGAAAAGCTACAAAGTAGCTTTTTTTCCGAGTAACTTTTATTAAACTATAAAAGTTACCAAAAGATTTCAAGGGTAGAACAATCAATGTTTTATACCATTAAAAAGTTTCTACAGCATTTAAAGTAATTCTAGAGCATATATTATCCACTCATTTTAATCACAGGGCACTGATTGTTCTACTTAAATTAAACCAAAACTAAAACGATATTACTAGGTAAGAGTTTCACAACGAAATTTGAATTTTTTAGTAACGAATCTTAGCGATCTGGAATAAAAATAAGGCTTGGCTAATCTAATTTGCAGGACATTAAATTAGATTAGCCTTATTTTTAAGCAGTGAGCTGTAGATGAGTTTGAAAAAATTCAGAAAGTGAGAAAACTCTTGCCTAGTAAACTATAAAAGTAGTTGGTTTTGGACTTGATTTTTAACTCTCAATTATCAATTCTCAATTATTTGTTTTAAGAACTGTCCTGTATAAGACTCCTCTACTTCGGCAATCTCTTCTGGAGTTCCAGTAGCTACTACTTCTCCTCCTTTGTCTCCACCTTCAGGACCAAGATCAATAATATGGTCAGCTGATTTAATAACATCAAGATCATGCTCAATAACAATAATTGTATTGCCGCCTTCTTTCAATCGCTGTAAGACACTTAATAATTTATCTACATCTGCAAAGTGGAGACCAGTCGTTGGCTCATCTAAGATATAAACTGTACTACCTGTACTCCGCTTACTCAGCTCAGAAGCTAATTTAACTCGCTGGGCTTCCCCACCTGAGAGCGTAGTAGATGGTTGGCCTAACTTCATATAACTTAACCCTACATCATATAACGTCTGGAGCCGACGTTTAATCTTCGGGATATTCTGAAAGAAATCTAATGCTTCTTCTATTGTCATATCCAACACATCGGCAATTGTCTTTCCTTTGTAGGTTACTTCTAGTGTCTCCCGGTTATATCTTGCTCCATCACAGACTTCACACGGCACATAGACATCAGCTAAAAAGTGCATTTCTATCTGAACGATTCCTTGGCCTTTACAGGACTCACAGCGGCCTCCTTTGACATTAAAACTAAACCGTCCTTTCTTATAACCTCTCTCCTGGGCCAATGGCGTTTTAGCAAAGACTTCGCGGATATAATCAAATACTTTAGTATAGGTAGCTGGGTTAGACCGAGGCGTCCTCCCAATTGGGGACTGGTCAATATTAACTATCTTATCTACCTGGTCTAAACCTTCTACTGCCTCATGTTGGCCCGGCTTTAACTTGGAATCATAAAACTCCTGCATTAAGCGTCGCTTAAGTGTTTCATCAATTAAAGTACTCTTCCCTGAGCCAGAAACTCCTGTTACACAGGTGAAAACTCCTAAAGGAATCTCGACATCAATATTCTGGAGATTATGCTCCTGAGCCCCTTTAATCGTTAGCAAATCACCACTTGGTTTAGTCCGCTCCTTTGGTACTTTTATCTTTCTCTCTCCTGCCAAATACTGACCAGTAATTGAGGCTGGTTCTTGTTTGATATCTTCTAAATCACCTTGGGCTACTATCTCTCCTCCATGCCGGCCTGCTCCTGGGCCAATATCAATTATTTCATCAGCAGCTTTAATAGTCTCTTCATCATGTTCTACTACTAAGACTGTATTACCGATATCTCTCAATTCCTGGAGTGTATTCAATAACCGCTGGTTATCCCGTTGGTGCAGCCCAATACTAGGTTCATCTAAGATATAGATAACTCCTACTAGTTGCGAACCAATCTGAGTAGCTAACCGAATCCGCTGGGCTTCTCCTCCTGATAGAGTACCAGCTGAGCGATTTAAGGTTAGATATTCTAATCCGACTTCAGTTAAGAAATTTAGCCGTTGTCTGATTTCTTTTAGGATCTCACTTCCAATCACCTTGTCTTGTCCTGTTAACTCTAAATTAGCAAAAAACTCATAACAATCAGCAATTGACATAGCAGTTACCTCTGCAATTGATCTATCTCCAACTGTGACAGCTAGACTAGACGGATTTAATCTATTCCCGCCACAATCTGGACAAGCCCGGACAGTCATATACTTTTCTAGTTTCTTTTTGGCCCGATTAGAACTCTTATTCCGCAATTTCTCCTTCAAAATAGAAATTAAGCCTTTAAAGGTAATAGTCTGCTGTTTAGTAGTCCCCCTTCGGTTAGTATAAGGAAAACTAACTGGACTATCATCACCATACAGTAAAATCTCAATAAACTCCTGATCTACTTCCTCCAGCGGCTTGTCCCGATCAATATTATACTTATCAGCTAGTGCTTCTACTGCCCGCGGCTGAAATCGGCTTCTCGTCTTCCGCCAAGGGATAATTGCTCCGCCATTTAAGGAAGAATCATAATCTAAGATTAAGTCCGGATCAAACTCTCGTTTATTTCCTAAACCTTCACAGGTTGAACAAGCTCCATAAGGACTATTAAAAGAAAACATCCGGGGCGATAATTCCTCTAGACTAACTTGACAATCTGGACAAGCAAATTCTTCACTAAATAACATCTCTGCACCATCTATTACATCAATAATTACTAACCCCTCTGCTAAATCCAAAGCCGTCTCTATAGAATCAGCCAGTCTAGATTTTAAATCCTCTTTCATTATTAATCTATCGACTACTACTTCTAAAGAATGTTGTTTATTCTTATCTAACTCAATCTCCTGGGCCAAATCTTTAATCTCACCATCAACTTTAACTCTGACATACCCTTCTCGACTAACCTGATCTAGGATATCCTGGTGTTCTCCTTTTCGCCCGCGGACTACTGGAGCTAATACCTGGAATTTAGTCCGCTCCTCTAACTCCAGTACCTGATCTACAATCTCCTGGACTGTCTGCGAGGAAATCTCCTGCCCACACTCAGGACAATGTGGGGTTCCTACTCGAGCGTACAACAGACGCAAATAATCATAGATCTCAGTAACTGTTCCCACTGTAGACCGAGGATTCTTACTAGTTGTCTTCTGATCAATAGAAATAGAAGGCGATAAACCTGAAATATACTCCACTTTAGGCTTTTCCATCTGACCTAAAAACTGGCGAGCATATGCTGATAGGCTCTCTACATATCTGCGTTGTCCTTCAGCATAGATAGTATCAAAAGCTAAGGAAGACTTACCTGAACCACTTAAACCAGTCAGCACTACTAATTGATCTCGGGGAAGCTCCACATCTATATCTTTAAGATTATGTTCTTCGGCTCCTTTAACTACTATTTTATCTTTAGTCATTACTTGTCACCTCTCTGCCTAATATTATAGCAGTAATAATTATTAATTACAACAAAAGCACATAGCAGTCATTCACCAAGGAATTATTATCAAATCTCCCTTACTTTACGAATAATATATACGATAAATAATGAAAATAATCTTATAATTTAGTGTATATTAAGTCATTATTTTTATGAATAAATTACTTAAACTAAAGCCTAACAGCACTAATATCTCCTTAACAAGTAATTAAGCACTAGAATAAATAATATATGTAAAGGTATTTGTAGCTGACTTCTTTAAGTTTATATTTAAAGGCTAAAAATAAAAGGAAGGTAATACTATGTCTATCATTGGCCCGGAAGATACTACATATAAAATTCATAAAATCATCGCTCGCTTATTTAGATTGTTATTAATAGGAGCAATCATTGGTAATATAATAACTCAACACTGGTTTAATCTCTTTATTTCAATTCTAACTCTATTGTTAACCTACTTACCATTTATAGTTGCCGAAAAAAACCACATTTATATCCCTTCTGGCTTTAAGATTATTATTTTACTCTTCATCTTTGCTTCTCTCTATTTAGGAGAGTTACAAGAGTACTATCTTAAGTTCTGGTGGTGGGATATAATGTTACATGCTCTATCAGGAATTATCCTCGGGTTTATTGGCTTTATATTAGTCTATCTTTTAAATCAAGGCCAACAAATCAAAGTAACTCTAAGTCCTCTCTTTATTGCTATCTTTTCTTTCACCTTTGCTCTTTCTGTCGGGGCTTTATGGGAGATATTTGAGTTTTTCATGGATCTAAATTTCGGCTTGAATATGCAAAAATCAAGCTTAGTAGATACGATGTGGGATTTAATTGTTGATTCCTTAGGTGGACTCATAACCTCTACTATTGGTTATTTATACGTTAAAAAAGGGGGCGCAACTTATTTTCGGCAATTAGTCAACCAGATTACTGACCAGCAAAACTAAAAGGCTCTATTAGCTGTCTACTATGTGCTATCTGTTATCAGCAGATCTTCACGGAGATTCATCAGGACTCACAGGAGTGCAAATTCAAAACTATAAAAATCACTAAGAAAGGATAGACTAAAATAGCCTATCCCTGATTAAACTCTATTCTATTGCTAAAATATCTTTGATTTCCTCTTTAAGTCCGCTACTACTCGATTTTCTGTAGTTTTTGATTTCTTGGTCTTGTAAACCTTGCAGTCCACTATGTATCTCTAAGCCAGTCACTTCTTGTAACTTATCTACAACTGCAAATTCATCCTCTAGCTTAACTGTACCCTGTAAAGCCTTTAGTACCGCAGGACTAAATTTATATGGATTAGCTGTCGCTGCAATCACTGTTGGTGTTTGATCCTTAGTCTTCTCCTGATACTGCTGATAACAATTAATTCCTACTGCAGTATGGGTATCGACAGGATAATCATACTCTTCAAATACTTCTTTAATAGTCTCTGATGTCTCTTCTTCAGTAGCATACTCGCCACTAAATAACTGGTCTATCTTTTCTTGTGTCTCCAGGTCAATCTCAAACCTACCTTCTTGTTGTAACTGCTGATACCAATTGTTAATTTTAGCAGCATCATGACCAGTCATCTCAAATAAAAATCTTTCTAAATTAGAAGAAATTAAAATATCCATTGACGGACTAATAGTCTGTTTAAAGTCGCGATTAATATCATAGACTCCTGTCTTCAGAAAATCAGTTAGAACATTATTGTCATTCGAAGCACAAATTAATTGATTAACCGGCAGTCCCATCTGAGAAGCATAATAAGCTGCTAGGATATTCCCAAAGTTTCCTGTAGGTACACTAATATTTATTTTGGCGCCTTCTTCCAGTTGATTATTGCTTAATAAATCAGCATAAGCTGCAAAGTAATAAATAATTTGTGGTACTAGACGACCCCAGTTAATTGAGTTAGCAGAAGAAAACTGATAACCTTCTTGGGCTATAACTTGCTTAAAGTCTTGATCACCAAATATCTCTTTAACCTTAGTTTGGCAGTCATCAAAGTTTCCTTCTACAGCTACTACAGAGGTATTAGCTCCGCTAGTAGTTACCATCTGTCGTTCTTGGACTTTACTAACTCCCTCGTCAGGATAAAAGACTATAATATCAATGCCTGGTACATCTTTAAAACCCTCTAAAGCAGCTTTTCCTGTATCTCCAGAAGTAGCTACCAAAATTACTAGATCATCATCTAATTTTACCTTCTCAATTGCTTTTGATAATAAATGAGGCATTAACTGAAGTGCTAAATCCTTAAAGGCAGCAGTTGGACCATGCCACAGCTCTAAGATATATTGGCCCTCAGCTAATTTAACTACTGGAGTAATCTCCTCAACTGCAAAGTTATCCTGGTTATAAGCAGCCTCAATTGCCTGTTTTAATTCCTCTGATTTATAATCAGTCAAAAACTTAGCTAATACTTGTTGGGCTATCTCTTGGTAGCTATTATCCTGTAATTTATAAATATCTTCTTCCGTAAAAGTAGGTATCTCTTGGGGAACAAATAATCCTCCTGAGGGAACCATCCCTAACTGAATTGCTTCTGCTACACTTACCGCTTGGTAGTTGGCCCGGGTACTAATATACTTCATTCTACTCCATCCTTTCTACTCTAGTTTGCTTTATTATATCAGAGGGACAGATGATTTTAAACTCTCAATTTCTTACTACCCCATTCTTCATTTAATTTACTATATAGAAATATTTCATATCTCAATATTCATTAGAAGATTATTACTTTTTCCTATGGTCAAGTCTTCCTATCAACTTCTGTCCTAAATATTTTTTCTATTTTAAAAACATCTTAATGTCATTCCTAGAGGACTAGTATCAGCGATGATATCCTCAATTGTATAACCTACAATTGGAAAACAGGGAAACCCATAAGCATAAGGAGTAATCTCATATAATTGAAAATAAACCACTAATGTCTTATCAGCTATATAATAATCCTGATCCTCTCTAACCCCTGTAAACTCATCTAAAGTAGGAATATCGCGTTCAATAATATCCTGAGCAATAAGCTCGGATAAACGTTTTTTATAATTACTATCTACCTTAAAAAGCTCGCTTAATTGATAACTTTCTCCTGTATCTAAATCAAAATTTAGGGACTTAACTATTGTTAAGCCATGTGCTCCCCCAGCATAAGCATAATTAATTAATGACAGACTTAAAACTCTATTTTGATTATTCTTAATTTGATAAGTAGCATCAATTACTGTCTGCGGATTTTCATAATAGCCCTGTTCGCTAATCATCTCTCGCACTAAATTATAGATATCTTGATTTATCTTCCGCTGAATAGATGAGTCTCTCATGCCTACTACCTTAGGATATAATACCTCTAGTCTTGGCCTGATTAAACGTGAAGTCTTAATCTTAACTGGTACATAGGTGTACCTCATAATAAACTCCCCTTTCTCTTAATAGTCTATTCAGTGGATTGAAGAGGAGTTACTAATTTATTATTATATAAGAAATAAAATTTTAACCCAAAAAAATAAAAAAAGACTGTTCTTAAAAACAGTCCTGTACTTTATAAAGGCGGGAATATGTGGGAATCGAACCCACCACAGACAACTAAAGCTGCCTGCCACTGGATTTGAAGTCCAGGGTATCCACCATGGATACAGCTATTCCCCTGTTTTTTTATTTTACTTTCTACTCTAGTACTTATTATAATATATTATCATCCTTTTGTAAATAGAAAAATCAATTTTATATAAATTTATTAATTATGCAATTAGATAATTTAACAAAATAATCTTTAATTTTTTAGAATTCTTAAATTATATTAAATGAAAAAAATATTGACGAATTTTATAATATTTACTATAATATGTACTGTGAATTTATTTTAGATAGTCTAAATAAAGGATATTATAAAGTTCTTTAAACTAGAAGCGACTTTTTTGATTTGAAAACTTTAATTTTAATTTAGAAAGGATGGTAATAATGGAAGGAGTAACACATAATCCTAACTTTTTATGGTATTTGGGTGGATATGCATTAATTATGATTTTGATGGGGATTTATTTTTCTCGCAAGATATCTAACAGTGAAGACTTTGTTTTAGCTGGTAAATCCTTAGGACCAGTAGTCTTAATGGGGACATTGATTGCCACTTGGTGTGGAAGTGGAACAGTTACCGGAGGGGGTAATTCACTGGCTTATTCTTTTGGCTTAGGTCCAGCATTATTCTTCTGTGCAGAGGGATTAATTGGAATTGGATTATTATCCTTGATAGCCCCCAAAATTAGAGCTTACGGAAAATATACTATATCGGGTATTTTAGAAGATAAATATGGTGTAGAAGCAAAAATATTATCCAGTATCATTATTGTATTAGCTTATGTAGGAATAGTTTCTTATCAATATAAAGGTTTAGGTTATGTATTAAATGTTACCACTGGTATGTCAGTAGAATTAGGAACTATTATTTCAGCTGCTTTAATGATCTTTTTGGCTGCTATCGGGGGACTAATGACAGTAGCGCCAACAGATGCACTAAGCGCTTTTATTATCCTATTTAGCTTAATTGTAGGAGTACCTTCAGTCCTCGGATATGCTGGAGGATGGAATAATGTAGTAACTAGTGTCCCTGAGACCCATCTTAATGTTTTAGGCAGTCTGTCACCACTCCAATTAATTGGTTATATTCTCCCCCCAGTCTTTCTGTTATTAGGCGATCAGAATATGTACCAGCGATTAGCATCTTCTAAAGGAGATAAAGAAGGAAAAGTTGGATCTATAGGCTGGTTTATAGGTATCATTATTATCTATCCAGCAGTAGCAGTAATTGCTTTTGCAGCCCGAGCTATCTTCCCTAACATTGAACCAGGAATGGCTTTAATTTCAACTACTACTGTAATTCCTACAGCAATTGGAGGTTTAATGTTAGCAGCAGTAGCTGGTTTTGTAATTACTACTGGTAACTCTTATCTCTTATCAGCAGCTACTAGTGTTACTTATGATGTTTACGGCGAGTATATTAATCCTAATGCAACTGACAAACAGAAGTTAGTTGCTACTAAAGTTACAATTCCAATTTTGGGTGTAATTGCATATTTATTAATTAGATACTTTCCAACTATCTTAGCAGTTCAGATGTATGCTTATACAGTTTATGCTGCCGGAATAACTCCAGCAGTACTAGCTGTCTTCTTATGGGATCGAGTAACTAGAGCTGGTGGAATTTCTTCTATGGTATCAGGGGTTATAGTAACATTAGTTTGGGAGATTATACTTAAAAAACCCTTTGATGTAAATAGTATTGTAGTATCTGTACCAACAGCCATCATTATCTTAATTATAGTAACTTTAATGACTTCAGAAGCAAAGAATTCACCATCCAAAAAAGCTGATTTATAATACAAGAATAATAAACAAAGTAATTAATTTACTCGTTTAAAAGTGAATTGGAAATTAAGGAGGAAGCAATAATGGGGATTTATCAACAGCGAATTGAAAAAACACAAAAATTAATCAATCAGCAAAATATAGATTATTTATTGGTTGCTCCCTCTACTAATCTAAGATATCTGACTGGTTATGCCGGTGAAAGTCATGAACGATTCTTTATGCTTGTATTACCCAAAACAGGAGAACCTTTCTTTATTGCTCCTAAACTGTATAAATCACAAATTGAAGAAACCCCAATTAAAGAAGCAGTATTCTGGCAAGATGAAGATGATAAACCATTAGAACTTTTAAACCAAAAACTAACAACCAAGAAACTACTACAAGCTACAGTAGGCGTTACAAATGAAATGCCAGCTGTTTTTTTACTTCCATTACAAGAGAAATTACAAAAAAGTGAATTCACATTGATCAATGATATATTTACTGAATTAAGAATTAAGAAAGATAAACGTGAACGCGAATTATTGACTAAAGCTTCTCAATTGACAGATGAAGTACTGAAAAAAGTTATTAATAGTAGAGACTGGATTGGGCAAACAGAACAGGAGCTTGCTACAACTTTAGAATTTGAACTCAAACAAGTTGGTATGGAGGATTTATCTTTTAAACCTATAGTTGGAGTAGGAGCTAATGGTGCCTTACCTCATCACGTTACAGGGCAAGATGAAATAGAGGAAGGTAAGGCTATAGTAATTGATTTTGGTGGGGTTTACAATGGTTATTGTTCTGATATGACACGAACAATCTGTTTTGGGCAACCTAGTGATAAACTAAAGGAAGTTTATCAAATAGTTCTCAGAGCTCAACAATTAGCAGAAGAGTATATTCAGCCCGGAGTAACAGCTCAGGAAGTAGATCAAGTAGCTCGCAATTATATTACTGAACAAGGTTATGGGGACTACTTTATTCATAGAACAGGACATGGTATCGGCATGGATTGTCATGAAGACCCCTATATTGTACAAGGGAATAACCAAAAATTAAAACCTGGTATGGCCTTTAGCGTAGAACCTGGTATCTATCTACCAAAAAAATTTGGAGTTAGAATTGAAGATCTAGTGCTAGTTACTGACAATGGATGCCAAGTATTAAATAGTTATCCTAAAAAAATTTAATTATTAAAACAAGTTATAAACAATTAGTAAAGCCCTGTAGAAAATCTACAGGGCTTTAATTCTAGTCTTGTTGGGTGATTAATTCTTTAATTTTAGCAACTGAATTATTAGCATCAATCTCTAATTCTTCATCTGTCTGTCGTAACTTAACCTCTAATTTATCTTCTTCAAGTGAATTCTGACCGATAATCACCTGAATAGGACCACCAATTAAATCAGCATCATTGAACTTAACGCCAGCTCTTTCTTCTCTATCATCTAATAATACTTCTACTCCTTCAGAATTTAATTGTTCATAAATTGCTTCCGCTTTTCCTTGTACCTGGTCACTATTTCCTAAAGGTAGTAACTGAACCATATATGGAGCTAAAGATTTAGGCCACTTAACGCCATATTGATCATGATTTTGCTCAATAGCAGCAGCTACTGTTCTAGTAATTCCTATTCCATAACAACCCATCACCATTGGTTGATCTTTGCCGTTTTCATCTAAATAAGTAGCACCTAAAGCTTCACTATATTTAGTACCTAATTTAAATACTTGTCCAACTTCAATTCCCTCAGTATGGTTTAGTGTACCTCCACATCTAATACACGCTTCTCCTTCTTTTACTTCTCTAATATCGGCAACTTCGGTTACTGCAAAATCTCTTTTAGGATTAACATTAATATAGTGTTGATCCTGTTCATTAGCTCCTGCTACTCCATTTACAATCTCCATTACTAAATTATCAGCAATTACTTTTACTTCTTTATCCTCTCTACCAATTGGACTAGTAAACCCTTTAACAGTATCTAATTCTGTCTCATAAACTTCATCAGAAGCCATCTCCAGATTAACAACATCTAATAAATTAGATAATTTAACTTCATTAACTTCATAATCTCCTCTAACTAAAGCTAACACGACTTCATCATCTTGAGTCTCATATAAAACTGCCTTAATCATTTTAGAAACTGGTAGATCTAAATAATCTACTACCTCAGCAATAGTAGAAGCATTAGGAGTATCCACTACTTCTAATTCTTTAGGCTGTTCATCAGTCGCTTCTAACTCCACTTCTGATTTAGCCAATTCTAAATTAGCAGCATAGTCACATTCTTCACAATAAACTACAACATCTTCGCCCGCGTCAGCTAAAACCATAAACTCATGAGAATCGTCACCACCAATAGCCCCTGTATCGGCTGTAATTGGTCTGTATTCTAGACCACATCTCTCGAAAATTCGACAATAGGCATCATACATAGCTTGATAACTCTTATCTAGTCCTTCTTCATCAATATCAAAACTATAAGCATCCTTCATGATAAATTCTCGACCACGTAAGACACCAAAGCGAGGTCTAATTTCATCTCGATATTTAGTCTGAATCTGATATAAATTAAGTGGTAGGTCTTTATAAGATCTAATCTCATCCCGTACCATATCAGTAATCACTTCTTCGTGAGTTGGCCCTAAACAATAATCTCTACCATGTCTATCCTTTAATTTCATCAATTCTGGACCATAATCATCAAATCTATCAGATTCTCTCCATAAATCAGCTGGTTGTAAAGCAGGTAATAATATTTCCTGAGCTCCAGATTTATTCATTTCTTCTCTAACAATATCTTCAAACTTTTTAATTATCTTATAACCTAAGGGTAAATAATTATAAATCCCAGAAGTTAATTTTCTCATCATTCCCGATCTTAACATTAATTGGTGACTTACCACTTCAGCATCAGCCGGTGTTTCCTTTAAAGTTGGTATGTACATTTGTGACATTTTCATAATATTTAGCCTCCCTATAATTAAAAATCTAAAAATATAGTTACACTTAACATTATTATAACTAATCATAGTAAAAATATCCACAAAATATTTGAATTTCTTAATAATAAAAAGAACTGCCTTGGGATAATAAATATCCACAAGGCAGTTTAAAGCTAAGCTACAGTTGTTTCATCTTCCTCAGTTTCCTCTGAATTAATAAAATTACTTGCAAACCAATTATTTTGATAAGTAATGATTCCCCAAATAATTGCAAATTGGAGAATTATAGTTCCTAAACTATAGGTTTTAAATGGATTCCACCAAGATTCAGGATACATAGAAATAGACTGCCAAATCCACCAGCCAAATATAATTGTAAAGATGCCCGGAATAATCTTGATACACCAGTTCCACCATCTACCTATATATAAATCATTATACTCTGTATTAATATCATTTTGCCGTAACTTTTCTGGACCATATTTAGCAATGATTAAACTTACAAATAATCCACTCATCAATAAACCTACTGCTAAAACAAAATCCTGATTATTTAAAAATTTAATATTATAAGCTGACGGCAAACCAATAATAAAGGCCATTACTCCAGAAACAATAGCAGCCTTTTGTCTACTCAGACCATAATCTATTAAGTTTTTAACTGCAACCTCAAACATAGCAATCAGTGAAGTCAATGCTGCCATCATCATTCCTAGAAAAAATAAAATAGCTAATAGTTCTCCTCCCGCCATAGTAGGAAAAAGTTTAGGATAGTAAATAAAAGCTAAACCTGTATTACCAGAATTTATAGCTTCCATAGCTCCTTGCTGAGAAGAAAGAGCAAAAATCGTAGGCACAATTCCTAAAGCAGCAAGTATAGAAACAACACTATTACTGACACCAGTTATTACACAATTTAACCCAATATCATCTTTCTTTTTAGTATAAACAGCATAAGTAATAATAAATCCCCAACCTGCTCCTGTAGACCAAGCTGATTGAGTAAAAGCTTCTAACCAAATTTTAGGAGTTAACAACTTATTAAAGTCTATACTAAATAAATATTTAATACCTTTTTCAGCTCCAGGAAGTGATAAAGCTCTTACAGCACAAATAATTAAAATCACAAATAAAGCAGGAATTAAAAGCTTAGTAACCTTCTCTATCCCATCTGTAACTCCTTTATAAACTACAAAAGTACAAGTGAATACAGCTATAAAATGAAATAAAATTGTTTGGGAAGGAGAGGAAATAAGATTATTCCAAATTTGTTGCGTATTTGTAGTCAAACTGCCAGTTAAACTTAAACCAAAATATTTAATTGTCCAACCCATTACTACAGAATAATAAGACATAATAGCAATACAAACCCAGCTAATCCAGACTCCCATCCTGGTATCCTTAGCAGTTCCTAATTTTTTAAAAGCACCAATTATCCCTTGCCTAGCCTTTCTACCAATCACCATTTCTGCTATTAATAACGGAATAGACCAGACACATAAAGCTACTAACCAAGCAATAATAAAACTTCCGCCTCCATTTTGAACAGCAACTCTAGGAAATCTCCAAATATTACCCGTTCCTGCTGCCATTCCAATAGCTGCAGCTATAAAGGCCCATCTACTTGACCATTCTTCCGTATCTTGTGCCATAAATTACCTCCTTTGATTGTGAAAATTAACACTTTGTTAAGCATATAGCTCCCCTATTAATAGGGGAGCTTGTCTTTTTAAAAAAATGTTAGTTAGTAATTATTCTGCAACAACTTCTTCTTCCTCTGGAGTTTCTAGAGCAGATTTAAACATAGTTATAGAAGTATATAAGACTACCCCAATTACTAACCAAGTAAGAATTGCTAATGGTAAACTCTTAACTAAATAGGCGGCGATAAATACTCCAATCAATCCTGCAGAAGCAATAGCTAAAGAGGCCTTTCTATTATAGGCTTTTTCTTTAATAAACTTAACAGAAGCAACAGGCATTAAGAAAGCACAAGAGCCCATCATAATTGGGAAAGCAACTCGCGGACTCATCCCTAACATATAAATTAAAGCCATACAAGGAGCATACAGCCCGATACCTAAAGTCATCAGCGCACCTAATACAAAGTTAGCAGCAATAGCTATTATAAGTTTGCCACCTGTAAGTCCAATTGCTTCGCCACCGACTGGCATCCAGTTCATTTGCCCTGCTAACATAAGGAAAGCTGTTATAAATAGTGCAATTGCCATACCAATTTGAACTTTCTGTTCCGGTAAGCTAGATACAACTCCAGCTCCAATCCAAGCCCCTACAGTTGCTGCTATTAACATCCCAAATAAAGTAACAGGATCAACTTCTATTACAGAGATGAAAATAAAAGCTTCAGCAATAACTGGAATTGTACAAGAAACATTTAAAGTACCGGGCAATAATCTATCTTCAATTTGATCAAAGCCCTTAAGAAGAGCTGTTGTAGGAGCAAAACTTCCAATTCCTAAAGTATCAAAGAAATTAGTTACAAATCCTATTCCTCCAGCTGTTCCCCAGCTTGTTCCTTCTTCAAAGTTTCCTTGATTATTCATAGTATCTTTACCTAATTCAATTCCAAACCAACCACCTAACCCAGCTAAAATTGCTAGAACAATATTTACCATTTTATTGCCTCCTCTGATTTTAAAAATTAAATTTTAGGATTATTTCAGACAAAAGCCTTCTTTTAAAGGATCATCAGGATCAGTAACAAAATGATTAAAGCCAGTTATATAAGCACTTGCTGTTATCTGAGGGACTACTGTATTAAATTCTCCTACTTTACCTACACCAACTATTTCTCCTTTAAACTTAGTTCCAGTAATACTTTCATAAATGAATTCTTCTCCCTGATCAAGTTCATCTTTAGCATACAGCGTAGCTAATTTAGCACTAGTTCCTGTTCCACAAGGAGAACGATCCAGTTGGCCTTGGCCAAATACAACGGCATTCTTTTTATCTGCTTCTGGACTCGATGGCTGATCATCATATATTTCTACTAAATCAATCTCATTTATATGCTTCTTTTCTGGATGCTCTACTTCTATAGTTTCATTCAGTATATCTCTTATTTTTAAACCTATTTCAATTAACTTATCAGCATTTGACGCTTCTACCTCTAACCCTAATTCTTGAGCATTAACTAAAGCAAAGAAACTACCTCCAAAAGAGATGTCTAAAGTAATTGTCCCTAACTGAGGTACTTCAATCTCTATATCTTCTTGATAAAGAAAAGACTGAACATTAGTCACAGAAACACTCTTTGCTTTTCCATCTTCAACTTCTACTTTTGTTTTAATTAAACCAGCTGGAGCTTCTAAATTAACACTAGTGTAGGGTTCTTCTACTTCTACCATACCAGTCTCCACTGCTACAGTTGCTGCACCTATAGTCCCATGACCACACATATTTAAATAACCGCCACCATCCATAAATACAATTCCTAAATCTGCTTCTTCTTTAGTAGGAGATAAAATAATTGAACCAAACATATCATTATGACCTCGAGGTTCATGCATCACTGTAGTACGAACGTTATCCATGTTATCCTCTAAATACTCTTTTTTAGCAGCCATATTTTCTCCTGGAATATTCGGCACTCCACCCACTATAATTCTAGTAGGTTCTCCCATTGTGTGTGAATCAACAGCATGCAAACTTTTGTTAAAATTCATTATTTTTCCCCCTTCATTTTTAACTTTAAAAATGCTAGAGCTTTTCTAGCATCATATTCGGTAATATTGTTCTCTCCTACAACCTCAGTTTCAATTCCTTGGTCTGATTTATTAAAATCAACTATTGTATCCATATATTGATTAGAAACTACAAATTCAGCCTGGGTCCCTATAAAACTTAGTCCTACTACTGGCAGTTTCCTTTTGCCAATTTCTTCAATTGCATTGGCAAAATCAATATGACTATTGCCCCAAGCATCAGTAGAAACAATTGTACCATCTACTTGCATTGCCTCTAACCAGTTGGCAACTCTTCGAGCAGTAAACATTTTATTTTCATTATCTTGGGGGGTTCCAGCTACAATTATACCGGTTAAATCTAAGTCATCATCTTCATCCACTACATCCAATAAAGGATCTCTAAAATGATGTAACGTAGTTTCTTTGGTGGAAGGTCCTATTCCCATACTAAATCACCTCCAATTAAGTCATAGCCTTTAAAGCACCATCCCGATATTCATTAGGAGTTAAAACTACAGGTGCATTACCTAAATCTATTATTGAGCGCCCTCCTTTGAATCCACTTGGTTCATTAGGCAAAACTAAATTATCATGCATAGCACCTTGACCAGCTACCTGTTTAACTATAGCTACCTTTTTCTTGTCTGGGTTGATTGTGTCATGAAAAACATGTTTTTCTGTAGGTTCTTTTAACTCTTTTAACTTATCTCTAATTTGTTGAATGAACTTGTCACAAGCTCTATGACTAGCTGTAGGGCCAACTCTCTTATGTCCGGCTCCTTCTTTTAAAGTTACATTAAATGATATAATAAAATCATCTTCTCCAGGAGTCCCAGCTCTATTAAGTTGAAGTTGCTCCTGTAGCTTCCCTTCTGAAGACCCAAAATCTGCAATTTGATTCCCTGCTTCATCTACTCCTGTCAACATAACATATACTCCAGTAAGGGTATGAGTTATTCCTTCTCCTAGTTCCCCTAATACTTTAGTAGAAATAGGTATCAGATCCATTATCGTATTAGTCCATCTATCATGTTCACCAGGCTTAATTATTTCAACCTCTATATCTGATATTAAATCTTCACTTGTGACCAAATTATCAAGTATTTGCTTAGAAATAGTAAGGGTCATATCTTCAATTTTAAATTCAGGTTTCCAGTTTAATTTTTCAATATGAAAGGACTTAATCACAAGCCTTCTCATCTGCTGTTCTTTACTCATCTTATCACCTTACCTTAATCAGTAGTGGTGATCTCCCCACTAATTAGTGGGGAGATACTAAATTTATACTTCAGCACTATATTCATAATTTAAGGAAACAATCTTACCTGCACTTGGAATTTCAACTAATTGTTCTAGTGAATCTTTAACTATTCCTCGTTGCATTTCTACATTATTAGGCTCACCTGCATTAGCACCCATAGGTACTATTGGAGCTACAGCTCGTGGAGAACCATTTTGTCTAACTACTGGTGGTAAAGCAGCAATAATTATCGTCGGAATCCCAGCTTCTTCAATCGCTCTCTGCACAATCACGGCAGAGCGGTGACAAGTACCTCAGCCAGCAGTTAATAAAACTGCGTCTACTCCTTCTTCCTTTAGAATCCGAGCTGTTTCAGGACCAGTATGTTCTTTAAATTTCTCCTGGTCTCCTCCACCACCCATAAAACCTACATGGGTATCTGCTACTTCCTTAATAAATCCTTCCTCAGCAAGCTCTCGCAGTCTATCTATAGGAAACATACAATTAATATCTTTATTAACATCTGCTTGATCATATCCTCCATGAGACACCATCATATTACTTGTTGGAGCATCCCCAGGAATCTCTCTATAAGTGAAATCTCCTGCTAAATTAAATTTTTCATCTGATTTCAGATGAACTCCCGCTGCAGTAGCTAAAGCTACTTTCATATCTTTAAGTTCTTTTTCAACAGATGCCCATACTGGTTGAGGAGTAATTGGAACAAATATCTCAGATTGTAAACCTTCTACAACATTTACCTTGCTCATTATTCTTCCTCCTTTTCTTTTCTCTTTTTAATATTACTTACATATTTTTCATTTGGCTCAGGGCTAAGAACTTCTACAAAGCTCATTTTCAAACCAACTTCTTGCCCTACTTTTATCTCACCATCAGAAATAATCATCCTTTTAGGTACAGTTAAATGTCCTAGTCTTCCTTTAAAATCTATTGCAACAGATCCACTTTTAACTTCCACTACGATCCCTTGCATTTCAATAATCTTATCTGTATAATTCATCTAATCACCTTTTATCCTTCGTCTTCTGTTCCAGGAAGAATCTGTTCATTGGGAACTCGTTCAACTTCTGTATCTAATTCTTCTTCAATTAAATCTAAATTATTCTCCTTAACGTGAGGGTTATAATTTCTTTCCGGATCTTTAACTTCTTCTCCCGCCATAGCTGTTTTAAGCATATTTGTCGCTCTAATAGCATCTTCTGAACATAAAGTATTATTGGCCAGAACTTCATTCTCAATACCTTGTTCTGATTTATTATGATCTACCATATGCTTCATATATTCATTACCAACTACTAAAGCACCCTGATTAGCACAGAAAGACATTCCTACAACAGGAACTTCTCTCTTTCCTACTTGTTCATGATGACTAGCAAAATCAATATGGTTGTTACCAAAGCCTTCAGTAGTAATGAAAGCTCCATCAACATCCATTGCTTCTACCATCATTCCTAGTCTTTTAGATACATAGAACTTTTCTGAATTGGCTTGTGGTGAACCAACGAAAATAACACCAGCCAGATCTAGGTCTTCATCTTCCATTACTTCCTGAACAAGAGGTTCTCTCCAATAATGTCTAGAAGTTTCTTTTGATGCTGGACCAATACAAGTAAGAGCATGAATCCCGCCATCAAGTACTTCAAGCGGTGATAAAACAACAGGAACATTTCCTAAATCAACATTAGGCTCCCCACCTAAAATTCCTACTGGCTCCATTGGAAGAATAATATTATCATGCATTGCTCCTTGACCCATTATTTCTTTAATAATTACTACTTTTTCTTTACTAGGTCTTCTATATTGAGTTAACTCCTCTTCTTCAGCAATTAAGCTTTCATCAGCTTCTTTTAACGCTTCTCTGATTTCTTGCGTAATAAAATCAGTTGCCTTATGAGCAGCTAAAGGACCAGGTCGTTCCATATTAGTTTCTTCTTCAATAACCACTTCTGTTTTAATAAAGTATTCTCCATTATCAGGAGCCCCTGGTCTATTCCACATAATATTCTCTTCTAAAATACCTTCTGAAGAACCAAACTCTCCGATTTGAACTCCTTCTTCATCAGTTCCAGTTACAACTACTACAGCTCCATCTAATACTCTAGTATCTCCTTTTCCTAAATCATTATCTTCTTCCTTGGCAGCAATCGGTTGAACATCCATAATTGTTTCACTATACTCATCATAATTATCAGGAGTTATAATATCTATATCTATAGAGCAAACCAAATCATCTGCCTCTACAGCATCAGCGCAGATATCTTCTCTCAGATAAAGAGTTGTTCCTTCAATCTTAGTTTCAGGTCCGAATTCTATCTGATCAATTTGAAAATGCTTCTTAACTAACTTTCTCATTTCTTTTACTTCTGGACTAGCTTCTTTATCTGTAGTAGTTTCTCCAGTAGCATCCTCTTTAGTTGCCTCTTCTGTTGCTGAAACTGGTTGCGATTCCTGTGACTTAGAATTAACCTCTCCAGTAAGTCCTACCGGAATTTCAAGATCAATATCTTTTCCTTCACCAATATGAATTTTAACACTACTACCTGCTGCTTGAGTTACCTGAGCAGTCTGCTCTTGACTAGTAGAGGTCTCTTTAACTTCTGCAGTTTCTTCTTCACTTGTTTCTTCCTCTGCTTCCACTTCTTCTTCAATTTCATTAACTTCATCTAATACCTCAGGAGTTAAAGGAGTTAACGAATCAATAGTCTCAACTAGTTCAGCCTCTAGCACCTCACCAATTGTTAAACAATCATCAGGAATTTCTAATAATCCTGAAGCTTCTAAATCTGGAATAAGATTTGGATCCTCTAAATCACTTGGGCTAATAGTTGTGCCTTCTTCAGTCCTACAACAAGCCACTGCTAAATCATTTTTATGCTCTTCCGCGGTTTCTGGCGTAATAGACAATTAAATCTCCCCCTTCTTTTTATTCATCTTTAAATTTTCTAACAAGTTTATTTCTTGTTGCTCTTAAGACATGGTCCGTACTATGATACACCGGAACTCCTACACGAGGAGCTACATTCATCACTGTATTAGTTCAGTCATCGCAAGTCCCTGTTAATAAAACTTGCATTCCTTCATTCTTTAAAGCTAATACTTTTTCAGCCTGGCCTGGACAAACACCAGGTTTATCACACCTATATCTACCATCTACCTCAGTCATTCTTTTACACTTTTCTGCTGCAACTACTTCTGCGCCCATAGCTTCAGCAATTTGTCTTAACTTTTCTTCCTGGCCTCCACATTCACAAGCTAAGATTCCAACTTTTCTTTCTTCTTCGGGAAACGGCATTCCTACTAATATTCCACCAAGAGTTTTAGTAATTGGCGAATCCTCACTTCCCGATTGACCTGTAAATGGTCCACCTAATACTATTTCTCCATGAGGCTGGATATATCCACCACATAAATCAATATACTTTTTAACAGGTGCACCTAAAGGTTCATTTAAAAATACTGTCCCAGTTGGATCTTTCTTGACTCGACCACCAACAGTTAAATCCTTAGTAATGCATGGTTTTCTTAATTCAATTGCATTAACTATATGCTTTAAAGTTTCTATATTTTGGACTACTGCATCTGCCTTAGTTGGTAAGTCACCAGGTTCTAACTCAACATCTAAAAGTTCTCTAATAACTACTCTTTCGTCTCCTGAAGGATACATGTTAGGCAGATATTTAACCTCTATATCCTGTTCTATTAAAGAAGCTTTCTTCAGTTCTTTGACAGCTTCTTTATACTTAGGCTTAATAGCTATATATCCTTTAGCTGCATTAGTAATTTCTTTTATATATTTTAGTCCTTTAACAATTACTTCAGGACTTTCTTTCATTAATTTTAAATTATGGGATAATACTGGTTCGCATTCAGCTGCATTAGCAATTACATAACCACCATCTAAATCTACATCTAATTTAACATCAGTAGGAAAACCAGCCCCACCTGCTCCTACTATTCCAGCTGAGTTAATAAGCTCTAACATATTGTCTGATTCTTCTATCTTTTCATATTCCTCAGGCTGTTCTGCATCAGCCTTAATTTTTATATGAGAATCAGTTATTTCAATAACATTACCAGATACACTAGAATGGATATTGGCCCCTAACCCCTGTGGCTCAGCAACAAGTTGGCCCTTCTTAACCTGATCTCCTTCTGCCACTAGTGGATTACAAGGAGCTCCAATATGTTGTTGTAAAGAGAGTACTATATTCATTGTGTCACCTCCTTAGCTTACTTGTGTTATCTTTCACTTTATTTATTAATGCAATTATCATACCAAACTTTAAAATAAACTTAAAAAATAATTATTTATCCTAGAAATCTGATATTACTGCTTTTTTAATACCTTAATTTTCCTGAATAAGTTACTTTTTTACTTCTTATTCTACAATAAATAAATAATAATTTCATTCCAACATAGCAACTGTCAATTGACTGACAGTAATTCATAAAATAATATTATTCTTTTCTTTTTATAAAGCGTTTAAGCCGATTAGTGAACTACTCGGCAATGAATTGCCAGAACTTCATAGTCGCTTGATCTTCTAAGACACAAAATGAATTTAATCCACAATATCTATTCAGGTAGTCCATAGCCACTACTCCTATCCTGTTAAGGACTCAGAGATACTTTTTTTATCTAGATAGAAGTGTAAGCAGCTCTATAACTACTTACTAGAAGATTTAGTGTCTTCTATCTACAACGATATTATATAACAAATGATAAAGGAAATATACTGAAATATTTTGGTATATTTAATGCACAAAATATTATCCTAAAAAAATAAAAACCTGTCAGCATTCTGACAAAAGTCAGTATACTGACAGGTTTCCTGATTAGTTTAAGTTCCAATCTATATCGTAATATTTAATTTTATAGTACAATGTACTTCTTGGAATATTAAGAATTTTAGCTGCTTTACTCTTATTTCCTTCAGCCAATTCCATAGCTTTTTTAATAGTATTAATCTCAACTTTTCTAACCGCCTGATCAAGATCCATTTTATTTTGTTCCTGACCAATTGAATTTTGAGCTATATAATCAGGAATGCTATCTAAAGTTACTTTCCCATTTTCAGAAAAAACAACAAAATGTTCAACAACATTTTGTAATTCTCTTACATTACCCTGCCATTTATACTCTACTAAAGCTGTTAAAACCTCTGAGGTAAGTTCTGGAACAGCTAAATTATTTTTCTCACAAAATTCAGTCATGAAATGATTTATTAAAATAGGAATATCCTCTTTTCTTTCTTTTAAATTAGGTAATTTTAGTTTTATTACATTCAATCTGTAGAATAAGTCCTCTCTAAACTCTTCTTCAGCAATCATTTCTTTAAGATTACAATTAGTAGCAGAAACTATTCTAACATCTACTTCAATATATTCTTCAGCACCTATTTTTTTAATTTTACCTTCTTGTAAAACTCTGAGCAATTTAGATTGCATAAACATAGGCATATCTCCAATTTCATCTAAAAACAATGTTCCACCATCAGCAAGTTCAAAATAACCTTCTTTTCCTCCTTTAGAAGCTCCAGTAAATCCACCTTCTACATACCCAAACATTTCACTTTCAAATAAATCCTTAGGTATAGCACTACAATTAACAGTAATAAAAGCCCCCTCTCTATCACTAGCTTGGTGGATAGAATTAGCAAATAATTCTTTACCTGTACCACTGTCTCCGGTAATTAATACATTTGTATTTGTTCTAGCCACTTTTTCTGCCTTTTCTATTTTTTGCTGCAAAATTTCACTTTTCCCCAGAATATCACTAAAGGGATAATCATCTCCATTAATCTCATTCACTTTCTGTTGTAAATTAGTTAATTTATTTTTAGTTTGGCGTAACTGTGAAGAAAGATTAGTTACTTCAGTTACATCTCTATCTGTAGACACAGCCCCCACTAATTCACCATTAACAAATAAAGGCATCGCACTAATTATTGTATAAACTCCTTCTTTAGGATTATGATATGCATTTTCTTTTGCTTCTTTCTCATTTAAGGCATTTAGCAATAAAGCATTGGGAAAATGATCTTCTAATTGCTTATCAATTATAGTCTCTTTTTTGATACCATATAATTTTTCAGACTGATCATCCCACATAATCACTTTACCTTCTCTATCAATTATACAAACTGCTTCATGAAGAGTATTTAAAATATTAAATAAAATATCATTCATTTCTGCAAATCGATTATATAAATTATTAATAATATTATTTATTCTAATAATCCCAATCAGTTGACCATTCTCTAAGACAGGTAATCTGCCTATCCCCTTCTCTTTCATTATATTTTTAGCTTCTATAGCATTAATACCACTATTAACAGTTATAACTTCTTTATCAATAAAAGAAGTTATTGGCTTTCGCAAAACCGATTCTCTATCACTACCATTTATTAAATCAGCAAAATCATTAAAAGTTACTATTCCACATAATTCATCATCATTAGTCACAACAGCTTCAGTAACATTATCGCCTAGCATTAAAAATATAGTTTCATCCAAACTTGTCTCTTGATCTATAGTTAATAGCTTATTACTCATTATGTCTTGGGCTGCCAGATGATTTAACCTATCTAAATCCATGTAATTAGTATTTAATTCCATTCTAGTCCCCCTTAATTCGGGATAAACTTTAATTATTAGATCATTAGATTACTAATCTTCTTTTCCAATCCCTCTTTAATAACTTTATAATAACCAGCAAAGTCAACATCTGCTTCTTCTAATAAATTAATAACTTTCTGATTGTTAGTATCTAACTTAATAGCAAGACCACAATCTGCTGTAATTTCTGGTGGTACAGGCACCATCATTAGCTGCTGATTATTTTCTTTTAATATCTCCTCCGCCTGTAAAGCATGATGAGTGGAATTAAACACTACTAAATAAAATACTTCTTTTTCTGTCACTTTTACTAGCTCCTTTCTACCTTACCGTAATTCTAGCAGCATTATCATTAGCAACTACTTCCCCTACTATATTAGCCTCACTAACACCTAATGAATTTAACTCCGACAGTAATTCAGTAGCTTGCTCTGCTGGTATAGAAAGTAATAACCCTCCTGAAGTCTGCGGGTCAAATAATACATCCACTACAGCTTCTTTGATATCTCCACTAATTTTAACATGATCCTCTAAATAATCCTGATTAGTATAAGCTCCCCCAGGGACTAAGCCCATTGCAGCATACTCAATTACTTCCTTAAAAACTGGCACATCAGCAGAAAAAATTTCTACCCCTACATCACTAGCAGTGGCTAATTCCCAGACATGTCCTAATAGACCAAAGCCAGTAATGTCAGTACAAGCATTCACTCCAAAGTCGTGCATTACTTGACCAGCCTGATTATTTAACCGAGCCATAGCTGCAACTACACTATCAGCATTATCAATTACTCCTCCTTTAATAGCAGTGGATATAATTCCCATTCCTAGCGGTTTAGTCAGAATTAATTTATCTCCTACTTGAGCTTGATCATTAGTCAGTAACTGGTCAGGAGTGGTTTGGCCCATAACTGATAAACCATACTTCGGTTCATCATCCTGGACAGTATGTCCCCCAGCTACTATTGCCCCAGCTTCTGCCACTTTATCAGCTCCTCCTTGCAAAATTTGGCTTAACACCTCTTGCTCCAAACAAGAAGGAAAGCCAACAATATTCATCGCTAGCATAGGTTCTCCTCCCATAGCATAAATATCACTTAAAGCATTAGCTGCTGCAATCTGACCAAAAAGATAAGGATCATCTACTATTGGGGTGAAAAAATCAACTGACTGGATTACTATTTGTTCCTTAGCAGTCTGATAGGCAATTGCATCATCTACTTGATCCAAACCTACTAATAAATTTTCATCCTCGCCACCAAACTCAACTTGTCGCAAAACTTGCGACAGGGCTTTAGGACCCATTTTAGCTGCTCAACCAGCAGTAGAACTATATTGCGTTAATTTAATTTCTTCAGTCATTACTATCACTCCTTTATTGCTTGTTAAGTATTCTTTTGTGCTACAGCCATCCACTATTTGTCGTAATTCGTGAGCAAATTCATTACAGAGAATCAAAAGGACTTATTTTGAATTGGCTAATAGCTGATAGCACACGACACATAGCTCACGACTGTGCCACTAATCCTCCGCCAACACTCGAGTATCTCCTTTTCTTAGAGTAACCCCTAGCTGATCAAAATATTCCAGTAGCGGCAAAGCATATTTGCGACTAGTAGCTAATAAATCTCTAAATTCAGCTAATTCTATTCTTTCTTCTTCCTTTAAATATTTTCTGAGTAATTCTTTAGCCTCTTCTAAACTCTGATCGGCAAAATATAAGTCCTCTGCTACTTTAACCAACTTGTTATTAGAAATTAAAAATTTACAGATTTCTGTTGCTAACTCCTCTTCTGTAAATTCTTCTAGCACTTGACTTAATTCAGGAGGACTAAATTTATTTGCTGTAAACTGATCCATAATCTCCTTTTTAAGTTCTTCTTCCTCTGGTTTGAATTCAATCTCAAAGTCAGCTAGTCGGACTTTAGCATCCTGCCTAATAATTCTTCCTGCCTCCTTTAAATCAGCTAGTAATAAATCATACTGATTAGAAGATAAATCCATACTAAGTTTAGTTCTGAGTTCCTCTTTCTTCCTTCCCCAGCGTAAATGATACTGTTGATGATAAGCAATCAAGTAATCTATTATCTCTTCTTTTAATTGTTGATAATACTCTTTATAGATCCAGCTAGACTGCTGACCTGTAGCTAATTCCACAGCTTGCTCACTAGCTGATAATTTTCCTTCTAATTGTTGACGAGCTAAACTAGTTTGTTTAATTAAATCTTCTAGCACTACAGGTTTATCTGTAGCTGATTGTAAAGCAAGTTCAATCCTTTCTTCTAAACTACCATTTTCTTTAATCTGCAGGGCAGAAATAGTTTCTGCTTCAAAGCGTTGATGTTGACTAGGATTAGAATCTAAAATCTGTCCTCCACCAATAGTAGCCATCGGAGAATAACGGCGTAGTACATATCTTTCTTTAAAGTTAGCTACTACTGTCTCCTCTAATCTAAATTGGACTAATCCCTGTTCTCCCGGATATAATTCTTCTTGATCCAATAAATAAACTCGACCTAATACTTCTTTAGCCCCTAAATGAAGTCTAATCCGGTCTCCATGCTTTAAAACAAAAGAAACTGTGGGCAACAACTCTAAACGGGCATCAAGATATCCAGTCTTAACTAAACTATCTGCAGTAGCTAAAACATCCCCTCGATCTATTTCCTCAGTATCCACTCCAGCTAGATTAACTCCTACTCGTTGGCCCGGGTAAGCAGTAGTAACTTCTTCTTCATGAACTTGTAGACTACGAACCCTAGCCTTAATTCCCGCCGGATAAATCTCGAACTTATCTCCTACGGCAATCTTTCCTTTAATCAAAGTTCCTGTCACAACTGTACCATGGCCTGCAATAGAAAAAACTCGATCAATTGGAAAATAAACATTCCCTTGTTTATCTTTAGCAGGAACTTTTTTGGTTATTTTAGTTATCTCTTCCTTAAGCTGATCAAGCCCTTGACCTTCCACAGCTGATACTGGAATAATCGGAGCTCCCTCTAAGAAAGTATCTGTAACCACTTCTTTAATCTCTTCTTGCACTAACTCTACCCACTCATCATCTACCTTATCACTTTTAGTTATTGCTATAAGCCCTTGGTTTACATTCAATAAATCTAAAATAGCCAAGTGCTCTTCAGTCTGAGGCATAATAGCTTCATCAGCAGCTACTACAAGTAATCCTATATCAACTCCTCCTGCCCCGGCTAACATATTCTTGATAAATTTTTCATGACCAGGCACATCTATAATCCCTACTTGTAACTGATCATTTAAATCTAAAGAACTAAAACCTAAATCAATAGAAAGACCGCGCTCTTGTTCCTCTTCTAATCTATCAGTATCGTCTCCTGTTAAAGCCTTAATCAAAGTTGTCTTACCGTGATCAACATGACCAGCTGTTCCAATAATCAAATTTTGCGTCATCTTGTCACCTCCTACTATATTATTTCCTGAACTGCTTCAACTAAATGAGTAAAATCTTTCTCTTGTAAGGTACGAAGATCTAATAAAACAGATCCGGCAGATATTCTAGTAAAGATTGGTGGATTATGAAGTCGCAGACTCTCGGCTATTTCTTCAGCACTTAACTCTTCATGAGCTAACTCAATTACATAAGTAGATAACTCTTCTGTAGGAAAGGACCCACCTCCTGCTCGAGAAATATCTTCCTTAACTGTTAGTTGAAATTCTGGAGCTGCCTCCTTAAGCTGAGTAATTAGTTCTTCTGCTCTTGCTTGTAATTCCTCTTTAGAAGCAGTTAACATCTGTAAGGTAGGAATTCGGTTTTTGGCCCTTTCTAATTCTCTATACTCCTGTAAAGTAGCTTCTAAAGCTGCTAAAGTAAATTTATCTACTCTTAAAGCTCGATTTAAAGGATCGTTTTTCATCTGCTCAATATATTCTTGATCACCAACAATTATCCCAGCTTGCGGACCTCCTAGTAATTTATCTCCACTAAAGGTTACTACATCAGCTCCAGCTTGAATACTGTCTTGAACAGTCGGCTCATAGCTTAAACCAGCAGAAGTTGAATCAACTAAAATACCACTCCCTAGATCCTCTACTACTGGTAAATCATTCGCAACCCCTAACTCAACTAATTCCTCAAGAGATACATCTTTGCTAAAACCTACCACTTTATAATTACTTGTATGAACTTTAAGGATCATTCCAGTATCTTCATTAATAGCTCTTTTATAATCAGCTAAATGAACTCGATTAGTAGTTCCTATTTCACATAACTGAGCACCACTTTGTTCCATAACATCAGGAATCCGAAACGAGCCCCCAATTTCAACTAATTGTCCGCGAGCGATAATAGCTTCTTTGCCTTGAGCTAAACTACCTAAAGCTAATAAAACAGCACTAGCATTATTATTAACTACTAAAGCAGCTTCAGCTCCAGTTAACTCAATCAACAAATCTTCTATAATCTCATAACGAGAACCTCGCTCTCCAGTATCCCGATTAATCTCTAACGTAGAATAACTGCTAGCTACCTGTTGTAACTTTTCTTTAGCTGAATTACATAATAAAGAACGACCTAAATTAGTATGAACTACAACTCCAGTAGCATTAACAGCTGCTAATAACTGATCACTAGTTTTATTATCTAAATATTCTTGTACCTCACTTAAAATATGTTCTTCATCTAGCTTAAGAGAATTTAATTCTTCTACATCACTTTCTAAAATAGTAGTTCGTAATTTATCAGTACTCTCTCTAATCCCTTCAATTACTAATTGTCTTGGATGACTAGTAATCAATTCTTGAGTTGAATCCATTGCCAATAAATCATTAACTGCTGGGATCTGTCTTAAATAATTCTTTTTAGTTTCCTCCATTATTTATCTTTGTCCTCCTTTGATTAATATTTAATAATTATACTTACTAAACTTTACTATAATGATATTATAAATTGTCTTTAGTTGCAATAATTATAAATTCGCGTTTGACTTACTAAGAAAACTTGTTATATACTTTTAAATAAGTTACAAGTCGAAGAAAGGAATAAAATAATGAAACTAAAAACTTTAAAAATGTTTGTTAAATTAATAGAATATGGAAATTATTCTATTGTTGCTGAACAATTAAACCTCACCCAACCAGCTGTTAGTATGCAGCTAAAATCATTAGAAAAAAAATTAGAAACAGAATTAATCACTCGCCAACAAGGCAAAATAAAATTAACACCTGCTGGTAAAATAATCTATCGGCGAGCCAAAGAAATATTAAATAATTGGGAACAAGCACAATTAGAAGTTAAACAAATCACAGGAGAAACATATGGTCACTTAACTATTGGAGCTAGTACTATCCCCTCTGAATATCTACTACCTGCTTTATTAGCTAAATTTTATAATCAACTACCTGAAGTAGAAATAACTATGAAAGTTGGGGATAGTAAAGAAATAATAGAATTATTAAAAAATAAAAAAATAGATTTAGCAGTAGTAGGAACTAAACCAACTATAAATCAACTACAAATTGATCCAATAGTTACAGATTCTCTAGTTTTAATTGTTCCCTCTAGTCATAGATTTGCTAATAAAGAAAAAATTACTAGCAAAGAACTCCAACAAGAAAAAATATTACTCAGAGAAAAGGGGTCAGGTACTAGAAAAGCTATGCTAACTGCTTTAGAAGAAAATGGAATAGATAAAGAAAGTCTCAATACTAGAGCTTGTCTAGGCAGTAACGAAGCTATTATTTCAGCAGTAGAAGCTAAATTAGGTATCTCTTTCATTTCAAATTTAGCTGCTAAAAAGGCGGCTACTAATAATAGAATAAAAAGGATAGAAGTAACAGATATATCAACTAATCGTAAATTTTATCTAGCCTATTATCAAAACAGACAACAAGAAGTCTTAATTAAAAAGTTTAAGAATATTTGTTATTGATTATTTCTTGCAGTGCTTCCAAAAGCTGTTTTACTTCTTCTATGGTATTAAAATAACTAAAGCTAACTCTAACTGTTCCTGTATTATAACTCCCAATACTCTGATGGGCCAACGGCGCACAATGAATTCCAGTCCGGACTGCAATATCATATTCACTATTTAGGATATGCCCTATAGTAGCAGGCTCAATTCCTGCTACTTTAAAGGAAGTTACTCCCACCCGAGTTTGACCGATTTGAGAAGTAAGAACCTCTACTTGTTCTAATTTTTCTAATCCTATCATTAAGTGCTCTACTAGTTTATCTTCCTGGTCTCTTATCTGGGATAAAGTAGTCTCTTCAATAAAGGCTATTCCTGCTTTCAGTCCGGCAATCCCAGGAGTGTTTAAGGTACCGCCTTCATACTTATCAGGAACTAGATTGGGGTTTAAATTTTCTTTAGAACTACCACCAGTGCCCCCTTCTAATAAAGGCCGACACTCAATTTCAGAGTTAAAATACAATCCTCCTACCCCTTGCGGGCCAAATAATCCCTTATGTCCCGTAAAAACAAGAAAATCCACCTTTAACTCTGCTACATCTATAGGAACAATCCCCGCTGTTTGGGCTACATCAACTAAAAAATGAACCTCTTGTTGCTGAGCAATTGCTCCTACTTCTTTAATTGGTAAGAGATTACCTGTTACATTTGAAGCATGAGTCAGAGTAATTAACTTAGTCTGCTCCGTAATCGCAGCTTCAATATTCTTTAAAAAAGCTTCCCTACCCTGTTCAGTATCAACTACTCTTAAATCTATTACCCCTTCTTCTTCTAAACGGTGTAAGGGACGAGATATAGCATTATGCTCTAAACTACTAATTATTACATGATCTCCTTCTTCTAATAAACCCTTAAACACAAGATTGGTTGCTTCAGTAGCATTTTTAGTAAAAGCAATCTGACTACTATCTGAAATATTAAAAAAATTAGCTACTTGATTTCTAGCTTTAAAAATAACTCTACTAGCATCTAAAGCAATCTGATGACTACCACGACTAGGATTACCACTTTTATTACGTAAAACATCATCTACTGTCTGATAAACTATTTCTGGTTTCTGCCATGTAGTTGCTGCATTATCAAAATAAATCATACTTTACTTTGCCTCCTTTTCTTTAGTCCCACCCTATTATAGCTGCCCCTAAAGCTCCAGCAATCTGTGAATTAGAAGAAGTAATAACTTCTCTTCCTAATGTATCACTCAATACTTTCTTTATTCTTCTACTTTTAGCTAAACCACCAGTAAATAAGATTTGCTGATTAACAGGAACTTTACTCAATAATACCTGGGCTCGATTAGCAATAGCTTCTACTATTCCTAACGCAACTGATTCTTTAGAAGCTCCTTCAGATAATAAACTAATCACTTCTGATTCAGCAAATACTGTACACATACTATTAATCTCCTGTGGCTCAGTATTTTTAGTAAGTTCATCCAATTGATTAATATCTTCTCCTAAAGAATTAATTGTTACCTCTAAAAACTTTCCTGTTCCTGCTGCACACTTATCATTCATGACAAAGTCTATTACATTTCCCTGCTCATCTATACTGATTGCTTTACTATCCTGTCCCCCAATATCTATAATAGTTCTTACCCTACTATCCAAAAAATATCCACCCTTAGCATGACAAGTTATTTCTGTAACTACTTTATCTGCAAAGTCAACAGATACCCTACCATATCCTGTAGCTACTACTTGATGTATATCCTTTTTAGCTAAATTATTATCTTCTAATAATTTATTTAAAGCATTAACACCAGCTTCTTTGGGACTCCATCCTGTAGGCATTACCACTTGATCAACTATTTCTCCATCAAACAAAACCCCTTTAGTTCCTACTGATCCAATATCAATTCCTACCGAATACATATAATTCCTCCTTAGTACTAAATCTATAAAAAACTTTAACCTAATCCTATATATCTTTATATAAATATCCTGTAATAAATATTCTTGGTCTGATTTCTAAACCCTTCTTTTCTTTATTTGCATAATCATTTTCATCTACTTAATTGAATTGTTTCATTATTTTCATTTTAATCCTCTCTTTAATTCCTTTGCCTTCTAATTATCAAAAGGAGTTTCATAATATTATGAAACTCCTTTTATCTTAAAATCTACCTTTATACTACTCTATATTCTAAGCTTGCATCTTTTTAAGTAATAATACAACCTAACTTTGAATCATCTCTAAGAAAGCCTCAATTCGAGTATTTAACTGACCAGTATCACTATCACTAAAGTCACTTTCAATTTGGGTAACTGGAATATCTTCTTCCTTTAAAGCTTGCGAAATCTTTTTATATTCCATATTATAAGCCTGACAGAATTGTAAATTATAATAAATTACACCATCAACATTATACTCCTCAGCTAATCTTAATATATCATCAACCCGGTCATTATTAGGAGTAAAACAAGCACAATTAATATTCATTGCTCTTTCTGTTAAGTTATCAATCTGTTCTTCTAAAGTTTCTCCACCTTCTGGTACCTTATCTTCAAAATAACGAGTTCCTGTACAAGTCTCTTCACAAACTACAACCCCACCATTACTTTCAATCAAATTATGGATCTTCCAACTAGGTAACGGCATAGGAGTTCCCGCTACTAAAATTCTAGGTGCATCTTCATCTGCTATACCTTCTCCAGCCTCAATTCTATTTTCTAACTCATCACAAAGTGTACTAGTCTTTTCAATAAATCGTTCTGGATCATCAAAAAAGGCTAACTGGGTAATTAATAAAGCATCTTTACCACTAATTGGAACCGGATCTGCTTTTCTAGTATCATATAATCGCTGTAGCACATCACGCTTTTCATTAATTAATTCAATGGCCTCAGCTACTTTTTCTGCCTTAATTTCTCTACCACTAGTTTCTTCAATATGTTCTTTAAAACGCTTAATTTCTGACTTCCATAATTCACGTGCAGCATCTGATTTAGTTTGTGGTAATTCCATTACATAGGTAGGAATATGTTCATCTAGTATCTCCCAAGCCTTCTTCTTCCCATCACAAGTTGTTTCTCCTACTACAAAATCTGATACTTCAAAATAAGGACAAATTCTATCCATTTTAAAGCCAAGAGAAGATTTAATTAAAGGACATAAATCACTACTTGGTAATTCCTTTTCTGCTGTTGATACTGGCAATTGAGCTCCGGCACAAAGACCTATACTAGCGCCTCCTGCAGCAGTAATTAATTCATCTGGTACAAATACACAGAAAGAGGAAATAACAGGATTGCCCTGTTCTTTTTCTTCCATAAGTTCTTTAACCCTAATCCCATGAATATCTCCAACTACAAAATCATAATACTCCATAGCCTCAGGACGATTTTCTTGACTGACAAATAAGTCTCCATATATTTCTGGTAAAAGTTCTAAAAATTGATCATGCCTATCCAAATCCAATCCTAATTCTTCCCACATATCATAATGCTTTTTCATATTTACTCCTCCTTAGTTAGCAACTTTTACTAGTGAATTTATTATATCTCGACTACTGAATTAGAATTAAGCGAATCTAATATTTCATACATATTACTGATACTACCAACTTCTAATTTCTCTTCTAATCCATAATAATCTAAACAAGTTCCACAGGATAAAATATTAATTCCTTGCTCCTCTAACTTCTTTAAATGTTCTTTTGCTTCTTGATTTAAAGTAGGAACCTTAACCCCACTATTCATAAAGATAATTTTCTTTGGTAAAGGATTTACATTAGATAAAGTACCAAGGAATCCCTTCATTAGTACATTACCTAATTCTTCTGCTCCTTCTCCTAGGGTGTTACTGGTAATAAAATAAACTTTACCTTGCTTATCCTCTTGGTTTTCTACTTGAGTATCATCTTGCTTTTCAATTGTTAACTTATAATGATCAGCTTCCTCTAAAGTACTAACCTTACAATTCATTTTTTTCGCTAACTTAGCCACATTTTCTGCTTGTACCTGATCATCAACAGTTACTGCTATCTGCTTTTCTTCTTGAAGAGCTTGTTTAGTCTTGACTACAGGTTCTGGACAATCTAAGCCCTGAGCATTAATCTCTTTCATCAATAACTCCTCCTTTATAAAATAGTTTTTATTAATATTTTCTCTCTTAATCCAATTATAGATAAACAACTCTAAAGTGGTACAATATGTGTCACTTTCGTGCCACAGCTATCTGTCATCTGCAAATGGTTCTTATTACGGAAGGTCTGTTCTTTAGACCTGTAGGATGTGTCGTGAGCAGATCTTCACGAAGAGTCCCAAGGACTCATAGGAATTCAAATTCAAAGCTATAACTCAATTCAATCCCTATAAACACAGTAAACTTAAAGGGATAGATTTTGAATTTAAAGGTTTTGAATTAGCTGATCTTGTTGTCTCCAATTTTGCTGTAAATAACCTACATACTTAATTAAAACAAATAAAACTAAAACAACTGATAAGAGTTCCATTATCCTAGCAGGATAACTGAGTAAAGTATTACCAAACTGCCCCCCTAAAAATTTTGTGGTTAATTTTAATCCTATAGTCGTTATAACGAAGGGAAATGTAAAAGCAGAAAAACTAGGATAAAATCCAACTTTAATCATTTTAGGGAGATAAATCACAACTCCTGTTGCCATAACCAAAGTTAATAGTATTAACCAACCCACTAACAATAGATTTTTTTCTGGAAAAACATTCATATATCCAGCTAGACAAAGCCCTGCTGGAGCTGTAAAGATAGAAATAGTAGGTAATGCTGGCTTTTTAATTCCTTTAATCCAAAACACCCGATAAATAACTACTGGAAGTAAAACCATATAACTAATAAACCCAAACCAAAAAATTAATTGCCCCAACTGAAAATGATTAAAAGCAGGAGCAGTTACACTAGCAACTACTAGCCCCACATAGACTATAAAATAGCTAGGAAATACTTTCTTGATACTAAAGTTTAATAGAAAACGACGCGAAAAGAAGATAATCAATAAACTATGAAGAATAATACCACCATACCAGCTATATAAGGCTAACGGATAAGAAAACTTAATAATATAAGTGGCTAAAACCATAATTCCCATAGCAAAAGTAGGTGATACACTAGCTACTACAGGATTTTCTAACTCCTCAAAAAAGTTTTTACGATCAATGAAAACCCGTCCAACTAAGAGCAGAGCTATTAATGTAGCTAATATTCCTGCTAGATAACGATATTGACTACCATAAGAACTAATTATATTCCCTAACCCAGCTAATCCCAGCATCAAACCTGCTATTGGAATCGGAGTTTGTTTGAAAGCCTTAATCACATTAACCCTCTCCTTTAGTCTACTTTAACTTGTCCATTATTAATAAATCTCTCCATTACCCAAGCAGCTACTTCACCAGTTATTTGAATACAGTGTTCAGCTCGCTCGGAACTATCAAATTCAGCAAAATCTTTAGTCAAAACTCGACAACAAGTAGAACCATACTCTTCTTTAATATAATCATGTAAGTCAGCACTAGCTGGAAAACATTCCTCAGGCATAGACGCTCCTGGTTCAGTTCGACCGTACTTAAGTCCTAAAGCCATAACTCCACCACTAACTGCCCCACATAAACATTTAGACTTTCCAATTCCTACTGGAAAACCAGAAGCCAATTTCACCATTTCAGGTGGCATTTCTTCTCCTACTAGTTCATTAACTGTAGTTAATACAGCTTCCGAACAGAAAAAATCACCCCTGCGAAAATAGTCTTCTGCTTTCTCTCGAGCTTGTTGAATTAAATCTTTTTCTTGCTTATTCATGATTTTAACTCCTCCTTTTAGTTATTATAAAATAATTTTAATTATAATATAATTTTTATTTATAACGCTACTAAAAAAATGAATTCATATTAATTATACACCACTTTACAAGAAATTTAAATAAAAAATGCGATTAATCTCCCATCCTTGACTTAAAGAAAAAATCTATTATATACTTTAAAAGAAGATCCAAACTATTATTAAAGGAGCTAATAACTATGATTAACATTCAACAGTGTGATATTAACAAGAAGCGTACTTTAAAAGTATTTATTAACGCAGCCGCTCAAATCATTGAAGAGGAAGGTATTGAAGCAGTAACTATCAGAAAAGTAGCAGCAATTGCAGGGTATAATAGCGCTACTATCTACAACTATTTTGATAATAGCAAACAACTAATCTCCTTTGCGGCTACAAGATTCATCAACACCCACTACTTACAAGCTCTCCCTGACTATATCGACCAAGCTGATAATGCTTTAGAAAGATTTTTAGCCATTTGGGACTGCTTTTTTGAATACTGTTTTAAGCATCCTAAACTTTATTATGCAGTCTTTACTGAAAATATCGGCAATCGACCTGATAATTTAACTCGTAATTATTATGCACTATTTCCCGAAGAAATAGACAACTATCCTTCCGAATTAACTCCCATGATCATGGAATCAAATTTTGCTAAACGATGTCAAATAGTGCTTAAACCTTGTATTGAAGAGGGGTATTTTACCAAACAAGAAGCTACAGAGATTAATCAAATGATTAGGTTGCTTTATCAAGGAATGCTATCTCTATTTATCAACCAACGAGTCGATTATTCAGCAAAAGAAGCAACTCAAATAATTATTAGTCATATCCGTAAAATTATAAATTCATTCTCTAATTACAAATAAATATTAATTTACTTACCTCCTCCCTGGTATTTAGCTCTGCTAATAGCCAGGGTTTTTAATATATTATTATCTTTAATTATATTTTTTACCAACAGATTAGCACAAATAATATTATTTTATAAAGCATTAAAGAGCATTAAAGAGCATTAAAGAGCCAGAAAAATATAATCATTTGTGAGTACAACAAGTATCAATCATTGCTTGACATTACCATAAAATTTACTTATAATGCTATTGGAAAATATATCATTTTGACTTTTCTCAATCGTAGGCTTAATTGTGATTAAACAAGTGAATAACTGATATAAAGGAGGGATTAATCATGAAAAAACTAGTAATATTTATTTCAATCTTGTCATTAATTTTAGTAGGTGCTGGATGTGCTCAAAACACAAATCAAGATCAGACAGAACAACAGACTACTAAGAAAATAGAATTAGGCTATGTTCAATGGGCCTCAGCAGAAGCTTCCACTTATTTAATGCAGGAAGTACTAGATAGAGCAGGTTATCAAGCTAAGATATCAAATCTCCAGCCTGGAGCTATGTATAATGGGTTGGCCCAAGGAGACATTGATAGTATAGTCTGTGCTTGGTTACCTAAAACACATGAATCTTATTTAGAACAATATTCAGATAAATTAGTCGATTTAGGCGCTAACTTCAAAAATGCTAAATTAGGCTTAGTAGTTCCTGACTATGTAGATGTGGACAGCATCCCGGAACTAAAAGAGAAAGCTGCTAAATTCAATAGTGAAATTATCGGTGTCGATCCCGGCGCTGGCATCATGCAAACAACTAACGAGCAAACAATTCCTAATTATGGACTACAAGATTGGAGATTAGTTAAAAGTAGTGGCGCAGCTATGACTACTGAACTAAAAAGTGCTATCGAAAAAGAAGAACCAATTGTAGTTACTGGCTGGACACCTCACTGGAAATGGTCTGCTTTTGACCTTAAATTCTTAGCTGATCCTAAAGAAAGTTATGGCCAAGCGGAAATGATTAAAAGTCTAGGTAGAAAAGGAATTAAAAAAGATCTACCACAGGCAGCCAAAATTCTAGAGAACTTTGCAGTAACAACCGAGCAATTAGGAAGTATTACGAACTCTATTCAGCAAGGTACTAAACCAGAACAAGCAGCAACTCAATTCGTTGATAATAACCTAGATGTCGTTAATCAGTGGTTACCTGAAGGACAAAAAATAGACTAGAAAATAATTTAAATTATTTTCTATATAGCTTGACAATAGGGGGTAATTCCCCTATAATCTCTTTTGAAAGTTAATAATCATGATTACTAAAACTCAAAATAAGTAATCATATGAAGAAACTTACTTTGGAGGGTTAATTTACTAATGTTAAAAAAAGGTCTTGAAGATGAAATAGTAGACTGGATGCGAGAACAAGTTGCAGCAAGAAATGCAGATGGAGCAGTAGTCGGACTTAGTGGTGGAATTGATTCTTCTGTTACAGCAGGTTTAGTTAAGAAGGCTTTTCCAGACAATAGTCTAGGAGTTATGTTACCTGCCGGAGGAACAATCACTAAAGATGTAGAATACGCTCAAAAAGTAGCTGGAACTTTTGACCTAGATACAATTAAAGTAAACATGGAAGAAGCTAATGACGCTTTAGAAAGTACGTTCCAAAGTATTGATATAGAAAAGACTGAACGAGACTATTGGCCACAGACTAAGATTCCTACACCTAATCCAGCAGAACAGAATATCCAGACAAGATTAAGAATGATGACTCTTTACTATATAGCTGAAAAGAAAAATTATGTTGTAATGGGTACTAGTAATCTAAGCGAAATCATCGCTGGTTACTATACTCTACATGGTGATGGTGCTACTGATATGCGTCCTCTAGGCGATCTTACTAAAACAGAAGTTTGGGAATTAGCTGACCAAATCGGCGTTCCACAAGAGATTATTGATCGTCCTCCAACAGGTGGTTGCCGAGGAGATGAAAGTGATAGAGACGAAAAAGAGTTTGGTATTGACTATAGAACATTCGATGAGATTTATAATACAATTCAAGAAGGTGGCGACTTATCCCAGTTTGATATTGAAGACGTTAATCGAACTGTAGAATTAATTGCTGGTGCTAAAGATAAATCAAACACCCCTACTTTCACTAGATAATTAATAAATATATAATAAAGCTCCCTGAATTCAGGGAGCTTTATTAATTTATTCTATTTTAATTCTCCATTTATCCCTACTGTTTCTATCTCTAAATCTAGGTCAGATTCAGCATTTTCAATCGCTTGCTCCACAATTCTAACTAATCCCCCACAACAAGGAACTTCCATTCGCGCTATAGTAATACTATTTAAATCATTAGCTTCTATAATCGCTGTTAATTTATCAACATAAGCCTGCCCATCATCCAATTTAGGACACCCCATAGCTACTGCTTTTCCTGGTAACATCTTTTGATGATAATTACCATAAGCTGCTGGTACACAATCAGCTGTCACCAACAAATCAGCGTTTTTAAAATAAGGTGCAGTAGCTGGTAATAAATTAATTTGGATTGGCCATTGTTCCAATTGAGACTCAACTTCTACTTCCTCTTGATCTGATTTAGGTTGCGACTTATTCATCTTTCTCATTCTACTACCAGGACAACCACCTTGATGACCGTGGCCGTGATCAGGATTATGATCTATAGTTTGATCTTCAGCATGCTCTTCTTGAGCTTCCATCATTTCCTCTACAGCATCTTCACCTCTTAGTTCTTTTACATGCTCCTCAGTGGATTCTAGATCAAATTCTTTAGCTTCTCGTTCTTCAATTGTTAAAGCTCCTGTAGGACATTCACCAATACAATCACCAAAACCATCACAAAATTCCTCATTAACTAACTTTGCTACCCCATCTACAAGCTGTAAAGCTCCTTCATGACAACCAGTAATACATTCTCCACATCCTGTGCATTTATCCTCATCAATACTAATAATCTCTCGTGTAGCCATTATTATCGCTCCCTTCAAAATTTATATTTGAATTATTAATTTCTGTTTTATCATCGTCACTTATATTATATCCGGATCTTCTTTACTTTTCTGTTAACTACATCACACAAGTAAAACTTTATTGATATAGTGTGGCACTTTCGTGCCACAGCTATCAGCTGTCTGCAAATGGTTTTTATTACGGAAGATCTGTTTTCCAGACCTGTAGGGTGTGTCGTGAGCCAAATCAAATTCAAAACCATAGATCTAATTCAACCCCTTAAAACATAGTAATTTTAAGGGGTTAGATTTTGAATTTAAAGGTTTTGAATTGGCTGATAGCTCATAGCACATAGCTCACGACTGTGTCACCTATGGTGCCACCACTACATTCACTGGATCACCTGCTAAAAACTGTTCTAAATTATCAACTGCAATATTCATTAACCGCTGTCTTGACTCTTGGGAGGCCCAAGCAATATGAGGAGTAATAATAGTATTTTTAGCCTTGAGAAGAGGATTATCCATCTGAGCAGGTTCAACTGACAAAACATCAACAGCAGCTCCGGCTACCTGACCATTATTTAAAGCTGCTGCTAAGTCTTCTTCTACAATTAATCCTCCTCTTGCTGTGTTAACAATCATTACTCCTTCTTTCATCTGAGCAATAGCATCTTTATTAATCAGCCCCTTAGTACTCTCTGATAAAGGACAGTGTAAACTAATCACATCTGAATTCTGTAATAAATCTGCTAACTCTACATACTCTATCGTATCACTTTCTAACTCCTGATTCTGCTGTTTATCATAAACTAATACATCCATCCCAAAGGCTTGTGCTAACTCACCAGTCCGCTGTCCGATTCTTCCGTAACCAATAATCCCTATTGTCTTTCCTGCTAATTCAACTACTGGGTGATTCCAGAAACAAAAATCAGGAGAGTTGGCCCAAACCCCTTCTTGAACTGCTTGACTATGCTCTCCGACATGATTGCACAACTCCAATAATAGAGCAAATACATGCTGGGCTACTGCATTAGTACCATAGGCAGGAACATTAGTAACTACAATATCATTCTTCTGAGCCGCATCTAGATCAACCACATTATAGCCCGTTGCTAACACTCCAATATACTTAACTTGGGGAACCTGAGCAAAAATTTCTTTGGTTAAAGAAGTCTTATTGGTAAAAATGATCTCAGCTTCTCCTATTCGCTCTACAATTTTCTCTTGCGGTGTTCGATCATAGACTGTTAGATCACCAAATCCTTCCAAAGGATTCCAACTTAAGTCCCCTGGATTTAAAGCATGACCATCTAATACTACAATTTTCATGATTACCCCTCCTCATTAGATACATAAAATTATTATTTCTTTTGTAACTCTTCAATTCTATCTCGTAATTCAGCAGCTTTTTCGAAATTAAGAGTTTCTGCTGCTTCCTTCATTTCTATCTCCAATTCTGCAATTCTAGCTTCTATCTCTTCTTCAGCCATCTCTTCTGCTTCTTCTTCATTATTATATTCAGCTTCTGATTCAGCTACCATATCTACTGGCCGTAATACATCACGAACTTGCTTAGTAATTGTTCGCGGTATAATATTATGTTGTTGATTGAATTCTAACTGAACTTCTCTTCTTCTCCTTGTCTCCTCTAGTGCTTCTTGTATTGAAGCAGTCATCTCGTCAGCATACATAACTACTTTCCCATTTACATTTCGAGCAGCTCGGCCAATTGTCTGCACTAAAGAAGTAGTGGATCTTAAAAAGCCCTCTTTATCAGCATCTAAAATAGCTACTAGTGAAACTTCTGGAATATCTAATCCCTCGCGCAACAAGTTGATTCCTACTAATACATCAAACTTACCTAAACGCAGGTCTCTAATAATCTCTAATCGTTCAATTGTATCTATATCAGAATGAAGATACTGGACCTTAATTCCTGCCTCAGCCAAATAATCTGTTAGATCCTCAGCCATATTCTTAGTTAGAGTAGTAATTAGTGCTCGTTCATTCTGAGCAATTACACCTTGGATTTCAGATAATAAATTATCAATCTGATGGTCAATTGGTCTCACGTCTATTTCCGGATCAACTAAACCAGTTGGTCTTACAATCTGTTCTACTACCTGTCCACTGCCCTCTAATTCATATTCTCCTGGCGTAGCAGATACATAAATAACTTGATTGACTAATTTCTCAAATTCAGCAAACTTTAGGGGCCGATTATCTAAAGCAGATGGTAGTCTGAAACCATGTTCTACTAACCTCTCCTTGCGGGAACGATCCCCAGCATACATACCTCCAATCTGAGGAATAGTCTTATGGGATTCATCAACTACTAATAAGAAATCATCTGGAAAATAATCCAATAATGTTTGTGGTCGAGACCCTGGTGGTCTATCTTCTAGCAATCTAGAGTAATTTTCAATCCCGGAACAAGATCCAACTTCAGCTAACATCTCCATATCATATCGCGTTCGCTCTTCTAACCTCTGGGCTTCTACTAACTTTCCCTCACTTCGTAATTCTTCTAATCTTTCTTCTAATTCCTGCTCAATATATTTTAACGCCCGATTAACTTTATCCTGCGGTTTAACAAAGTGGCTAGCCGGATAAATAGTTACTTCAGTCAATTTGTCTAGTATCTCACCAGTAACTGCATCAATCTGGCTGATCCGATCAATCTGATCACCAAATAACTCTGCTCTATAAACTCTATCCTCATAAGCAGGCATGATTTCAATAGTATCGCCTCGGACTCTAAAACTTCCTCGCTGGAGATTCATATCATTTCGTTCATACTGGATATTAACTAGCTCTTTAACAATCTCATCTCTATCCTTAATCATCCCTGACTCTAGATGACAAGTTAAATCTAAATAATCTGCTGGATTACCTAACCCATAAATGCAAGATACACTAGCTACAATAATTACATCATCACGTTCAAATAAGGCACTAGTAGCAGATAAACGTAATTTATCAACTTCTTCATTAATTGAAGCATCTTTTTCAATATAAGTATCACTCTGCGGCACATAGGCTTCTGGTTGATAATAGTCATAATAGCTGACAAAGTATTCAACCCTATTATGGGGAAAAAATTCCTTAAATTCACTACATAATTGAGCTGCCAATGTTTTATTATGAGCAATCACTAAAGTCGGCTTTTGCACCTTTTCAATTGCATTTGCTATAGTAAAAGTCTTCCCCGAACCTGTTACTCCTAATAGAGTCTGTTCTGACATACCTTTTTTGATTCCTGTAGTCAACTGCTCAATAGCTTCAGGTTGATCACCTTGAGGAGTATATTCAGATACTAATTGAAACTCCGGCATCTCTATTACCTCCTTTATTCAGTCTACAATTTATAGTTGAAGTATAATTGATATAATGTGTCATTGACACATTATATCAATAGTCGTGAGCTATGAGTTATGAGTCATGAGCCAATTCAAAGTCAAAATTTAATTCAATCCCTAAAGTTTAAAAGTTATAGTGGTTTTGATTTTGAGTTTGAAGATTTTGATTTAGCCCACAGCTCACGACACATGACTCACGACTGTGTCACCTATGGTGACACAATATATCAATATTATTCAACTATTTACTAAGATAAATAACTACTTTACTGACACTAATAAAGTAGGACCAGCTTCACAGCTGGGACCCCTTATCAAACTGCACGAACGGTTTTCCCGTATACAGCTTTCGGTTATTGGTGCTCCATATCAGAGAGTAAGTCAGCGACTCTATGTTACCATAGATGTATATTTCACTCTCGATTACAGCACATCAGTAAGCAGTGAATCTAGTCCTTCTTCTCTTAAAAACTTATTCGATAAGCGATAATTCTGATGAATTATCGCTTTCTTTCCTTCTATGAAAGAACGTATTCTCATTCTTATCCATTTATCTAATTTCCTATATAATGTTTTGATATTGCCTATTTTAAAGTAATGTCCCCAGCCTTTTAGTACTAAATTTAACTCATCAATTATTATTTCCAATTTCTGAGGTCTATTTCTTCTAGTTATATCTCTTATTCTATCTTTAAAGTTATTTATTGCTCTATCTCTTGGACTTTTATAATACCAATGATGAAATCTAAATCCTAGAAATTTAAACCCATCATAAAAGTTTGTTATCACTGTCTTCTCAGGATGGAGTTTTAATTTTAATTCATTTTCTATTATCTGACGAGTTACTTGTAATGCTCTTTTGGCTTTATCTTTACTTTTGGTCAATACTACAAAATCATCAGCGAAGCGAACTAGTTTATATCCCCTTCGAGTCATCTTCTTATCAAAGTAATGTAAATAGATATTAGCTAATAAAGGAGAGATCACACCTCCTTGAGGTGTTCCTTCTTTAGTCTCTTTTCTTCCTTCTTCGGTCATGACTCCTGCAGTTAGCCACGATCTAATTAAGTCTAATACCCATCCATCACTTATATATTCTACTATAAAATCCATTAATAAATCATGGTTTATAGTATCAAAATAAGATTTTATATCTGCATCTACTACCCAATCGTAACCTTGCTGTTTATATTCTTCTATTTTCTCTATTGCATCATGGGTTGATCTGTTAGGTCTGAATCCAAAAGAACATTCACAAAACAATCTCTCAAAGTATATTTCTAAGATTTGTTTGACTGCTTGTTGGGCAATCCTATCTTTAATTACTGGAATCCCTAGTGGTCTCTTTTCTCCATTTTCTTTTGAGATATACGTTCTTAGTACTGGTCGTGGCTCATATCTATCCTCTCTTAACTGCCTATATAATTCTTGCATATTCAGTTTATAGTTATTTCTATATTCATTGATACTTACATTATCAATTCCACCACAACCACCATTAGCCAGCACTTTTTGTCCTGCCTTATGCATTCGCCATTTATCTGTGATTAAATCTTTCAGACTGTATAAGGTTCGAAAATTTTTTTCACCTATCCTAATTTCACTACTTACCAGTTCTTTCTTTCCTGTCTCGATATCTTAACCCTTATCTTCATAGTACTCCTAAGCACGTCTTTAGGCTCTCACCAATCGCACCTCTTAGTTCACTACTACTTAAGTCATGGTATTCCCTAAATTCATCATATTTTCAGTTATTATTTCCTGTCTATATTTCTTTTAGAGCTCACTATCTTTAATAGCGTCTAAACCATTCTTATTAAGATATCATTGACAGTCTATTCTTAACTTCAATAACCTGACTATCCTTCACTGTAATCAACTTTCATTGATTTTTTTCGCTACTATGATAGCTTCTGAACTCTAATATATCCTCACTCTGGCTTTCCCATTTTAGGTTATACCATCATTTATCTCTATAGATTTCTATACAGAACTATATTAGAGACTCCTCTGGTCAATTACGAAAACTATTATAGCCATCCCAACCATAATCACACCTAGTAATTCGACATGGACACTCTCGTTATCTCGCTTTTTATCCAGAGCCACCTGCATCCCCCAAGTCGACATTGGACTTCTTCATTTTTATGGTGAATCGCCACTACTAAATGCCACCGACGGTTCACATATTGTTTTAGGCTGACTATTCACCTCAAACTCTTCAGATTCTATCTCACGATAGACACCCTGTTACTATTGGTTTCACACACCGATACGACGAAAACAGCATGGATAGAATTCTCATCTACTATTTTCATAATCTACAGAGCACACATAAAGAAAAAGCACCTTAACAAAGTAAGGTGCTTAAATCAATCAACTAATTGAGAAGCATGAACTAACTTTATGCCCCAGTCTTCTAGTTGAGGAATCGTCTCTTTTAAAACTTGGGCTGTATTCTTCTTCACATGACCAATCACCACTAATTCTTCCTTTTCGAGAGCAATCTTTCCTAATCGCAATATCATTTCTTCTATCTTGTTTTGCTGGTCAATATTATCAATAAAGAGATAATTAACTTCTGTTGATAACTTATGATCTCTAGCCATCTCAAAACCTACTGACTGACCAGAAGTACTACTATCTACATAATATAGTCCTCGCTTTTTTAAGACTTCTACTATTGTTCTCATTACTCGTTTATTAGCTGATGCTTTAGAGCCCATATGATGATTGATGCCTGTAACTTCTGGTAATTGATCCAAATTATCCTCTAAAGTAGTCTTGATTTCCTGGTCACTCATTGAAGTATTTATAGCTCCAGAACCGGGATCAGCTACAGCATTTAACGGTTCTAAAGGTTGGTGTAAAATCAACTCTTGACCTGCTTCAGCTACCAATTGAGCATCATATTCAGAATAAGGACGACCAGGTAAAACTGCTAACGTCAAAGGTCGCTCAATACTTAATAACTCTGTAGTCCCAGCCCGATTAAAACCTAAGTCATCAATAATCACAGCCATTTTAGCAGCTGGAGGTTGTTGGACAAACTCTAATTTATGAGTTACAAGATCTAACTCTCGTTGAGCTGCTAAGCCTAATTTAACAGTCAGTTTGTTTTTTTCTTCTTGTTGCCAACTAGTACTAATCACTAAAAAATCTTCTTCTAACTGACTAATGATCTTTTTACGATAGCTGGATAATAGTTTACCCTGCCGACCAAATAGAGGGACTTCTAACTTACGATGGTTATAATCCCAGCTAAACTGATAATCATTAGTCACTTTCTGACGTTCTTTTTCTGTAACCAATAACTCTTGCGACTGATCTAGATCCAATCTTGCTAATATCTGATCTACTTTTTTATCTATCTTACTTACTTCCGATTCGTAATCTACTTTAATATTAGACTCTGTTTTATCTTCTGGCTTATCCTGGTCAGTTACTGGTTGACTCTGTTGGGTACAAGCTACTACCAGACTAACCAACAACAAACTAACTAATAAAGCACTTATTTTTTGCCACCTCATCAACCTAATTCCTCTCTAGTTTAGTTTTTGCTCTAACACCTTAATTGCTTTTTGTAATTGTTCATCTTCTTCTGTATCAAGATTTTGTTCAACTGTTATATCTGGATTAATACCTTCGTGATTAATATATCTATCTTCAGGCGTATAATACCGCTGAGTAGTTAATTTAACTGCTGAACCATCTGGTAGAGGTACTACACTCTGGACTACTCCTTTACCAAATGTCTTTTCCCCAATTACAGTGCCTCGCTTGTGATCCTGAACAGCTCCTGTTACAATTTCTGAAGCACTAGCACTACCTTTATTAGTCAAGACAACTAACGGAGCAGCAGTAGCATCAATTTTATCTGTTACAGAATAAGTTTTTTTATTTCCTGCTCTATCTTTAATATGAACCACTGGTCCTTGATCTATAAAGTTACTAGTCACTGTCCGAGCCTGAGTTAAAATACCTCCGGGATTATTCCTTAAGTCTAAAATAAAAGCTTGAGCACCTTGCTTATGTAACTTATTAATCCGCGTGGAAACTTTAGCTCCTGCTTCTTCTACAAACTGGCTTAATCTAATATAACCTATTTTCTCTTGCTTTAATTCTGAAGTTACATAAGGCACTTCTACTTCTGCCCGAGTAATCCCTAACTCCAACTCCTTCACTTCTGGTGCATCATCTTTGTTCTTTTCTAACTTACGTTTGATTTTTAAGTTTACATCAGTACCAGCTGGCCCCTTCATCCGACTAACTGCCTTCTTCATTGTCATATCTGCAGTAGCTTTACCATTAATCTCCATAATCTGATCACCAGCTTGAAGGCCAGCTTCATCTCCTGGAGTACCAGCAAAAGGAGATACAACTGTTAGTTGGTTATTCTTCATTGTAATTACAATCCCGATTCCACTATACTCACCAGAAATTTCTTCTTTCATATTCTCGTATTCTTCAGGTGAAAAATAAACTGTATATGGATCCTCCAATGAATTTAATAAACCATCAATAGCTCCTGTAATTAACTTATCAACATCAGGTTTCTTTACATAATTTTTCTTAACCACATTTAAGACAAGATATAACTTCTTGAGTGGATTTAACTCTTGAGTTTCTTCTTGTGAGTTAACTATTTGATCATCAGCTTGCACTTTATGAAAGAAAAAGCCTGTCATTCCGGCAGCAAATAACATAACTATTATTAATAAAATGCCTAATCTACGTTTTGTTTTGGACATCAATTAACCCAACCTTTCTTTATTTAACTAGTAGTTAAGTTAATTGTATCACTCATCTTTTTAATTCGCAAATAGAATAAACTAGGAAGATTGAATTCTTATAAATATTATTATTCTAAAAAAATACTAATCATGAGATTGAACTTTTTTACTAGATACGTTACAATCAATACTGCTCTAGATATAAAATAAAAAAAACAGTTTGAGCTAGAAAAAGAAGCTTAAATCCTCTTCCACCTACTATATATTGTGTTATTCAAGGATAAATGCACTATATATAGTTGACATCCACTCCAAAATAAGATAAAATCGTCATTGTCGCAAAGGAGGCAGATTAATGAGCATTGATTATATTAAAAAACGTGACGGTAGACAAGTTACTTTTAAACAAGAAAAAATTAAACAAGCAGTTATTAAAGCTAGTCAAGCAGTAAATCAAGAAAGACAACAATTAGCTACAGAAGTAACCCAAGAAGTGGTATCTCATTTAAAAATTATTGCTAAATCGGACCCTGTTCCTACTGTAGAACAAATCCAAGATTTAGTAGAAAAAACTCTAATAGATAAAGGTAAATCTGATATAGCTAAATCTTATATCCTTTATAGAGATCAACATGCTAGATTAAGAAATACGGAAGAATTATTTAATGATGCTATTGATACAATTGATGATTATTTAGACCGTAGTGACTGGAAAGTAAATGAAAATAGTAATATGGGCTATTCTTTGCAAGGACTCAATAATCATATTTCCGCAGAAGTTACTGCTCAATACTGGCTACAAGAAATCTATCCTAAAGAAGTTAGAGAAGAACATAAATCCGGTTCCTTACATATTCACGACTTAGACAATCTTTCTGTCTATTGTTGTGGCTGGAATCTAAAAGATCTATTATTAAATGGTTTTGGAGGAGTCTCTACTAAAGTAGAAAGTGCACCTCCTAAACACTTTAATACTGCTCTAATGCAAGCAGTTAACTTTCTCTATACATTACAAGGTGAAGCAGCAGGAGCAATGGCCTTCTCTAATTTTGATACTTACTTAGCACCATTTATCCACTATGATGATTTAAGTTATAAAGAAATTAAACAAGGTATGCAAGAATTTATCTTTAACTTAAATGTTCCTACTAGAGTTGGTTTCCAAACTCCATTTACAAATATAACTATGGATTTAAATGTACCACAGATGATGCAAGATGAACCAGTAATCATTGGTGGCGAATACCAAAACGAAACTTACGGAGAATTTGAAGCAGAGTTAGATATGTTTAATAGAGCCTTTGCTGAAGTTATGTTAGAAGGGGATAAAAAAGGTCGGGTTTTCTCTTTTCCAATTCCTACTTATAATATCACTGAAGATTTTGACTGGGATAATGAAGTTTTAGAACCAGTCTGGGAGATGACAGCTAAATACGGAATTCCTTATTTTAATAATATGGTTAATTCGGATATGGATCCCGAAGATGTCAGAAGTATGTGCTGCCGATTGCGCTTAGACAATACAGAACTTCGTAAGCGTGGTGGAGCTCTATTTGGCTCTAATCCTATGACCGGATCCATTGGAGTAGTTACTCTTAATATGCCGCGGATTGGTTATCAGGCAGAAGATAAAGAAGAATTTATTGATCGAGTTTATGAACTAATGGACTTAGCTCAAAAGAGTTTAGAGATCAAGCGTAAAGTGCTAGAAAGATTAACTGATAGAGGATTATATCCTTATAGTAAATTTTATCTACGTGAAGTTAAAGAACGTTTCGATGAGTACTGGAAAAATCACTTTAACACAATTGGCCTTAATGGCATGAATGAAGCCTTACTTAACTTTATGGGCCAAGATATCAGTACTCCAGCAGGTAGAGAATTTGCTATAGAAGTTATGGAAGCAATGCGAGATAAATTGGTGGAGTACCAAGAAGAAACAGGTAATATTTACAATCTAGAAGCTACACCAGCAGAAGGTACTTCTTATCGCTTTGCTAATTTGGATAAAAAGAAATTTGGTAATGAAATTATCTGTGCTAATCAAGAACGCGTTAAAACAGAAAATGCGGATCCATATTATACCAATTCTACTCAGCTTCCTGTTGATTATACAACTGATATCTTTGAAGCATTCCAATTACAGGATCCATTACAAAAATTATACAATGGGGGTACGGTTTTACACGGTTTCTTAGGAGAAAGAATGCCTTCAAATGAAAGCACTAAAAAATTAGTCCGTAGGTTAGCTAATAACTTTGAACTACCATATTATTCAATTACACCTACTTTTAGCATTTGTCCGAAACATGGTTATCTAGCTGGAGAGCATGAATACTGTCCTAAATGTGATGCTGAAATAGGTTATAAAGAAGAATAATAAAGGATTGATACTATGAAAATAGCCGGTGTGCAAAAGACAACCTTAATTGATTATCCTAGAGAAATTGCTAGTATTATCTTTACGCAAGGATGTAATATGAAGTGTCCTTACTGCCATAATCCTAATTTAATTGCTTCTGCTAAGGAGGAACAAGATTTTATACCACTAGATGAAATATGGCACTTTATAGACCACAGAAAAGAATTAATTGATGGTATAGTCATTACAGGTGGAGAGCCTACATTACAACCAGGATTATTTAATTTTATAAACCAAGTTAAAGATAAAGGGTTAAAAGTTAAGTTGGATACCAATGGCAGTAATCCAGAATTGCTTTCTAACTTAATCAATCAAGAACTGCTTGATTATATTGCTATGGATGTTAAAGCTCCTTTTTCTAAAAACGAATTAATTATAGGTAAATCAGGATTTGAAAGTTCCATATCTAAAAGTATTGAAATAATAAAAAACTCAATTATAGACTATGAGTTTCGTACTACTGTTGTGCCCACTCTTCATGATGATAAAATAATTGATGAAATTGGTAAATTAATTAGTGGGGCTAACCAACATTATATTCAAAATTTCAGACCTAAAAATACCTTAGATCCAAAATTTCTTGAGGTCAAAGAATTTCCTCCTACAAAACTAGAGGAGTTTAAAAACATATTGCTTGAATATGTTGAAGAAGTCTTGATTAGAAATTAATCTTTAAAAGGAGGTGTTTTTGATGAGCAATAATAATGAAAATGAAGAAAGAACTAGATGCCAGACATACTCCCGCGTCGTCGGGTTCATTACTCCTACAGAGAACTGGAATACCGGCAAGTTAGAAGAGTTTAAAGATAGAGTTACTTATGATGAAGCATTAAAAACTGCATCGGAATAACTGGTTTTATAAGACCATTGAGATTAAAGGTAAACTTCCTATATCTCAATGGTCTTATGTATTTATAAAAGAAATTATCTTTATGAAAATATCGTGATAGTAAAGACTTACAGAAATAAGAGAGGGCCAACTAGCCCCCTCTACTAAAAACTACTTAAGTAATTCTTTAATTTCATCTTTATTAGGTACTCTACCTTTAACTTTAACCTTACCATCAATACCTAATCCTGGGGTACTCATCACACCAGCTTTAGCTATTTCAGCTGCGTCTTCTACCTTTTCTACCTCAGCATCAATTCCTAACTCCTCAACAGCAGCTTGAGCATTTTCTGCTAAACTAACACAATTACTACAACCTGGACCATAAACAGTAATTTTCATGATTAATCTCCTCCTTTTATTAATTAATTTACAATTTAGAATTGACAATTGACAATTAAAATTCCTTAAACCCATTATAAATCAAAAGATTATACAGTTTTGACTTTTAATTGTAAACTGTCAATTGTCAATTATCAACTATTATACTACATTGCTATATTAAAAGCTAAATCAACAAAATTAAACATATAACCAACCCCTACAATGGCTGCTCCTACTACTGCAATAAAGATTCCAATCAATTTAGGTTTAATCACTTTTCTTAAAATCACCATCTGTGGTATAGATAAGGCTACAGTAGCCATCATAAAACTCAAAGTAGTTCCTAGTGCTACTCCTTTATTCAATAAAGCTTCAGCAATAGGAATCGTTCCTGCAGCATTAGAGTAAAGTGGAATCCCTAATCCAACTCCTATCAGTACTGCCAAAGGATTATTTTGGCCCGCATACTGAGCTAATAACTTTGCTGGCGCATAACCGTGAATTAAGGCTCCAATACCAATTCCGATAATTACATACTTCCAGATCCGACTTACTATATCCTTGACTTCTCCTTTAGCATACTCAATTCTTTCTTCCCAACTCATCTCTTCTTCTTCAGTATTATCTCCATCAGCTTCTATCTGATATACATACTCTTCTACTTCATCTTCTAATCCTAAAATTCCAATCACTATCCCACCAACAATTCCTACTGCCATCCCACTTACTAAATATAGTGTACCAATTTTCCACCCAAATAATGAGTACAACATCACTAAAGCTATTTCATTAACAATTGGGGAAGTAATCAAGAAGGAAAAAGTTACTCCGAGTGGAATCCCCGCTTCTACAAAGCCAATAAAGATTGGTACTGTAGAACAAGAACAAAAGGGACTAACTACCCCCATTACTGAAGCCACAAAATTACCTACATATTTATTCTTATGACTTAACACTTCTCTTGTCTTCTCGGGAGAAAAGAAACTCCGTACAATAGAAATAAAGAAAATCATTACTGACAATAGAAATAATATCTTAGTAGTATCATAGACAAAGAAATGGACTGACTCACCTAAACGAGTAGCCTGATCAAATCCTAACCAATTATAAACTATTAAATCAGCCAACGCTTTAATCATTTTCTAATCCTCCTCTATTATATCTTCTCTAGTTTCATCTATTTGTTTGACTATAATATTTTTAGCCAACTGTAAAATCTCTAAAATCCCTTCACCTTTTAATTTATAATAAACCTGCAAGCCATCTTTTCTACTCTCAACCAAGTTAGCATTCTTTAATTTACTCAAGTGCTGAGAAATATTAGGTTGACTTTGTTCAAGCTCTTCATAAATAGTACAGACACATCTTTCCCCTTCTTTTAATAATTCTAGAATCCGGATTCTAGTTGGATGGGCCAACGCTTTAAATAATTCACTCTTTAACTTAGGAAGTAAAGACATTTGGGCTCCTCCTCTAATATAATAATATTCTAATATAGTTATATTTGTGTTAAAAAAACTGATTAATTTTATAAGTATATAACTAATTTCTAATATAATTATACAGATGAATTCTCTATTTGTCAAGAAAATAGAGAAAAAAGGCCCAACTCTCTCTTCTTCTCTGGTCAGCTAAATCTTTTAGATTATTTAACTAATCCTCATCTATTTCTTCGTAATCCTCTATAATTATATCTTCTTCAATCTCCTCTTCCTTTGGTTCTTCTTTAGTCTCCTGCCAGCGCTGATTATAATTATAATCTTCAATTATTATTTTATCTTTTATTTTCCGTTTAACCAACCCTTTAATGCCCTCTCTAGTGCCTGGAATAATCAAAACAAAACCTGTAATATCAGTCAATAAGCCTGGCGTTAATAATGTTACTCCCCCAATTAAGATTAATAAACCATCTAATAAACTATCCTTAGGTAGTTGGCCCTGGTTTAAATTCCGCTTTACTTTAGAAATAATAGCCAAACCTTGCTTTCTAGCTAAGGAAACACCAACTATTCCTGTTCCCGCTACTAAAATAACAGTTGGTAAGAACCCAACATACTCTCCTACTTTAAGTAAAAAAGCTAATTCCAATAAAGGCACTACAGAAAAAAGTAACAATAATCGTACCATATCAATCACCTTCTTTATTAGTAGTTAATAGTTATGAGTCATGTGTCGTGTGCTATGTGCAGTCTGCCAGTTCAAAATCTAAAAATAAAAAACACGCAGCATTAAATGCTGCGCATTTTTATATTCTAATCTATAAAATTTTAGCTTCTCCTCTATAAATTAATCCGCGAATACTATCAATTGTTACTAGATCACCATCTTGTAATTTGTTTCCTGCATTAGAAACTCCTACTATAACTGGAATATCTAACTTCAATCCTTTAATAGCTGCATGAGAAGTTAAACCAGGATTTTGGGTAATCAATCCTGTTGCTTTCTTAAGAGCAGGTAGATAATCATCATTTGTTTCTGGTGTTACTAAAATATCACCTTGTTTGATTTTTTCTCTAGCTTCACTAGCATTTTGTACCATGCATACTTTACCGCTTGCAGCTTTATTACCGACACCTACACCACGAAGGGCAACTTCTCCTACAATTTCTACTCTTAATAAATTAGTAGTTCCTGGAATACCAGCTGGAGCACCAGCAGTCATAACTACTAAATCACCATCTTCTACATAATTAGATTCCTTAGCAGCAGAGATCGATTCTTCAATCATTTCGTCAGTCGAATCAGTCAGATCTGATAAAACTGGCTTCACACCCCACGATAAAATCAACTTATGAAAGACTCGCTTACTAGGAGTTACTGCTACTACTGATGCATAAGGTCGATGCTTAGATACCATTCTAGCTGTATAACCAGACCTAGTGGAAGTAATAATTGCAGAAGCCCCTAATTCATAAGCTGTCTTACAAGTACCATAACTGATTGAATCAGTAATAGTTTTAGCAGGATTCAATGTTTCTCTATCTAATAATTGTCTATATTTTAATGATTTTTCAGTTTCTATAGCAATATTAGCCATTGTTTCAACTGTTTTAACAGGATAATCTCCCATAGCAGTCTCCCCAGATAACATTGTTGCATCAGTACCATCATAAATAGCATTAGCAACATCACTAGCTTCCGCTCTAGTAGCTCGAGGATTATCGATCATAGATTCTAACATTTGGGTAGCCGTAATAACTGGCTTGCCAGTCCTATTACATTTATTAATCATCATCTTCTGAGCAGCTGGTACCTTTTCAGCTGGGATTTCTACTCCTAGATCACCACGAGCTACCATTAATCCATCAGCTACTTCTAAAATTTCATTAACATTTTCTACACCTTCTTGATTTTCAATCTTAGCAATAATATGCATGTCAGCATTATGTTCTTCTAGAATCTCTCTAATAGCTAATACATCAGCAGCTTTACGGACAAAAGAAGCTGCAATAAAGTCTACTCCTTGTTCAATACCAAACTTAATATCCTGCGCATCCTTATCAGTAATTGCAGGTAGACTAACAGAAACTCCAGGTAGATTAACCCCTTTTTTAGAACCTAACTTTCCTCCATTAATCACTTCACACACAACATCAGTTTCGTTAATTTCTATAACCTCAAGACCAATCAATCCATCGTCAACTAAAATTGTATCACCAATCGACATATCTTCTGGTAACTGATTATAAGAAACAGAAACTCGATTACTATCCCCTTTAATATCTTCAGTTGTTAAAGTGAATTCTTGGCCTGTCTCTAAGAAAACATCTTCGTCATTCTTTAGCTCTCCTATTCTGATCTCTGGCCCCTGAGTATCTAGTAATAAAGCAACTGGTTCTTCTTTTTCTTCTGATAAATCTCTAATCTTATCTATCTTAGCTCCATGCTCTTCAAAATTACCATGGGAAAAATTAAGTCGGGCTACATTCATCCCCGCATCAATCAAATCTGATAATGTTTCTCGGTCATCACTAGCAGGACCGATTGTACAGACTATTTTTGTTTTTCTCATTAATAATTCCTCCTTAATTAAGTTAAAATCTTAGCTAATTTGTATAATTCCATATCTAGCTTTTTATTTCCTTGAATTGCTTCTTCAATAGGAGCTACTTCTACTTGATTATGAATTAAACCAACCATTTTATTACTTTCCTCAGCTAATAATTGGCTAACTGCAGCAGTTCCTAATCTACTAGCTAATAATCTATCACGACCAGTTGGAGTACCACCACGCTGAATATGACCTAAAATTGTTACTCTAGTCTCAAACCCGGTTCGTTCATTAATCTCTCTACCTACAACAAAAGCAGGACTTTCATCAGGATTTCTATTAGTTTCAAAATCTATATCACCAAATTCTACTCCCTCAGCCACTAAGATAATACTATGAATCTTACCTGCTTCATAATCTTTTTGGACTTGTTCACAAACCTCATTCATATCAAAGTCCACTTCAGGTACTAAGATTGATTCTGCTCCCCCAGCCAATCCAGCAGCTAAGGTTAAGAATCCAGAGTGCCGGCCCATTGCTTCAATTACAAAAGCACGCTCATGAGAACTAGCAGTATCCCGAATTTTAGTAATAGCATCAATAATTGTATTCATAGCAGTATCGTAACCAATACAATCATCAGTACAAGCAATATCATTGTCAATAGTAGCCGGAATCCCAATAGTCTGAATACCTGTTTCTTCACTTAATAACTTAGCTCCTGTAAAAGAACCATCACCACCAATTACTACTAACCCTTCAATTCCTTCATCACGTAACTTTTCAGCAGCCTTTTGGCGGCCTTCCTTAGTTCTGAATTCATCACAACGAGCAGAACGTAAAAAAGTTCCTCCGCGCTGAATAATATTTCCAACAGAATCGCGAGTTAGATTAGTAAAATCACCGTCAATTACCCCCGCATAACCCCGTTTGATTCCTATAACTTCAACATCTTCACTAAGGGCTTTCCGAACTACTGCTCTAACAGCAGCATTCATACCTGGGGCGTCCCCCCCACTAGTTAAAACTCCTATCTTATTCATTATATAACCTCCCTAATACTTAGTACTCATTATTCAGTAATTTCTTCTTCTGCTTGCTTTTTAACTTGGCCCATCTTTCTAAATTTTTCGTATCTTTTCTCTAATAATTTTTCTGTATCAAGGCTTTGTAATTTATTAATTTCTTGTAAAATTCTCTCTCGCAATAATTGAGCACTACGTTGATAATTTTTATGTGCTCCTCCAGGAGGTTCAGCAATCGTATCATCTATAATATTTAACTCTAATAAATCTCTGGCTGTCAAGTTTAATGCTTTAGCAGCGGCTTCAGCTTCATCTGCATCCTTCCACAGAATACTAGCACAGGCCTCAGGACTGCATACAGAATAATAAGTATATTCTAACATAAATACTCTATCACCAACACTAATACCTAAGGCTCCACCACTACCTCCTTCACCAGTAACTACTATAATAATTGGAACTGATATTCCTGTCATCTCCATCATATTTTCAGCGATTGCTACAAATTGTCCCCGCTCTTCAGCTCCTATACCAGGATAAGCACCTGGAGTATTAATTAGGGAAATAATAGGCCGCCCAAATTTTTCTGCTTGCTTCATCAATCGTAAAGCCTTACGGTATCCCTCTGGATGAGCCATCCCAAAGTTACGCTCAATATTTTCTTTAGTACTCTTTCCTTTTTGATGACCAATAATGGTAACTGGAGTACTATTTATCTTTCCAATCCCTCCTACTAGAGCCTTATCATCACTAAATTCTCTATCTCCATGCAATTCAATAAAATCTTCGCATATCAAATCTATATAATCTAATGTTGTTGGACGTTCAGGATGCCGAGCAATTTTTAAAATTTCCCATGGCTCTAAATCAGAAAATATTTCGTTACGTAACTTATCAGCCCTATTTTTTAGCCGCTCAACCTCATCACTTAAATCAATATCTTTTTTCTTCATGAAACTATTCAACTCATTAATCTTTTCTTCTAATTCAATCAGAGGTTTTTCGAAATCTAAATGTTTACCCATTATTTGTCACCTCTAGGATAATGAAGATCTATAATTTTATCAATTAAATCTTTCAATTCAGATCTATTAACTACTTTATCTACCATTCCATGCTCTTCTAAAAATTCAGATGTTTGAAAACCTTCTGGTAATTCTCGATTAATAGTCTGCTTAATTACTCTTGGTCCTGCAAAACCAACTTTAGCTCCTGCTTCTCCAATATTAATATCTCCTAAGGAAGCAAAACTAGCTGAAATTCCACCATAAGTAGGATCAGTTAAAACAGAAACGAATAATCCTCCAGCCTGGTCAAATTTATGTAATGCAGCACTTGTTTTAGCCATTTGCATCAAAGAAAGCATACCCTCATACATTCTAGCACCACCGCCACCACCAGCTACAATTACTAGCGGTAAGTCCTCATCTAAAGCTCGTTCAATTGCTCTAGTTACTTTTTCTCCTACTACTGAGTTCATACTGCCCATCAAAAACCTAGAATCAAGAGCAGCTAAAGAAGTTCGATAACCATTTAATTCTCCAATTCCTTCTATTATAGCATCTTTGAGTCCTGTCTTATCCTGGTACTTATCAATCTTTTGCTCATAATTAGGAAAATCTAGTGGATTACCTGGTTCTAAATCACTATCGTATTCTTCAAAGACACCTTCATCTACCAATAAAGAAATTCTTTCAGTAGCAGTTAGCCTAAAATGAAATCCACACTCAGGACACACTTTTAAATTCTTAGCCAACTTTTTATTGAAGATGATTTCCTCACACTCTTTACACTTGGTCCATAAATCATCTGGCATTTCTTTTTTATCTGTATCCTCTTCTTTACGACGAGAAGGTCGGTTTTGTTCTACAGTTACATACTTTGATTTGCTGCTAAATAGATCTTTTAACAAATCTTAGCACCCCATTCTATTATACCTATACTTATTATTAACAAAACTACTATACAAAACACATTAAACATAAAAAATGACCAGCCCATAGACACTGCTGGTCATATTATAACACAAAATACTCAAAATGCAACTTGCTTAACATTATTTTCAAAATTTTATACCTAACTTAGATCTCTTTATTTTAATGGTTCCTTTAACTCTCCTACAAATTCTCCTACCTGCTTAACCAAATCATAACTACTTTCAGGTACTAAATCCAGATTAGCTTCTATCCGCTTAATAATAGCACTCCCAACAATCACTCCCTCAGCAAAACCAGCTACTTCCTTTACATGTTGAGGAGTAGAAATACCAAAACCTACTGCTACAGGAGTAGTAGTTTCTTCTTTAAGTTGTTGGACAACTGCTTCTATCTGAGTAGATACTTCGGCTCTAGCCCCTGTAGTCCCAAGAGTAGATACTGCATAGATAAATCCTTCCGAAGAAGTAGCTACTTTTTTAATTCTTTCTTCTGGACTACTAGGAGCCACTAGTAAAATAATATCCAACTGGTTACTATAACTTCTTAACTCCTGGCCTTCACCTAAGGGTAAATCAGGAATGATCACCCCATCAACTCCTACTGTTTCACACTTAGTAACAAATTCCTCTAAACCATAATTAAAAATTGAATTATAATAGCCCATTAGAATAAGTGGTATTTCACTTTCTTGTCTGATCTCAGTTACTAAAGTAAATATATCACTTAAGTTAGTCCCCTGGGCCAAACTACGCTGCCCTGCTTGTTGAATAGTTGGCCCGTCAGCTAAAGGAGTAGCATAAGGAATTCCTAATTCAATTATATCTGCTCCCTGAGTTTCAGCTTCTAAAACTAACTCTTTGGTCAGCTCTAATGTAGGATCTCCAGCCATTAAAAAAGGAATAAAGGCTTTAGCCTCCTCTTTCTGTAAACTACTAAAAGTATCTTGAATCCTACTCATTAAGTTCAACTCCCAATTCATCTGCTACTGTATAAACATCTTTATCGCCCCGACCAGAAAGGTTAACAATAATTACTTGATCCTGATCTAATTCCGGGGCCAACTTCCTAATATAAGCAAGAGCATGAGAACTCTCTAAAGCAGGGATGATTCCTTCTACTTCGGATAATAATTGGAAAGCCTCTACAGCTTCATCATCAGTAATAGATTTATAATCTGCTCGCCCACTATCTTTTAAATAACTATGCTCCGGGCCAACTCCTGGGTAATCCAAACCAGCCGAAATAGAATGTGCCGGTTGAATCTGACCTTCTTCATCCTGGAGGACATAACTTTTAAAACCATGTAAAATACCCTTACTTCCTTCTGTCATCGTAGCAGCATGCTTGGTAGTATCAACACCTTCTCCAGCTGCTTCTACACCAATCATTGCAACCTCTTCCTGATTAACAAAAGGATGGAATAAGCCTATAGAATTACTGCCCCCACCTACACAAGCAACTAAATAATCAGGTAATTGGTCTTCAGCTTCTAAGATCTGTTTTTTAGCTTCTTGACCAATAACTGCTTGGAAATCACGCACCATTGTTGGAAATGGATGAGGCCCAACTACCGAACCAATAATATAGTGGGTATTCTCCACAGTCTGAACCCAATTTCTAATTGCTGCATCTACAGCATCACTCAAAGTAGCTGTTCCTTGAGTAACAGGAGTAACCTTGGCCCCTAATTGCCTCATTTTAAATACATTTAATTGTTGTCTTTCTATATCCTCTGCGCCCATAAAAATCTCACAATCCAGGCCAAACATAGCAGCTGCTGTAGCTGTAGCTACTCCATGTTGCCCGGCTCCAGTCTCAGCAATAATTCTTTCTTTCCCCATCTTATCGGCTAATAAAATCTGACCAATAGTATTATTGATCTTATGGGCTCCAGTATGATTTAAATCCTCGCGCTTAAGATAAATTTTAGCTCCACCTAATTTTTTTGTTAACCGCTCGGCATAATATAACGGGTTAGGCCGCCCTACATATTCCTGTAGATAATAATCCAACTCAGCTTGAAATTCTGGATCATCTTTTAATTCTTCATAAGTTTCCTCTAATTCCTCTATAGCTGGAATCAACAACTCCGGAACATACTTGCCACCAAATTCACCAAATTTACCATTCTGATTCATATCCATTGCCATTAGCATCAACCTCCTTATTAATTTACAATTAACAATTTACAGTTTACAGTTCTAAATCCTCAATCCTCAATCCTCAATCCTCAATCCTCAATTCAAAACCTCGACCTAACCTAAACCTTAGCCCTTATCTCTATCTTATATATTGTACTCTTAGCCTTAAACTCAAACTTAATCTTGCCCTCGCCCTTGACCTTGATCTCGACCTCGACTTTGTCTTGACTTTAGCACATAGCTCACGACTCACACTAATTCCCTTTCACTCTCTTAACCAACCTTTTAATTTGTTTCTGATCTTTATTACCTGGTTTAGTTTCTACTCCACTACTAACATCTACTGCCCAAGGATCTACTGTTTTTACTGCTTGAGCTACATTAGAAGGATCTAATCCTCCAGCTAAGATTATCTCTCTGGATTGTTGGGCTTCCTTAGCTAACTGCCAATTAAAAGTCTGACCAGTGCCTCCTAATTGATTAGGCACATAAGTATCTAGTAAATACTTATCCACCTGATACTGAGCTAATTGCTCTAAGGAACTTCTATCTTCAATCCGAAAAGCCTTAATGACTGGTAACTGAAACTGCTGACAAAAGTCAGGTGACTCATTACCATGTAACTGGAGATAATCAAGCTCACAGTTAGTAATTACCTCTTTAATCTCTGCCAGAGACTGATTAGCAAAAACTCCTACCTTATTAATATCAGCTGGTAACTGCTCACAAATAGCACTTACCTGGTGCCTAGTTACTTGGCGGGGACTAGCAGCAAAAATAAAGCCTACTAAATCTGCTCCAGCCTCGATAGCTACCTGAACATCAGCTAGATTAGTCAAACCGCAGATTTTAACACGTGGTTGGCCCATATCTATCAATCCTTTATCTTAGTTTACAGTTTATAATTTACAGTTTACAATTATCAATTCAAAACCTTAATCTTGGCCTTAGCCTAATTTTGAGCTTTCTACTCAAACTGAAATTTACTCCGAAACTAATCCTCCCTTTGACCCTATCTTGTACTTAACCTTAAACTCAAACTTAGCCTTAGCTTCAATCTTGCCCCAACAACTCTCTCACTTTAGCCGCAATATCAGCACTACTCATTAATGTTTCTCCTACTAAAGCTGCATCAATATTATGCTTAGTTAATAACTCAATATCAGACCGATCCTTAATCCCGCTCTCACTAACTATTATCTTTTCGTCCGGAACTAAGCGCTGTAAGGCTAAGGTAGTAGCCAAATCAACTTCAAACACCTTTAAATCACGGTTATTAATCCCAATCAGAGCAGCATCAACTTCTAACGCCTGCTGTAACTCCTGTCTGTTATGCACCTCTAATAAGACATCTAAATTCAATTCATCTGCTAGCTCCAAATAATCTTCTAACTGCTGCTTAGTTAAGATGGCAGCTATCAATAAAATAGCATCTGCCCCATAGGCCCTAGCTTGATAAATCTGATACGGGTCAATAATGAAATCCTTTCGCAAAATAGGTAACTTAACTTCCTCTTTTATCTGTTGTAAATAATCTAACTGGCCTTGAAAAAATTCCTGATCAGTCAGGACTGATAAAGCACTAGCCCCTGCCTTTTCGTATTGTTGAGCAATCTTTACTGGCTGAAATTCTTCTCTGATTACTCCTTTAGAAGGTGAAGCCTTCTTAACTTCGGCAATCAAACTCATACCTGACTCTTTTAAAGCTGATCCAAAATCACGAGTAGTTGCTAATTGATCAATCTCTGCCTGTAATTTACTTAGTGGTTCTTCTTTTTTTTGCTGCTTTACTTCTCGTTGCTTATACTCTACTATCTCTTCTAAAATCATCTATTTCACCTCGCATAACTAATTTACAATTTACACACAATCGTCATCAGGTTTACCGATAATTTTGAATTTGTTTTGCTGACGACTGACAGCTGCTAGCTGATAGCTGTTAATATTGATTACTAACTTCTATTAACTCCTCTAACTTTTCCAACGCTAGCCCCTGATCAATCACCTGAGCAGCTAGGTCTACTCCTGATTCTAGGTCTGTAGCCTCTCCGGCAGCTACCAAAGCAGCCCCAGCATTCAAAAGCACTATCTCTCGTTTGGGCCCTGACTTACCTGCTAATAGATCATAAGTGATCTGAGCATTTTCCTGAGGCTTACCTCCTGCTAAATCGGCTGGTTCAACCTGCTCTAAACCTAATTCTTCTGGCCTAAGATAATAAGTTTTTATTTCCCCATTTTGAAGCTGACTTACCTTGGTTTTTCCTACTGTAGACAATTCATCTAAACCTGCTAGACCATGGACTACAAAAGCAGCCTCCATTCCTAAATTTTTTAGAGTATGAGCAATTAGTTCGGTTAAGGAAGGATCATAAACTCCTACTAATTGCACTTGAGCACTAGCAGGATTCGTCAACGGCCCTAACAGATTAAAGATAGTCCTGATTCCAATCTCCTTTCGCGGGCCAATAGCATGCTTCATTGCCTGATGAAAAGTAGGTGCATATAAAAAGCCAATTCCAATCTTATCAATACACTCTCCTACCTCTTGCGGCGTTAAATCCAGATTAACTCCTAATTCTTCTAGTACATCAGCACTACCACTCTTACTAGAAACAGATCGATTACCATGCTTAGCTACTGGTAACTCTGCCCCAGCTACTACAAAAGATGTAGTAGTAGAAATATTAAAAGTATCTAAACTATCTCCTCCAGTCCCACAGACATCAACTAATAAATCCTGGTCAGTAACAATTGGAGCTGCTTTATCTCTCATTACTTTAGCTGCTCCAGTAATTTCCTCAATTGTCTCTCCTTTAGTCCTTAAAGCAGTAATCAAACTACCAATTTGGGCCTCACTAGCTTGGCCTTCCATAATACTAGTCATTGCTGCTTGGCTCTCCTCAACTGATAAATCCTGCTCATTTACTACCTTCTCTATTGCTCTTCTCATCTCTACTCAACCTCCCAGTTTTAATTTACAATTTAGAATTGATATAAAGTGGCACTTTCGTGCCACAGCTATCAGCTGTCTGCAAATGGTTTTTATTACGGAAGGTCTGTTTTCTAGACCTGTAGGGTCTGTCGTGAGCCAAATCAAATTCTTCAATTCAAAACTATAAACCTAGTTCAACCTCTGAAAACACAGTAATCTTAAAGGATTTAGATGTTGAACTCAAAGGTCTTGAATTAGCTGATAGCTCATAGCAGATAGCTGACAACTGTGTCACCTGCGGTGACACAATATATCAATAATGCTTCAACTTAAACTAAAACTTAATCTTACACTCAAACTCGACCTAGATTTTGAACTTAACTCTCAATTCTCCATTCTCAATTATCAATTGATTTGTAGAAAATTCTTAATCATCTTCTCTCCTGCTTCGGTTCTGATTGATTCTGGATGAAACTGTAAACCATATAACTGAGCTTCCTGATCTTCAATGGCCATCATCAATCCCGATTTAGTCCTAGCAGTAACTGTAAATCTAGGAGCTAAAGTATCATTAGCTAAAACTAAAGAATGATATCTAGTAGCCTGAAATTGATCTAACCCGGCTAAAATAGTAGATTCTTCTTCCTTAATAATTGTATCTGTCTTCCCATGAACCAACTCAGGTGCTTGAATAATCTCTGCTCCCCAAGCTACTCCAATAGCCTGATAGCCTAAACAAATACCTAAGATAGGAATTTCTCCAGTCAACTCCTTAACTAGTTCTAAAGAAATCCCTGCTTCTTGGGGACGACCTGGGCCAGGCGAAATAATAATCTGCTCTGGAGCTAGTTCTTTAATCTCAGCTACTGTAATCTGGTCATTGCGCCTGACTTGGACAGGATAATCTAACTCTCCGATTAATTGGACTAGATTATAGGTAAAGGAATCATAGTTATCAATTACTAGTACCATTAGAACCACTCCTCTCTGCTAAGTGGACTGCCTCTAGTAATCCCTGAGCCTTATTTAAAGTCTCTTGGTACTCAGCCTCAGGGTTGGAATCAGCCACAATGCCCGCTCCTGCTTGCACATAAGCAGTATTATCCTGAACTAGAATAGTCCGGATTGTAATACAACTATCTAGATTACCGGAATAACTAAAGTAACCAATACTACCTGCATAAGGCCCTCGTCTAGTCGGCTCTAACTGATCTATTAACTCCATAGCCCGAATTTTAGGCGCCCCAGAAACAGTACCAACCGGAAAACAAGCCTCTAGAGCAGAATAAACATCCTTATCTGCCTGTAACTCTCCTTCTACATTAGAGACTAGATGCATTACATGAGAGTAGTACTCAACTTCCATTAGTTCAGTAACCTCTACTGTTCCGTACTTACTGATCTTACCTACATCATTCCGGCCTAAATCAACTAACATAGTATGTTCAGCTCTTTCTTTCTCATCAGTCACTAACTCCTGGGCCAACTGCTGATCTTCACTGCTATCTGCTCCGCGTCTTCTTGTTCCTGCAATCGGTCTATTCTCTACTCGTCCTTCTTGGGCTCTCACTAATAATTCAGGCGACGAACCAACTAACTGAAAATCACCTAGATCTAGATAATACATATAAGGAGATGGATTCAATCTTCTTAGTTGACGATAGATAGCAAAAGAATCTGTAGTAATCGGCATCTCTAGTCTCTGAGATAGGACTAATTGGAAGATATCTCCTTGTTTGATATAATCTTTAGCCTGTTGAACACTACTGATAAATTCTTGTTTAGTAAAATTGGAAGTATAATCTAAGTTAGCAGTTGTATCGGTAACTGGTTGACTTGATTCAGTTAATGGTTGCTGCAGCTTAGCTGCTATTCTTTCTATTTTTTCTTGCGCTGCCTTATAATCTAGAGCTGGTTGGTCACCAACTTGAACATTAGTTACTATCTTTAAACTATGGTGGAGATGATCAAACACTAAGACTGTATCACTAACTACAAATAACATCTCAGGTAATTCTAGATCATCTTCAGTCTGTTGGGGCAGATCCTCAAAATACTTGACTGCATCATAACCTAAATAACCGACTCCCCCTCCATAAAACATTGGTAATTCCTCAATTTCAACTGCTTGGTAGGAAGCTAATAACTTTTTTAAGTCAGCTAAAGGATTAGTAGTCTCTTGGGTTTCTATAAGTCCTTCCTCTTTATCTCTAACTTCTATTACTCCCTCTTTACAACTAATTAAAGCATGATGATCAAGCCCGATAAAAGAATAGCGCCCTAGCTTTTGACCCTGTTCTACACTCTCTAATAAAAAGGAATATTCCCCTTGCTGTAATTTCTTAAAAGCAGAAACAGGGGTCTCTAAATCAGCCATTAACTCTTTATAGACAGGAACTAACTTCCCAGTTGCACTTAATTCCATAAATTCTTCCTTAGTAGGATACAAACTTAACCTCTCCTCTCTACTCAACTCATGTGGTAATTATAGTTCCAAAAAACAGAAAAGGGCCAACAGACTTGAGACTGTTGGCCCTTACAATCAGGTATAGATATACCACTCCCCTAGGCTCATCTCAACTTATCTCAACTTAACTCTGCTCTGCTCAACTAAAATATATTATTTTAACTAACTCAACTAACTTTCTCGTCTAAGCTCTGCTCTAAACTCTACTAACTATTCTGACTCCACTTCTCCGTGTTCAGTAATTAATTTTGCCTTACCTCTAATCTTAATAGCGGAAGTATGTTTGGTAAACTGAGCGATCATTACTTCGCCGGCATCTAACTTTTCTGTATGATGAAACTTAGTCTGTTGACCACGTGTTAAACCAATTATTGTTACGCCATCTTCTAAGGCTTTAACAATAACATGGTCTTCTCTAGCTGGCATCTCCATTTATATCCACCTCATTAGTTCATTTAATTCTTAGCTTAGTAATAATGATAAATGATTTTCCTATTTCTGTCAAGAACTATTCTCCTTTTCTAGCTAATAAATAAATAACTCCGACTCCTCCTAGAAAACAAATAATCTCCCCTATACCAACTTGCCCCAGCAAAACACTACGCATTGAACCTAAAATCAGACCGGTTAAAAAAGCCATTAATAAAGAACGAAAATTATTTAACAGATAAGATAACAACCAGGAAAAACCTAATAATCCACTACCAACTCCAGCCCCAAAAACAATCAACAAAGGAAGATTAAAATTACTAATCCCCGTTAAAACTGTCTGATACAGACCAAGCATAATCAAGATAGTACCACCACTGATTCCTGGTAAGATCATAGCTACACTACCAACTGCTCCCCCAAAGAATAATTGCAACCAGGATCCATTAGCTGCTACTCCAGTAGCTCCTAGTTCTACTGAATAAAATAAAGCTAATGCTAAACCAATTAGGCCTAGGATGATATTTACAAAATTAAACTCTTTAACCTGATCTAAAGTTATCTTACTAGAAGCAAAAATCAATCCTAGTAAAAAAGATTTAACTAAATTGGGATACCACTCTAACAAAGAAGTAATCAGTTTCGAACTACCTAAAACCCCTACCACAGCCCCAATGAAAATAGGACCGATAATCCGTAATCTGATTTTTTTAAGCCCCTTAATTAAAACATCATAAATCCCAAGTACTAAAGCCATAGTACCTCCGCTAACTCCTGGTAGGGTATTCGACATTCCAATAGGGATTCCTTTAATCATTAATTTTACTACAGATTCTATTTTACTTTCTTCTTCCACTATTAGGCCCCCTATAATTAGATTCTAGCTTTTATAGTTAATTTAAGAAACTTCTGTTTCTTCTTGTTCCTGATTTCTTTTCTCATGCGCAATTCTTGCTGAAGCTGCTGAAGCAACTGCTGCTACTAAATCATCTAAAAAAGTATTTATTTTATTTTCATGTGGTACTGTATCCAACTCCTTTATAATCCCTGTTTTGTCTTTATCTAAGTAGCCAAAGTTAGTAAATCCTACACTACCATAGATATTAGCAATTGCTAAGGCTAAACTCTCATCCACTCCGTACAAAGGCTCATCCTGTTTAATTATCTCAGCTAATGGTTCTTCTAATCTGTCCTCTTCTGCTAAATTATCCAAGGCCAATCCTGTTAATAGAGTATACTGGACCTCTCTTTTATCCAGCACATGTTCTACTGCTTGTAAAGATTCTTCTAAAGTTAAACTATCACTATATGGCTTTTGTAGTTTATAGACCACTTCTGCTATAGCAGATAACTCAACTCCGCGCTCCTCTAATTTAGTAATTACTTCTGCTTTTATCTTCATTTTATCTGCCCCCCCTATAAAATTCCTGCTATATAATATGCTAATTAGCTAAAAAGAGTGTTGGACTGCTAAATCATCTAGTTCTTGTTTTAAGTCACTAGTCTCTGCTACTTGATACTGCTCTCCTAGTTGGATACTTACTCTCTGCCTAGCAAGCACTAGATGTAAATAAGTCGTTTTAGCCCCCCTATATTTAGCTAATACTTCCTCTAACTGCTGTATTTTATCTACAGTAGGGTCTTCTAGTTGTAAATGAACCACTTCTTGCCTACCAGTTGGCTCTGTTACCTGGTCAATAATCACTTTTCCTTCTTGATTAAGTTGACCGGTAATAATCACTGCAGATTCTTCCTCTAGTAAGTCCTGATATTCCTGATAGCTATCAGGAAAAGAGATAACCTCCACTTCACCTGTTTCATCTGCTATAGTTAAAAAAGCCATCTGCCGTTGATTTTTAGTAATCACTTCTCGTTGAGAGGTAATTAATCCTCCAATTACCACTTGATTCTCCTCACTACTTAACTCTGTAATCTGTTGGTTGCGATCTACTTTAATCTGTGGTAGAACCTGGTCTAGAGGATCTCCGGAAAGATAAAGACCTAACATTTCCTTTTCTAAAGCCAATAACTTCTGAGTGGTAAACTCTTCGATAGCAGGTAATTCATAATCAAGTGTTGTAAATTGATTATCAGTAGCAAAGAGATCAGAAAAGTTAGTTTGGCCCTTACTCTCTTCCGCCTGAACTTTCCGAGCTTGTTTATAAACCTGGGGTAAAACTTTTAATAGTTGCGAGCGATAACCTGGTAGAGAAACAAAGGCTCCTGCCTTAATCAAACTTTCAATTGCTTGTTTATTTACTGTAGTTAAATCAACCCGCTGACAAAAATCAGTAAAATCCTTAAATTCTTCTTCCTCGCGAGTAGCAATTAACTCCTCAATTGCTTTCTGACCTACATGTTTAATACCTTGTAGTCCAAATCTAATTGCTCCTTTTTCTACACTGAATCCCGACTGACTATAGTTAACATCTGGAGGTAATACCTCAAGCCCCATTCTTTCCACTTCAGTAATATACTCAGCTACTTGGTCACTATCTTCTATCTGACTAGTCAACAAAGCAGCCATAAATTCGACTGGATAATGAGTCTTTAAATAAGCTGTCTGATAAGAAACATAAGCATAAGCTACACTATGGGCCTTATTAAACCCATAACCTCCAAAATGTTCAATTAACTCAAATAATTCCTCGGCTAATTCTTGGCTATAACCATTATTTACTGCTCCAGGAATACTATCATTGCCCTTAATGAAAATATCACGATGTTTGCGCATTACCTCAGGCTTTTTCTTGCCCATTGATCGTCGCAAAATATCAGCTTCCCCTAGCGAATAACCAGCAATCTGTTGGACAATCTGCATTACCTGCTCCTGATACAGAATCACACCGTAAGTAGGTTCTAAAATTTCTTGCAAGTCAGGATGAGGATATTCAATCTCTTCATTACCATGGCGGCGAGCAATAAAGTCCTCTACCATCCCACTACCTAATGGTCCCGGACGATACAAAGCCAACAGGGCAATAATATCTTCAATTTCTTCTGGCTTTAGCTGAGCAATTAGCCGGCGCATCCCATCACTTTCTAACTGAAAAACTCCTAAACTATGACCTGCACTTAACAAGTCAAAAACTTCTTGATCAGCAAAAGGAATTTGATCTAATTTAAGCTCTACACCCTGGGTTTGCTTAATCAAATCTAGAGTCTTATCAATGACTGTTAAAGTTCTTAACCCTAAAAAGTCCATCTTAAGCAATCCTAGTGCCTCTAAATCATCCATAGCATACTGAGTAGTTACCTCACCATCACTCTGGTATAACGGAGTATAATTAGTCAACTTTTCTTTAGTAATTACCACTCCAGCAGCATGAGTCGACGCATGACGCGACAATCCCTCTATCTGCTGAGCATAATCAATGATTTCTTGAACTTCCTTATCGGACTGGTACAACTTCTGTAATTCCTCCGACTCAGCCAGATCAAGTGACTTAGAGATAGTGTTAGCTACTTTATCTGTCTTATCATAACTAGCTCCTAAGACTCGTCCTACATCTCGCACTGCAGCCTTAGCGGCCATAGTCCCAAAAGTGATAATCTGAGCTACCTTATCTTGGCCATACTTAGCTGTTACATAATCAATTACTTCATCCCGCCGTTCATAGCAAAAATCAATGTCAATCTTTTATACCCCCGATTTCTCAGTATTTAATAGGGAATAGACCATATCTTCACCTTAACTCGTAAGGTGTCTCCCACTTCGCCTTAAAAATCATTAAGGCTACGCTCCTTCGAGCTGGTCGTTGAACTTTCTCCTTTTAGGAGCTTAGCTGCTGGTATTCCAATCTTTATAATTTTTCTTCCTTCACATTAAGGTATATTTCATCCTTACGCTGTGGATTATAAAGCTCTAAGGAAGTCCCAGCAATTCAAGAGACTTATCATTAACTGTTACCAGTTAACTCGACATCTCATTGCAACTGCAATGAGTTATCTGGCATTGAAACTCGAGCGGGATTTAAAAATCGTTCAAATAAAAGATCATACTCTAGGGGATCTATCTCTGTAATATCTAATGCATAAGAGACTAAACTTGAAGCAGCACTACCTCTGCCCGGGCCAACTATAATATCTTGTTCTTTAGCATACTGGATAAAATCTCGCACAATTAAAAAGTAGGCGGGATAACCCATCTCGTTAATCACATCTAACTCATACTCCAGTCTGTCTTCTACTTCAGAAGTCATCTGCTCGTACTTCTCTGCTGCCCCTTGGTAAGCTAACTGCCGCAAATACGATTCAAGGCTTTCTCCCTCAGGCACTTCATAATCAGGCAGTAACGTCTGTTCAAAATCTAAATCCACATTACACCGCTGAGCAATCTGGAGTGTATTCTGCAAAGCTTCCGGATAATCAGCAAAGAGTTCCTCCATCTCCTGGGGCGACTTAAAGTAAAATTCTTCGTTGGGAAATTGTAACCTATCCTCAGCAGTTACATCTTTTCCTGTTTGGATACATAATAAAATATCATGTGCTGCAGCATCCTCCTGATCTAAATAATGAACATCATTAGTAGCTACCAGAGGGATCTCCAACTCGCGACCTAATTTAACTAATTCTGTCTTAACTTGCTGTTCTTCAGATAAACCATGATCTTGTAATTCTAAAAAGAAATTGTTGGCCCCGAATATTTCCTGATAATCTCGGGCAGCTTCTTTAGCTTGTTCAAATTGGCGATTCTGGATGGCACTAGCTATTTCTCCAGCTAAACAACTACTTAAACAAATTAGTCCTTCATTATACTCAGCTAATAGATCTTTATCAACGCGTGGTTTATAATAAAATCCTTCTAAAAAACTCTGCGAAACTAACTGTAATAGATTCTTATACCCTTGATTATTTTCTGCTAGTAAGACTAGATGATCTGTTGTTCTCTGACGCGAATTACGTTGTTGGTGATCTGCAGTGACATATACTTCACAACCTATAATAGGCTTAATCCCTGCTTCTTTAAGTTGGCGGTAAAACTTAATTGCTCCATACATCACTCCATGGTCAGTAATTGCTACCGCTGGCATATCATATTCTTTAGCTTGCTCCACTAAATCATCTATTCTAACTGCCCCATCTAAGAGACTATATTCAGTATGATTATGCAGATGAACAAAATCAGACATTTTATTCACCTCCTCTTTATAAACAACTATTATATTATTATAACATCATTTTGCTCTAAAGCATAATTCAAATAAATTAACTAACCTCAAAAAATAAATAAATCCTGATTTAATCAGGATTTGTAATAAATTCATATTATTATATAATTTAAAAATGAGAGATATCTATTCCATAACGGTTTACTTTTTCATAAAAAGAAGTTCGATGTATCCCTAATAATTTAGCAGCCTTTGTTCTGTTACCCCCTGTTTTATTGAGAGCACGTTTAATAGCATCGATTTCAGTTTTAGCAACCATATCCTGCAAATCCCAATCATCTCTTTCAAAGTCATAAACCACTTGATTATCATCTATAACATCTTTTCTACCTATATTAGGTAAATGTTCTGGGAAAATAATATCTCCTGAAGCTAAATTTAAACCTCTTTCAATAAAATTACTTAATTCCCTAACATTTCCCGGCCAATCATAATCCATTAAATAATCAATAGTTTGCGGAGCTAATTCTTTAGAATCCATTTCTAATTCTTTAATCAAATCAGCTAAAATTGACTTAGCCAACAGAGGAATATCATCTAATCTATCACGCAAAGGAGGAAGATATAATCTAATAACATTCAATCTATAATAAAGATCTTCTCTAAAATTCCCCTTATTAACTTCTTCTTCTAATTTTTCATTTGTCGCAGCAATAACACGAACATCTAATTCAATAGTCTCATTCCCCCCTACTCTTTGAACTTCTTCTTCTTGTAATACACGTAATAACTTAACTTGCATTTCTAAAGGCATAGTTCCTATTTCATCTAAAAAAATAGTTCCTCCATCTGCTAATTCAAACTTGCCTGGTTTTCCCTCTTTCTTGGCTCCTGTAAAAGCACCTTCTTCATACCCAAATAACTCAGATTCCAGAAGATTTTCAGGAATAGCCGCACAATTAACCCGGATAAAAGAGGCGTACTTCCTATAACTTGCTTTATGAATAGCATGAGCAAAAAGTTCTTTTCCAGTACCACTTTCTCCTTCAATTAAGACAGTTGATTTACTCTCTGCTGCTTCTTTAGCCAATTTTTTTAAATATTTCATCCGTTTATTTTTAGTTAAAATATTATCAAAAGAATACTTAGCTTCTTCTAATCTTTTGATTTCACTCTTATAATGATTCAACTTATTTTCTAGACCTTCCAATTTCTGAGATAAAGCCATCAATTCTTTAACATCTTTAAATAACACTTTCCCAATAGCTCCAACTATCTCACCATCTTTTTCTATTGGAATTCGACTACAAACCATTTCATTCCCCTGGATTCTTTGCACATGGCCTAATTCTTTTTTTCCAGTTTTAACTACTTTATGCATTCGAGTATTCTCAATTACATCTGTTATATGTTTTCCTAATACATTTTCCCCTTTAACCCCTAAAAATTCTTCATAAGCATTATTAAACTTGGTTATTTTTCCATTCGAATCTACTATCACTATCGCCTCATAAGCTTCGTTTAACATCGTATCCAACACATTAAGATTATCTTTAACCTCTTGTAATTCATTCCTAACTGATTGAATTTTAGTTATATTTTGGAAAACAGCAATTGCCCCAACTATCTTACCATCGAAAACTATAGGGGATCGATTAGAATATATTTTTTTATTTTGATAGGTCAGTACTAATCTCTGTCCTAATTCTTTCTCTCCTGATTTTAATACCTTTATTAATCTAGTTTCTGGTATTATTTCCTTAATATGATTCCCAAGAACTATTTCCTTTTCTTTATCTAAAAGTTTCTCACTAGCTTCATTAAATAAAATTATTTTTCCTTTGTTATCAATAGCAATAATACAATTATAAACTGAATCAGTTATAGCTTGTAACCATTCCCAAACCTCTTCTTTACTTTGGAACTGATCTAATTTCACTAATTATGACCTCCATTTATAATTTAAGTAATAAATTAATTAATCTTAGTCAGCAAGAGATTTATTTTTATTTCTATTGTATCATAAATTAAAAATAATTAACAATATTTAGACTGAATTCTGAACTTATATTAATTGAAAGTTAAAATGCACTAGCTATTACAATCTCTTTCATTAATATTACCTTCCGTTTAGTTTAACTTTATGAACTAACCTGTAAAGCAAATAAACAACCCCAGGAGCAGATTGCTTCCTGAGGCTGTTTATCAGTTTCTATACCTCCTTCATCAGCAAAAGTCTTTGCTGTTTTAGGTCTAATTTTGACCCCTATATTTTATCTTGCAAAATAAAGCCTTTAATCTTAATAAATACCAGTGACCATATAGAACACAGAGATTACAATTGAAGCCACAATAGGTAATAAGATAGTATTAAAAGCTATATCTTTATAACTCTCTTTATGATTTAAATCACAAACTGATAAAAGAGTGATTACAGCCCCACAATGTGGTAGACTATCTAACCCACCAGCACCTACAATCATTATTCTGTGTAGTACCTCTCCAGGGATCCCCATTGCTAAAAAATCCTCTGATAAAACTTCTAGTGCAATAGCAGTACCTCCAGAAGATGAACCAATAACCCCTGCTAACAAAGTCGTTGAAAGGCCAACTTTAAAAATTGAAGGAATAGCCATATTAACTATCCCTTCTAAGTTATCATCTATAATTGGCTCAAATCCCATTTGAGCCAATTATATCTTCCTGTAGATCTACTCCAGGAGCAATTTCTTTTAATACTATTCCTTCTTCAGATAATTCAAAAACAGCTCGTTCTGTAACATAAAGAATATCCTGACCTGCTTCAATAGCGTACTCTCCACTGAAAGAAACTTGTTCAACTGCTGACCAATTTTAACTGCTAAAGTATACCTTTATACCACTCCCATGCTGCCTAAGATAATAACTAAGACTAAGGTAGCAAACGGAATAACCAGCGTACACATAGCCATGTCGCCATAAGACTGCTCGTGGTCTAATCCAGTAATCGTTAAGAGTGTGATAACAGCACCATTATGCGGTAAAGTATCGAATCCGCCGGCAGCTAGAGAAGCTACCCGGTGTAGCACCTGAGGACTAAGACCTGTCTGCTGAGCTATCTCCATATACTTACTGCTTAATGCTTCTAAGGCAATACTCATTCCGCCGGAGGCTGAACCTGTAATTCCCGCTAACACGTTAACTGACAGAGCCTCAGAAATTAGCGGATTCCCCGGAGAGATACCTAACATAAATTCCTTGATAACAACAAAAGCAGTTAAAGAAGCAATTACATTACCATAGCCGACCTCTGATGCGGTATTAAAGATTGGTAAGAGAGAACCCATAACTCCCTCATTAATCGTTTCTTTTAAGTCATCAAAGTTATCCCACATTAGAACAATAGCTGCAATAATTCCTAATAATACAGCTAAAATTAGAGACCAGATTCCTAAAACTGAACCTAAGTCTGTAGCCCCAAATTTAGGCTTATCCAGATAGCTAGCATCAATATTAGGTAGAATCTTTTTGGATAATAAGAAGTTCGAGACTAAGACTACGATAATCGGAATAACCGCCTTTCCAGCTTGAGGTACCTCGCTAGCATCAAAGTGTTCTAAGTCTTCATCATGGTCGCCGTAACCCTCACCGGCAGCCATTGCTCTTCCAGCCCGTATCTTAAGCCAGAATAATCCACCGCCGCACATACAGATAGCAGCAATTACTCCCAAAACTGGTGCAGCAAAAGGAGTCGTTTGAAAGTAAGGCATTGGAATTGCATTCTGCACCTGCGGTGTTCCTGGAATAGCCGTCATTGTAAAGGTAAAGGCTCCTAAAGCAATAGTAGCAGGTAAGAAGCGTTTAGGTACTCCTGCCCGTCTGAAAGCAGCAGCCCCCAATGGATAAACAGCAAAAACAACTACAAATAAGCTCACACCGCCGTAAGTTAAGAGTGCTGTTGCTAAGACAATAGATAGAATAGTCTGTTCAGCACCAATCTTTTCGATAATCCAGTTAGCAATAGAATCAGCAGCACCGCTAACCCCCATTACTTTACCGAAGATGGCCCCGAGCATGAAAATGGGGAAGTACTTAATTAAGTAACCTCCCAGATTTTCCATAAAGATCTGGGTGTAAGTACCTAGAATCGGCTGACCATTAAGAACAGCAGCTAAACAGGCTAAGATGGGAGCCAAGATTAGTACAGAAATTCCTCTGTAAGCTAAGTACATCAGCAAGCCTAATGATAATAGAATCCCAAATACTCCTAACATTTTTCTAATACCTCCTTTTAGTTATTAGCTTTAATATCCGGTTCAATATTCATCAATTCAGCAGTAAAGATTCTGCTGTCCATTTCCTGTAAGTCATCAGCAATAAGCGGTTCAAAGCCCATCTGACCAATTACATCCTCTTCTAAATCGACACCAGGAGCAATCTCAGTCAGTACTAGTCCTTCCTCAGTCAATTCAAAGACGGCTCGCTCAGTAATATAAAGAATCTCTTGGCCAACTTCAACGGCATACTCACCGCTGAAAGAAATCTGCTCTACTTCAGCTAAGAACTTTTGAATCTTACCTTCATTAACTATATTTAATTCACCATCTTCTACTCCAACTTCTAACCCTCCGGCAGTAAATGTCCCGCAATAGACTACTTTTTGAGAGTTTTGAGTAATATTTACAAAACCACCCACACCAGCTATTTTAGGACCAAATTTACTAACATTTACATTTCCTGTTTGATCAGTTTGAGCCAATCCTAAAAAGGCTATATCTAATCCTCCTCCATCATAAAAATCAAATTGATATGGTTGATCAACCATAGCCTCTGGATTAGTAGAAGCGCCAAAATTTAAGCCACTAGCCGGTATTCCTCCAATTGGACCAGCTTCTACCGTCAAGTTCATTTCATCACTAACACCTTCTTCTGAAGCCACTGCAGCAATCCCTTCAGGCATTCCAATCCCTAAATTGACTGTTGAATCAGGAATTAATTCCATAGCAGATCTACGAGCAATTACTTTTCTTTCAGTTAAATCTAAAGGAGTTAAAGAATCTAGCGGAGCTTTTATTTCTCCTGTATAAGCTGGATTATACTGTTGAGAAAATGACTGCATATGATTTTCAGAATCAGCCACTACTACAGCATCAACCAAGATACCAGGTACTTTTACTAATTTAGGATCGAGTGTACCCGTTTGGGCTGTTCTTTCTACTTGCACTATGACTTTCCCACCACAATTTTTAACTGCTTGAGCTATAGACAAAGTTTCTAAAGGCATTGCTTCTTTTTCCATAGAAATATTTCCCTTTTCATCGGCTGTAGTACCTCTAATAAGTGCAATATCAAGTGGAATATCCTTATAATGTAAATATTCCTCACCATCAATTTCAATTAAAGAAACTATATCTTCTTTAGTAATATCATTTAATTTACCGCCTTGCACTCTTGGATCAACTAATGTTTTTAATCCTACATGAGTAATTACACCTGGTTTATTTGCTGCAATATTTCTAAACAAATGGCTAATAACTCCCTGAGGTAAATTATAAGCTTCTATTTTTTCTTCATTAGCCAACTGACCCAATTTAGGGGCTAATCCCCAGTGACCACCAATTACTCGATTAACCATTCCTGCGTGACCAAAATGATTTAGACCTCTATCTTTTCCATCTCCTTGACCTGCTGCATAAACTAAATTAATGTCTTTAGGAGATTCAGTTTCAATAAATTTCTCTTCTAACGCTGAAGTTATTTCTTCAGGATGCCCAAACCCAACAAACCCTCCTGTTGCTACAGTCATTCCATCTTCAATCATATTTAACGCTTCTTCTAAACTAACAATTTTATCTGAACTCATTAATTGTCCCCCCTTTTTATTTTCTTATTTTGGAATTTTATTTATCGGTTAATTTATCTTCTTATAAAGTTATATTTAAATCAAACTCACTTAAGTTATCTTTCATTTAATGTTAAATTCAAAATTTATTCCAAAGTTCATATAAATGTATATTTTAACTTAAATTGGATTATGTTTCTAAATCTTTGTATGTTTATTTATATATATCTTTTTTACAATTTTCAGATTATTATTTATTTTAAAACTATTATTATAAAGATAAAGTCTTGATTTCAAGACTTTATCTTTATAAATATTAATCTAAGCCTTAACCTTATTCACTTCGTA